>NZ_JANFYJ010000001.1:0-475269 GCF_024460495.1 Hungatella sp. SL.1.14 | reverse complement strand
AAAATAGTTTGAAGAATGTTCTTTTTATACATAAGAATATTTTACAACAAAAAGTGACAAAGGAAAACCCCAAAACCCCTCATGAGTGAGGGGCAGGGGAGTTGAGAGTGCCGAAGGCACTTTGTTCCAGTGCAATGAACGGGGCACAGATCAGAGCATTCTGCAGTCTGGGTCAGAAGGAACAGGCGTTTTTAAAACGTATCTTTGAGCACATGGGACTCAGTGCGCGCGGATATGGAAAGATTCTGAAGGTGGCCAGAACCATCGCGGATCTGGCCGGCAGCAGCGAAATAAAAAAAGAACATCTGGCGGAAGCAGCGGGGCTTCGCGGCCTGGAGGAAAAATACTGGGGAGGCAGCCATCATGATATCACATAAGGAGCGTCAGTATCTCTGCTGGTTTTTATCTGTGCCCGGGATCGGTGCGGTCACCGGAATGCGTATAGCTAAACAGTTTAAAAGCTTCGAGGAGATATATAATATAGAAGGAAAAAATCTGGAACAGGCAGGTCTCCTCAGGCCGAAGGTGGCTGCCGCATTTGATGCGGAAAAGTGCAGCCTGGACAAGCGAAAAAGAGAACTGGAGCAGCTGGAAAAGGAGGGCATCCGGCTGGTTGCATTCTTAGATGAGAATTATCCCAAACGTCTGCTTCAGATTCCCGATTATCCGGTTGGCCTCTTTGTCCGGGGCGAGCTTCCGGACGAGGAACGGCCTGCGGCGGCTGTGATTGGGGCCAGGGACTGTACCAATTACGGAAGACAGGAAGCGGAATCTGTGGCTGCGGAGCTGGCCAGGGCCGGAGTTCAGATTATCAGCGGCCTCGCTCATGGAATTGACAGCGCCGGCCACAGAGGGGCGCTGAAGGCCGGCGGGAGAACATTCGGCGTGCTGGGGTGCGGGATTAAGATCTGTTATCCGAGAGAGAATTACGGGCTCTACGAACGCATGTGCCGTCAGGGCGGCGTCCTTTCAGAGTGGATGCCCTGGGAGCCGCCGCAGCAGAAGAATTTTCCCATAAGAAACCGGATTATCAGCGGCCTCTCTGATGTGCTCCTTGTGATGGAAGCCAGACAAAAGAGCGGATCTTTAATTACAGCTGGAATTGGACTGGAACAGGGAAAAGAAATTTTTGCTCTTCCGGGACGTGTCTCCGACCCGCTGAGCGAAGGCTGCAACCGGTTGATTTCTGAGGGTGCGGGCGTTCTTTTGGGGCCGGAGGAGGTGCTGGAATATCTCGCCTTGAAGGCTGGTAAAATATTAAGAGTTCATGAAAAAAATGAGAACGGGCTTGCCAAAAAAGAAAAAATGGTGTATAGTTGCCTCGATTTGCAACCGAAGGGGTTAGAAGAGATTGTGATCTTAAGCGGACTGTCTGTAAGTGAATGTATCGGCACACTTCTGGATCTGGAGCTGGGCGGTTATGTGGTTCAGACATCCCATCAATATTATGGTAAGAGATTATAGGCGAGGAGTTTTGTATGGCGAATTGTTTAGTTATTGTGGAGTCACCCGCGAAGGTGAAAACGATTAAAAAATTTTTGGGAACGAGCTACGAGGTTGATGCGTCAAACGGTCATGTAAGAGACTTGCCTAAGAGCCAGCTGGGAATCAGCCCGGAACAGGATTTTGAACCGAAGTATATTACGATCCGGGGCAAAGGCGACATTCTTGCGAAGCTTCGCAAGGAAGTGAAAAAAGCAGATAAGATTTATCTCGCAACGGACCCTGACCGTGAGGGGGAGGCGATTTCCTGGCATCTGGTAAAGGCATTAAAGCTGGATGAGCAGAAGGATAAACAGGTATACAGAATCAGCTTCAACGAGATTACAAAAAATGCGGTGAAGGCTTCTTTGAAGACGCCGAGAGAGATCGATATGGATCTTGTGGACGCGCAGCAGACGAGAAGAATCCTGGACCGTATGGTTGGATATATGATCAGCCCGATTCTCTGGGCGAAGGTAAAACGGGGCCTTAGTGCCGGCCGCGTTCAGTCGGTGGCGCTCCGCATGATCTGCGACCGGGAAGAGGAGATTAACGCCTTTATTCCGGAAGAGTACTGGAACCTTGAGGCGGATTTAAAACAGCCGGGAAGCAAGAAGGCTCTGGCAGCCAAGTTCTACGGCAATAAAGACGGAAAGATTGCGATCCGCAATAAAGAAGAACTGGATGGCATCTTAAAGGAACTGGAAGGCTGCGATTACGTTGTGGATGAGGTGAAGAACGGAGAGCGGATCAAGAAGGCACCAATCCCCTTTACAACCAGTACGCTGCAGCAGGAAGCTTCCAAAGTACTGAACTTTTCCACACAGAAGACGATGCGTCTGGCCCAGCAGCTGTATGAAGGCGTGGAGGTGAAGGGACACGGAACTGTCGGTCTCATTACTTACCTGCGTACCGATTCTACCAGAATCGCTGAGGAAGCTGATACGGCGGCAAGGGCATTTATCGAGGCGCAGTACGGCAGCAAATACGTGGCAAGCGGAGAACAGGCGAAGAAGAGCGGAGCCAAAATCCAGGATGCGCACGAGGCGATCCGTCCCACAGACATCAGTCTGACACCGGTCATTGTCAAAGAATCGCTTCAGAGGGATTTATTCCGTCTCTATCAGCTGATCTGGAAACGCTTTGCGGCAAGCCGTATGCAGCCGGCTGTTTATGAGACGACATCCGTTAAGGTAGCGGCAGGCGATTACTGCTTTACATTAGCGGCTTCAAAGCTGGCTTTTGACGGATTCATGTCAGTTTATATACAGGAAGACGAGAAAGAAGAGAGCAGCGCCCTTCTGGGCCGGCTGGAGAAGGGAAGCGTCCTAACCCTCGAAAAGCTGGACAGCAGTCAGCACTTTACACAGCCGCCGGCACATTTTACTGAGGCGTCACTGGTAAAGGCGATGGAAGAACAGGGAATCGGCCGTCCAAGTACGTACGCACCGACGATTACGACGATCATTGCCAGACGCTATGTGGCTAAGGAAAATAAAAATCTTTATGTGACAGAGCTTGGTGAAGTCGTGAACAGTATGATGAAGCAGAGCTTCCCCAGCATCGTCGATATCACCTTTACCGCTAATTTAGAATACCTTCTCGATAAAGTGGGAGACGGCTCCGTTCCGTGGAAGACTGTGGTACGCAATTTCTACCCGGATTTAAAGGAAGCAGTGGATAAGGCGGAAGTCGAACTGGAGTCAGTAACCATTGCGGATGAAGTGACAGAGGAGATCTGTGAACTCTGCGGCCGGAACATGGTAATCAAATACGGTCCCCACGGCAAATTCCTGGCGTGTCCCGGATTCCCGGAGTGTAAGAATACAAAGCCGTATCTGGAGAAGATCGGTGTGCCGTGTCCCAAGTGCGGGAAGGACGTGGTCATTAAGAAGACAAAGAAGGGCAGAATCTATTACGGATGCGAAGCCAATCCGGAATGCGATTTTATGTCCTGGCAGAGACCTTCCACTGAGAAATGTCCGAAATGTGGCTCTTATATGGTAGAAAAAGGCAATAAACTGCTTTGCTCCAACGAACAATGCGGTTACAGTACAAGCAAAAATACAAAATAGAATAATTATTAAGAAAATCGAAAATCTTCAAAAAATGATTGTTATTTTGACGGAATAGTGTTAATATTTAAATATTAAAGGGGTATTTTGAGCTTTCCTACAAATTCTTAAGGAGGTTTTCGGTTATGAGTGTTCAATTGTTGGACAAAACTAGGAAAATTAACAAGTTATTGCATAACAACAACTCGCACAAAGTAGTATTTAACGATATCTGTGAAGTGCTCAGCGAGATATTAAATTCTAATATTCTCGTGATCAGCAAAAAAGGAAAGGTATTAGGCGTTGCGATCAGCCCTGATGTGGAAGAGATTCAGGAACTGATTGCAGATACGGTCGGCGGCTATGTGGACGGTATGCTGAATGAGCGTCTGCTTGGCATCCTTTCCACCAAGGAGAATGTAAACCTTGAAACCCTTGGATTCACGGGAGACAATATCCGCAAGTACCAGGCGATCATCACACCGATTGATATTGCGGGAGAACGCCTGGGAACACTGTTTATCTACAAGTCAGATGCCCAGTACGATATTGACGATATCATCCTCAGTGAATACGGAACGACCGTTGTAGGCCTCGAGATGATGAGATCGGTTAATGAGGAGAACGCTGAGGAGACGAGAAAGGTTCAGATCGTAAAATCAGCGATCAGCACCCTGTCATTTTCAGAACTGGAGGCGATCACTCATATTTTCGATGAACTGGATGGAAACGAGGGAATCCTGGTAGCCAGCAAGATCGCGGACCGTGTCGGAATTACCCGTTCGGTCATTGTCAATGCGCTCAGAAAGTTTGAGAGTGCAGGAGTGATTGAGTCGCGTTCTTCCGGTATGAAGGGGACTTATATTAAAGTCTTAAACGATGTGGTATTCGATGAACTGAAGGCGATTAAAGCAGGAAACGGCAAGGGGATTCAGGCTCACAGAGAGATAAAAGAATCGTAAATGATCTGTTTGGCAAAAAGAAGCGGCGAAGAAAAACTGCTTCTTTTTTTTACGAAACTATGAAAAAAATTGTCATTAAAAGTAAAAAATAACTTGCACAGGGATTAAAGTTATGCTATACTAGCTAGGCTTACAAAAAATCACGTTTGCGGATTCTGGAGGAAGGTGCCGGATTTCCGGTCTCCTTGGAAGCAAGAGAAGCAGACGGAAGAAAAACCAAATGGAGGTAATAACATGAGCGTTATTTCAATGAAACAGCTGTTAGAAGCTGGTGTACATTTCGGTCACCAGACAAGAAGATGGAACCCTAAGATGGCTCCATACATCTACACAGAGAGAAACGGCATCTACATCATCGACTTACAGAAGTCTGTTGTAAAAGTAGACGAGGCTTACAAAGCCGTAGCCGACATTGCTGCTGAAGGCGGCAAGATCCTTTTTGTAGGAACCAAGAAGCAGGCTCAGGATGCGATCAAGACAGAAGCAGAGCGCTGCGGTATGTACTATGTAAATGAGAGATGGCTGGGCGGTATGCTTACAAACTTCAAGACAATCCAGTCCAGAATTGCAAGATTAAAACAGATTGAAACCATGTCCGAAGATGGAACATTTGATGTTCTTCCTAAGAAGGAAGTAATTGCTCTCAAGAAAGAATGGGAGAAACTGGAGAAAAACCTCGGCGGAATCAAGGAAATGAAGAAGATTCCGGATGCTATCTTTGTTGTAGATCCTAAGAAAGAGAGAATCTGCGTTCAGGAAGCTCATACACTGGGGATTCCGTTAATCGGCATTGCTGATACGAACTGTGATCCGGAAGAGCTTGACTTCGTGATTCCGGGTAATGATGATGCAATCAGAGCCGTTAAGCTGATCGTATCCAAGATGGCGGACGCAGTAATTGAGGCAAACCAGGGCGAGGCAACAGCTGAAGAAGCAGAAGCAGCTCAGGATTTCGAAGAGGCTGTAGAGGCTTAATTGTTCAGGCAGATGAATGCTTCGGCCGGCTGTGATAAGCGGGTTGAAGCATTTTTCGATTTATGGGGAGACGGAGTCCGAACCACGGCAATGCATGCTGAGGCAGATTAGGAAGAAGTTCCCTGTAGACCAGGAAACGAAAACCTGTATAATATGAATAACGAGAAGAATATGGAGGGAAATCAAATGGCAGCAGTTACGGCTGGAATGGTAAAAGAGTTAAGAGAAATGACCGGTGCAGGCATGATGGATTGTAAGAAGGCACTTGCGGCAACGGATGGAGATATGGAAAAGGCTGTTGAATTTTTAAGAGAAAAAGGACTTGCAGCTGCATCCAAGAAGGCAGGAAGAATCGCAGCAGAAGGTATCGTAAAGACTCTTGTAAGCGAAGATGGAAAGTCTGCAGCGATTGTTGAAGTAAACAGCGAGACTGACTTCGTGGCTAAGAATGCGCAGTTCCAGGGCTATGTTGCAGATGTGGCATCTCAGGTACTTGCCAGCAGCGCGGCTGACATGGAAGCGTTCATGGCAGAGCCGTGGGCAAAGGATACTTCCCTGACAGTGGCTCAGGAATTATCCAGCCAGATCGCAATTATCGGCGAGAATATGAACATCAGAAGATTTGAGAAGATTGCAACAGACGGCGTTGTTATTGACTATATCCACGGCGGCGGCAGAATCGGCGTTCTGGTGGAAGCTTCTGCTGAAGTTGTCAATGATGAAGTAAAAGAAGCTTTAAAAAACGTTGCAATGCAGATCGCAGCGCTGACACCAAAGTATGTAAAGAGAGACGAGATTCCGCAGGAATTCGTTGAGCATGAGACTGAGATCTTAAAGGTTCAGGCTAAGAACGAGAATCCGGACAAGCCGGATGCAATCATCGAGAAGATGATCATTGGCCGTCTGAACAAGGAATTAAAAGAATTCTGTCTGTTAGACCAGGCTTACGTAAAAGATGGTGATTTAACTGTTGCTAAATACTTAGAGCAGGTTTCCAAAGAGGTTGGCGGAAAGATCGAACTGAAGAAGTTTGTTCGGTTTGAAACCGGCGAAGGTCTTGAGAAAAAAGAAGAGGATTTTGCTGCAGAAGTTGCAAAACAGATGCAGTAACAGATTCCACCGAGCAAGGGCAAGGCGGACTTATCAGATTCCGCCGGGCGCGAGCGAGGGGGCTTTCCAAGAAAAGAGGATTCAGGGGGGAATCCCATGGGTATCCATGGGATTTTTCTGTAGAGACAGTGTCCGTTTAACGCCTACAGATGTTTCTGGATTAGACGGACATTTCACCCTTTTCCCGGGATCAGGGCAGGAGAGACTATTGATATTCCGCAGAACGCAGGGGCGGAAGCCTGTAAGCTTCCGTCCGGGCTGCGCGAAGGAAGCCTTATACCAAAGGAGTTGACACAATGGCTAAATATATTTTTAAACGTATCATCATGGCGATTGTAACAATATTTGCGGTTGCATCTGTTACATTTTTCGTTATGAACATGGTACCCGGCGGCCCTTTCATGTCAGAGAAGGCCATAAGTCCTCAGGCACAGGCTGCATTGAATGAGAAATACGGTCTTGACAAGCCTTTAGGCGAACAGTATGTTACATACATGAAAGATCTTCTTCACGGGAATCTTGGCCTGAGCGTAAAGCAGAGGGGCCGTACCGTGAACATGATCATCGCATCGAAATTTCCGGTGTCCGCAAGAGTTGGCGGCATCGCTATCTTAACGGCAGTTCTGGTGGGCGTTCCATTGGGAAGTATTGCCGCCTTTAAACGAGGGACGATCGTGGATGACATCATAATCGTATTCAGTACGTGTGGAATTGCGATTCCCAGTTTCGTAATCTGTACGATCCTGATGTATGTCCTGAGTCTGAAGCTGGGGCTTCTGCCTACGTACGGACTGGCATCGTGGAAAAATTACATCATGCCGGTAATTGCGCTGGCACTGTATCCGTCATCTTATATCGCACGTCTGATGCGCTCTTCCATGCTGGATGTCATGGGTCAGGACTACATGAGAACAGCTCGCGCAAAGGGACTTTCTCAGGTAATCAGTATTTTCAAGCATGCGCTTCGTAACGCAATTCTTCCTGTAGTTACGTATTTGGGACCGCTTCTTGCCTATACGGTAACGGGAAGCTTTATCGTTGAGAAGATCTTCACGATTCCGGGTCTGGGCTCTGAATTTATCGGCTCTATCACAGGACGTGATTACCCGCTGATCATGGGAACTACCATATTCCTTGCCTCATTGATGGTTGTGATGAACGTTATCGTAGACGTTGCCTACAAACTCATCGATCCGCGTATTAATCTTAAATAGAAAGGAGAAAGAAGATGTCAAATAATAAATTATCATTACAGCTTAACGTAGACGACTTTCTCCCGGCAAGTGACGAGGAAAAAGAGAGTCTTACCGTCCTCCGCAAGAGCGTTGGCTTCTGGCAGGATGGAATACGGCGTTTAAAGAAAAACAAGATTGCCATGGTCAGCCTGGTAGTTATCATTTTTGTATTCATTTTTTCATTCCTGGTACCGCAGTTCTATCCATACAGCTATGAGCAGCAGATTCGCGGAAGCGAGAATCTGGCGCCCATGCAGTATTCAGAGAAGGAACTGGAGGCAAAGGCGGCGGGAGAGAGCGTATTCCCGCATGTCCTGGGAACGGATAATCTGGGACGTGACTATGCGGTCCGTGTCATGATGGGCAGCCGGGTCTCCCTTACCGTAGGTCTTGTAGCTTCCGCCATCATCCTGCTGATCGGATCCCTTTACGGCTCCATTGCCGGTTTCTTTGGCGGCTGGGTCGATATGATTATGATGCGTATCGTTGATATGATCTACACGGTCCCTGACATTCTGATCATTGTTCTTTTGTCGGTTGCATTTGACCAGCCGCTGAAGGCGCTGGCGCAAAAGCCGGGATTTGAATGGATCCAGGTCATCGGTGTTAACTTAATCAGTATTTTCGTGGTGTTTGCCCTTCTGTACTGGGTTGGTATGGCGCGAATTGTTCGAAGCCAGATCCTCATATTGAAGGAACAGGAATACGTGACTGCGGCCAGGGCACTGGGTGCTTCCAACGGCCGTATCATCCGGAAACACTTATTGACAAACTGTATTGGTACTCTGATTGTTACTACAACACTGCAGATTCCGTCTTCCATCTTTACAGAGAGCTTCTTAAGCTTCCTGGGCCTTGGTGTTGCTGCGCCGATGCCTTCTCTGGGAAGCCTTGCCAGTGCTGCGTTAAACGGTCTGCAGTCCTATCCGCACCGTTTGTTTGCACCTGCACTTGCGATTTCCATCATCATTTTAAGCTTTAACTTGCTGGGTGACGGTCTGCGCGATGCATTTGACCCGAAACTCAAAGACTAAAGGAGGAGAGATACAATGAGCGAGTATTTGGTAAATATCAAAAATGAACGCCTTTCTTTCTTTACTCCTGCAGGTGAAGTAAAGGCATTAAATGACGTGTCTCTTCATTTAAAAGAAGGCGAAGTGCTGGGGATTGTTGGTGAATCCGGTTCCGGTAAGTCTGTAACTGCATACAGCTTAATGGGAATTACCGCATATCCGGGCCGTCTGATCGGCGGTTCTCTGGAATTCAACGGCCATCAGATCGAAAAAATGTCGGAAAAGGAACTGAGAAAAGTCCGTGGAAATGAGATTTCCATTATTTTCCAGGATCCCATGACCAGTCTGAACCCGGTTTATTCCATTGGCAATCAGATCCGTGAGGTTATCATGCTTCATACGGATAAGAATAAACAGCAGGCGAATGAAAGGGCCAAGGAGCTTCTGACTCTCGTTGGAATCAATGAGCCGGAGAAGCGTTTAAAGCAGTATCCTCACGAGTTGTCAGGCGGTATGCGCCAGCGTGTTATGATCGCGATCGCCCTTGCCTGTGAGCCGAAGCTTTTAATTGCAGATGAGCCGACGACGGCTCTGGATGTTACCATCCAGGCGCAGATTCTTGAGCTTATGATGGATTTAAAAGAAAAGCTGGGCATGGCTATTATCATGATTACACATGACCTGGGTGTTGTTGCCAACATGTGTGACAGAATTGCGGTTATGTATGCCGGTAAGGTTGTAGAATACGGTACCACGGATGATATTTTCTACCGTCCATCCCATGAATACACAAAGGGACTGATCCGGAGTATTCCGAAGCTGACGGAAAAAGAGCATAACAAGCTGGTTCCTATTGAGGGAAGCCCTGTCGATATGCTGAATCCGCCTGCGGGATGTCCGTTTGCACCGCGATGCCGCGCCTGCATGAAGATCTGTTTAAGAGAGATGCCTCCATATACGGATCTGTCTGATGTCCATTACAGTGCATGCTGGCTGATGCAGAAGAAAGAATTTGATAAACAGCAGGATTCCAAGACACAGAAGGGGGATGCATGATGGAAGATAAGTATCTGGTAGAAGTAAAACACTTACAGCAGTATTTCCCGGTTGCAGGAAGTAAGCTTTTTGAAAAGAAGGTTGTAAAAGCGGTCGATAACGTCTCCTTTGGTATTCGCAAGGGTGAGACGCTCGGTCTGGTAGGAGAGTCCGGCTGCGGTAAGACGACGACCGGCCGTACGCTGCTTCGTTTATATGAACCGACGGATGGCACGATTCTCTATGACGGCAAGGATATCACCCACGTGAATATGCTTCCGTACCGCCGTAAAATGCAGATCGTGTTCCAGGATCCGTATGCGAGTCTCGATCCGCGTATGACCGTCGAGGATATTGTCGGTGAAGCGATCGATATCCATCGCCTGGCGGCCAATAAGAAGGACCGTCATGAAAGAATCTTATCCGTGCTCTCCACGGTAGGCTTAAATTCCGAGCATGCGAACCGCTATCCTCACGAGTTCTCAGGCGGACAGCGTCAGCGTGTCGGTATCGCCCGTGCCCTGGCGGTGAATCCGGAGTTCATCGTATGCGACGAGCCTGTATCCGCTCTGGATGTGTCCATCCAGGCCCAGGTTGTCAACATGTTTGAACAGCTGCAGGAGGAACTGGGACTGACCTATCTTTTCATTGCACATGATTTATCAATTGTAAAACATATATCAAACCGGATCGGAGTGATGTATTTAGGCAAGCTGGTGGAGCTGGCTGACAGCTATGAGCTGACCTTCCACAGCGTACACCCCTATACCAAGAGCTTAATTTCCGCTATTCCGATTGCTGATCCGGAGACCAGCAGAAAATCTAAGAGAATTGTTCTGGAAGGCGACGTGCCAAGCCCGGTTAACCCGCCGAGCGGCTGCCGCTTCCGTACCCGCTGTCCGTATGCCGACGAGCTCTGTGCAGCGGAAGAGCCGCAGTGGAAGGAAGTTTCCACAGGTCACTATGCGGCGTGCCACCACCTGGACAAAGTAAATTAATTTTTAATTGCTATTCCTGAGGTTTTGTGGTATGCTAAAAGACAAATCAGCACAGTAGTCAGGTAAAGTATTGCTGTGCTAATTTGAATAAATTCTTTAGAGGAGGAATTGATATGAAAAAAACAGCACTTGTATTAGCAGCTGTTATGGCAACCGGTATGATTCTTACCGCCTGTGGAGGCAATAAGACCGCTGATGCGCCAACAACAAAAGCTGCCGATACCACAACAACAGCTGCTGCCGCAGAGGGCGAGACTGCTGCACCGGCTGAAAATGGAGGCGCTGGCCTTGACCTTGCAGTTCAGATCGGACCTGATCCTGAGACTGTTGATCCGGCTTTAAACAGCGCAGTAGACGGCGGAAACATGATTCTTCATGCCTTTGAGACTCTGATGAGCGTTGACTCAGAGAACAAGATTGTTCCAGGGCAGGCTGAATCCATGGAAGTTTCTGATGATGGACTTACCTATACCTTCCATCTTCGCAAAGGCTTAAAGTGGAGTGACGGAACACCTCTTACAGCGAATGACTTCGTATATTCCTGGAAGAGACTTGCAGATCCGAACACCGCTGCACCGTATGCTATGGATATGCTTGGCTACGTAAAAGGCTACAAAGAAGCATCTGAAGGTAATTTAGACGCACTTGGAGTATCCGCACCGGATGATGATACATTCGTTGTTGAGATGGCATCTCCATGTGTATATTTCTCCAAGCTGATTACACACGGCTCCATGGTTCCTGTTCAGCAGGCAACGATTGAAGCAAACGGCGATCAGTGGACTTTAACACCAGAAACCTATATTTCCAACGGTCCGTTAAAGATGATCGAGTGGGTACCAGGTTCCCATATTACGTTTGCTAAGAATGAGAACTACTGGAATGCAGATAAGGTTACAGTTAATACTTTAAAGTTTGTCCTGATGGAAGACTCCAATGCTGCTTACAGTGCATATCAGACTGGTGAAGTATCCATGATCAAGGACGTTCCTACAGAAGAAGTTCCGAGCCTGCGCGGCAACGAAGATTTCCATGTAGATCCTTTAATGGGTACATATTACATCAGCTTCCAGACAGAAAAAGAACCGTTTAACAACCCGGATGTACGTATGGCATTAAGTCTTGCCATCGACCGTGATTACGTTGCCAACACAGTTATGCAGGGAACCTATTCCCCGGCAACCAACTTTGTTGGACCTGGCCTTTCTGACGCAGAAGCCGGTTCTTCCTTCGAAGAGGTTACACGTAAGAACAACGGCGGAGACTTCTTCAACGTAACGGATCACGACGCTGATGTTGCAAAAGCAAAAGAATTACTTGCCAATGCAGGATATCCGGACGGAGCAGGCTTCCCGACCATCGAATATATGACCAACGATGCCGGCTACCACAAACCACTGGCTGAGTACTTACAGAGCTGCTGGAAAGAATCCCTTGGCATTAACATGGATATCAAGGTTGTTGAGTGGTCTACCTTTACACCAACCCGGCGTGCAGGCGATTTCCAGGTTGCACGTAACGGCTGGGTATATGACTACGATGATCCTTCCAACATGCTGAACTTAATGATTACCGGCGGCGGAAACAACGACGGTAAGTACAGCAATCCGGAAGTTGACAAGATGTTAAACGATGCCAACTCCACAGCTGATGTTGCAGAGCATTATGCAAAGCTGCATGAAGCAGAGAACATGATCCTTGCAGACGCAGCGATGGCTCCGATTGCTTACTACAACGATTTCTATTTACAGGATCCGAAGTTAAAAGGAACATGGCATTCTCCATACGGCTACTGGTTCTTCCAGTATGCGACAATGGATTAATTGTCTGACGTAAATGAATAACAAGGTCCCCGGAAGAGGTGAGAACTTCTTACGGGGACTTTTTCCGTCATGGGAAGAGCGTTCTCTTTCCACAGAAAACTTTCTCTTTCCAACCAAAAAGAAATATGCTATAATCATTCATGACAATACCAAAGCGGAAAACGCTTCAATAACAGGAGAATGATAGCTATGAATCCAAGACGTGTATTACTGAAATTAAGCGGTGAAGCCCTTGCCGGACCGAATAAAACAGGCTTCGATGAAGAGACTGTGAAGGAAGTAGCGCGGCAGGTTAAGATATCCGTGGATGCCGGTGTCGAGGTAGGCATCGTCATTGGCGGAGGCAACTTCTGGAGGGGAAGGACGAGCAATGCCATCGACCGTACCAAGGCAGACCAGATCGGGATGCTTGCCACGGTTATGAACTGCATCTATGTATCTGAGATCTTCCGGTGTGCCGGGATGACGACTCAGATTCTGACACCGTTTGAGTGCGGCTCCATGACAAAGCTTTTTTCCAAGGACAGAGCAAACAAGTATTTTGAAAAGGGAATGGTGGTCTTTTTTGCAGGCGGTACCGGCCATCCTTACTTTTCTACCGATACCGGAATCGCTCTTCGGGCTATCGAGATGGAAGCGGACTGCATCCTTCTTGCTAAAGCGATTGACGGCGTTTACGACAGCGATCCGAAGATCAATCCGGAAGCGAAGAAATACGATGAGATATCCATACAGGAAGTGATTGATAAGCAGCTGGGTGTGATTGATCTGACAGCCTCCATCATGTGTATGGAGAACCGCATGCCATTAGCGGTATTCAGTCTGAATGAAAAAGACAGCATTGCTGACGCGATGCAGGGGAAAATAAACGGCACAATTGTGACCGCATAAACTAGGAGGACAATATGCAGGAGAGTTTACAGGTTTACGAGGACAAGATGAATAAGACATTAGAGGTGCTGGAGAGCGACTATATGACGATCCGCGCAGGACGTGCAAACCCGCATGTGCTTGATAAAATCAAGGTGGATTATTACGGAACTCCCACTCCGCTTCAGCAGGTGGGCAACATCAATGTTCCGGAAGCCCGCATGATTATTATTCAGCCATGGGAAAAGAGCCTCTTAAAGGCGATTGAAAAAGCCATTCTGACTTCTGATCTGGGCATCAACCCGACCAACGACGGCAGCGTTATCCGCCTCGTTTTCCCGGAACTGACCGAGGAACGCAGAAAAGAACTGGTGAAGGACGTCAAGAAGAAAGGTGAGGCAGCGAAGGTTGCTGTTCGCAATATCCGCCGTGACGGCAATGATTACTTTAAGAAACTGCAGAAGGCAGATGAGATTTCTGAGGACGACTTAGCAGAGGCGGAGGAAGATATTCAGAAATTAACGGATAAGATGATTGGGAAGATCGATAAAGCGATCGAAGCGAAGTCAAAGGAACTTCTTACCGTATAACAGATAGAACCGGGGCAGGCATGATTCCGCCGCACGCAAGTGAGGGGGATTTTCAAAGTGCCTGTCCTGTTTATGTTTCATACCATTCCGGCTGTTGTGCGATTCGGGATTACCTGTGGAGCCGGAGTGCGGATTGGAAGGAAGAAGGAGAAAATAATGGAAGTGAATATAGATAATATGGTAATTCCGGACCATGTCGCCATCATTTTAGACGGCAACGGACGCTGGGCGAAGAAACGCGGCCTGCCCAGAAGCATGGGCCATAAGGAAGGCTGTGTGGTGGTGGAACGTACCGTTGAGGATGCGGCCAGAATTGGAATCAAGTATCTGACTGTCTACGGCTTTTCCACAGAGAACTGGAAGCGTTCCGGTGAGGAAGTGGGAGCGCTGATGCAGCTGTTCCGCTACTATATGGTAAGACTCTTAAAGATCGCCAAGACGAACAATGTCCGTGTGCGGATGATCGGTGAGCGAAGCCGTTTCGATCAGGATATCATCGACGGCATTAACCGGCTGGAGAGAGAGACTGAGAATAATACGGGACTGACCTTCGTGATCGCCGTTAATTACGGCGGCCGGGACGAGATCGTGCGGGCGGCCAGAAAGATTATGAAAGATACGGCAGATGGGAAGATTACTCCGGATCAGATGGATGAGGCAGTGTTCTCCTCTTATCTCGATACGGCGGAGATTCCGGATCCGGATCTTTTGATCCGTACCAGCGGGGAACTGCGCCTGTCCAACTACCTGCTGTGGCAGCTGGCTTATACGGAGCTGTATGTGACGGACTGCTATTGGCCTGATTTCAATAAAGAAGAACTGAAAAAGGCGATTGCTGCGTACAATAGTAGAGACAGAAGATTTGGAGGAGTGAAATAGTCCGAAGGGAGGAAGCGCGATGTTTACAACCAGATTGATTAGCGGAATTGTCCTGGTTCTGATCGCCCTTGTCGTTGTGGGAAGCGGGGGAATGATTCTTTTTGCTGCGACCGTGGCCATTTCCATGATAGGGTTGTTTGAATTATATCGTGTTATGAAGATACAGAAGAATGTGATCGGAGTTATGGGATATCTGACTGTGGTATCCTATTATGGGCTTTTGTGGTTCCACGGAGAGCAGTACATGATGCTGATGTCCATCGCATTTCTTATGATACTGATGACCATCTATGTCTTTACGTTCCCCAAATATAAGACGGAGGAAGTGACGGTAGCGTTCTTCGGCGTCTTTTATGTGGCGGTTATGCTGTCTTATCTGTACCAGGTTCGTGTAATGGCGGATGGAAAGTATCTGGTCTGGCTGATCTTTTTGAGCTCCTGGGGCTGCGACACCTGCGCATACTGCGTAGGAATGCTGATCGGCAGGCATAAACTGGCGCCGGTTTTGAGCCCCAAGAAATCAATTGAGGGGGCAGTCGGAGGCGTGGCGGGAGCAGCGCTTCTGGGATTCCTTTACGCGACAGTGTTCGGCGCCTCCATGGCGGAAGTGCAGAACCCTCAAGTGGCCTGCGCGCTGGCCTGTGCCATTGCGGCGGTGATTTCCCAGATCGGCGACCTGGCGGCATCTGCGATAAAACGCAATCATCAGGTGAAGGATTACGGCCATCTGATTCCGGGACACGGCGGCATTCTGGACCGGTTTGACAGTATGCTGTTTACGGCGCCGGCCATATTCTTTGCAGTGACTTTTCTGCGATAAGATAATACGAAACAGGTATGATGCGAATACGATAAAAGGAGCGAAACAGCGGCATGAAAAAGATTGCAGTTCTGGGTTCAACCGGTTCGATCGGAACACAGACTCTGGAAGTGGTAAGAGCTCAGAAGGATATAGAAGTAACCGCTCTGGCGGCCGGAAGTAATATCACGCGTCTGGAAGAACAGATCCGGGAATTTCATCCGGAGATCGTCTGCGTGTGGGAAGAAGAAAGGGCGAAGGAGCTTGCCCTGGCGGTTAAGGATATGCCGGTAAAGGTCGTATACGGGATGGAAGGACTCATCGAAGCGGCTGTGGATACGGAAGCGGAGATCGTGGTGACGGCTATCGTAGGCATGATCGGTATACGGCCTACCATCGCGGCCATGGAGGCGGGAAAGGATATTGCGCTCGCCAACAAGGAGACACTGGTGACAGCCGGCCATATTATTATGCCTCTGGCAAAGGAAAAGGGTGTAAAGATTTTACCTGTAGACAGTGAGCACAGCGCTATTTTTCAGAGCCTGAACGGGGAAGATAAAAAAGCGGTACATAAGATCCTCTTAACCGCGTCGGGCGGACCGTTTCGTGGAAAGACGAGAGAGGAACTGAAAATGGTGCGCCTTGAGGATGCCTTAAAGCACCCTAACTGGTCGATGGGAAGAAAAATCACCATTGATTCCTCCACAATGGTCAACAAGGGCCTGGAGGTGATGGAGGCGCACTGGTTATTTGACGTCTCCATGGATCAGGTGCAGGTTGTGGTTCAGCCTCAGAGTGTCATCCATTCCATGGTGCAGTTCGACGATGGTGCGGTGATTGCGCAGCTGGGAACACCCGATATGAAGCTGCCGATTCAGTATGCTCTTTACTACCCGGAACGCCGTTTCCTGGCGGGAGAGCGGCTGGATTTCTGGAGTATCGGACAGATTACATTTGAAAAGCCGGACATGGAAAATTTTCCGGGGCTTGCCCTGGCTTATGAGGCAGGAAGGATCGGCGGAACCATGCCGACGGTATTCAATGCGGCCAATGAACGGGCCGTTGCAAAATTTTTAAACAGAGAAATTTCTTATCTTACCATCACGGATATGATAGAGGGGGCTATGAAAGGGCATACTGTGAAAGAGAATCCATCAGTAGATGAGATTCTGGAAGCAGAGGCTTCGGCTTATGACTATATAGAAAGCAGGTGGTAGATTGTCCAGCATTATCGTAGCGGTTCTTGTATTTGGACTGATTGTGCTGATTCACGAATTAGGGCACTTTTTATTTGCAAAACTTAACGGCATTTCCGTTGTGGAATTTTCCATTGGTATGGGACCGAGGCTGTTCCATGTCAAAAAAGGGGAGACGACGTACTCCTTAAAGCTGCTGCCGATCGGGGGCTCCTGTATGATGCTCGGTGAGGACGAGGAGAATCCGGCGGAGGGCGCTTTTCAGAATGCAAGCATTCCGGGCAGAATGGCGGTTATCGCGGCCGGTCCGGTCTTTAACTTTATACTCGCTTTTTTCCTGGCACTGATTCTGGTTGGGATGGGCGGATACAATGTCACTCAGATTAAGGAGGTCACGGAAGGCTCGCCGGCTTACGAAGCGGGACTTAAGCCGGGGGATGTGATTACCGGAGTGAATGAGGAGAAGATGACGGTTTACGGAGATTATATCCTTTACCGCATGTTAAAACCGGATGAGAAGATGAGCCGGGTGTCCTATGAGCGGACGGACGCGCAGACTGGCAGAAAAGAGCGGGGCACGGTTCTTGTGACACCGGAGTTTAATGAAGAATACAACCAGTATATGATAGGGATCTCTGTGTCGCCGGTCAATGTCCGGACGTCTTCGTTCCTGGAACTGGTGAAATACGGGGCCTATGAAGTGAAATACGATATCACTGTGACCATCAAGAGTCTCGGTATGCTGTTGTCCGGAAAAGCCAGTGTCAATGACTTAAGCGGTCCGGTGGGAATCGTGGTTATGATCGATGATTCCGTAAAGGCAGGGCTGACGGTAAGCGTGATGGCAGCCATCATGAATGTGCTCAGCATGTGCATTCTTCTGAGTGCGAATCTGGGGATTATGAACCTTCTTCCGATTCCGGCGCTTGACGGAGGAAGACTTGTATTTTTAGTGATAGAAGCGGTTCGCGGTAAACGAATGGATCCGGAAAAAGAAGGCATGGTGAATTTAATCGGCATGATGGCGCTTATGGCTCTGATGGTGTTCGTTGTATTTAATGATATCAGCCGCTTTACGTAACAGCGGCATGGAAAAGGAAAACGAAAAAAACAGTATACCGATGGAGGAAAGAGCGATGACGGACAGAAAACAGACGAAGACGGTTTCGATCGGAAACCGGAAGATTGGGGGAGGAAATCCCATTCTGATCCAGTCCATGTGCAATACAAAGACGGAGGATGCCGAAGCCACGGTGGCCCAGATTCTGGCGCTGGAGGAGGCGGGCTGCGATATTATCCGCGTGGCCGTACCGACCATGGAAGCGGCCGGGGCGCTGAAAGAGATCAAAAGGCAGATTCATATTCCGCTGGTGGCGGATATCCATTTCGACTACCGGTTGGCGTTGGCTGCGATTGAGAACGGTGCGGATAAGATCCGGATTAATCCTGGAAATATTGGGAGCGAAGAGCGGGTCAGGGCCGTTGTGGATAAGGCAAAGGAATATGGGATTCCCATCCGGGTCGGCGTAAACAGCGGTTCCCTTGAGAAGGAACTGCTGGAAAAGTATCATGGGGTGACGGCGGAAGGCATTGTAGAGAGCGCTCTTATGAAGGTGCGCATGATCGAGGCGATGGGATACGACAATCTGGTGATCAGCATTAAGTCCTCCGATGTGCTGATGTGCATCAAGGCCCATGAACTGATTGCGGAACAGACTGCTTATCCACTTCATGTGGGGATCACCGAGGCGGGAACTGTGCGCTCGGGAACGATTAAATCTTCTGTCGGGCTGGGAATTATCCTGCATCAGGGAATCGGTGATACGATCCGGGTTTCCCTGACCGGAGATCCGGTGGAAGAGGTGATGACTGCAAAGCAGATTCTAAAGACGCTGGGTCTACGAAAGGGCGGAGTGGAGGTGGTCTCCTGTCCGACCTGCGGCCGGACCAGAATTGATCTTATATCCCTTGCGAACCGGGTGGAAGCCATGGTGACGGAGTTCGACCATCTCGACGTCAAGGTAGCCGTTATGGGCTGCGTGGTCAATGGTCCGGGGGAGGCGAAGGAAGCGGATCTCGGCGTTGCCGGAGGAATCGGTGAAGGCCTTCTCTTCCGTAAGGGGGAGATTATCCGGAAAGTCCCTGAAGAGAGCTTACTCGACGCTTTGAGAGAAGAGCTGATAAAGCTGGGATGAAAGCAGAACGTTTGGCAGAAAGCAACAGGTGATTGAATGACAAAAGCATTTTTGGATGTATTTCCAAATCTGAATATCACGGATGAACTGCGGGAGCTTTTAAATCTGGTGGAAGTTGAGAAGGTCACTTCCACCAGGGATAGAAGCTCTATTCGCGTTTATATCGTGAGCCCCAGACTGATCCACAAACAGAATATCTACGGACTGGAGAAGGGCATTAAGGACCAGCTCTTTCCCTCCAAACAGGTATCGATTAAAATTATCGAGAAATTCCGCCTGTCCGGTCAGTACACGCCGGAGAAGCTGTTAGCCGTGTACCGGGACAGCATCCTGATGGAGCTTAAGAATTACAGCATCATTGAGTATAATATTTTCCGGAAGACGGAGTATGAGTTTCCTGAGCCGGATCTGCTGAAAATGACGGTGGAAGACACCATTGTTACCCATGAAAAGGAAGCCGAGCTAAAGCGCGTCCTGGAGAAGATCTTTTTCGAGCGCTGCGGTCTTCCGATTGAGGTGCGCTACGAGTACGTGGAGCCGAAGGAGAATGCGCTGGCGAAGCAGAAGGAGCTTCAGATGCAGCGTGAGGTGGAAGAGATCGTCAGCAGGACCTCCCTGGCTGCCGTCTTAAACGAGGAGCAGGCGCTGCCGAAAACAGGAACGGAGGACGGCTATGGCGGCCCCTCCATGGCGGATGCAGCTTCTTTAGAGGCGCTGGCTGCCGGATATTCGGCGGAAGTGCCCTTCGATGAGGGGCCGGCCCGGCAGGGGGCTGCGGATAACGGGGAGATTCCTCCTCGCCGTTTGGCGGAAAATGGCGGAGCAGGGGCTCCGGTTCTGCGTATGGGCGGCAAAAAGGATGAGAACAAACGGGATAAAAACGGAGATAACGGAAAGAAAGAACAGAAGAAAGACTATAAGGACTATAAGAAAAACGGCGGCTATGGCGGCTACGGCGGAAAACGTTCGGACAATCCGGACGTGCTCTATGGCCGTGATTTTGAGGGAGAGACGATTGAGATTGAGAAGATCGACGGAGAGATCGGCGAGGTAACCATCCGTGGAAAGATTCTTATGGTGGACAGCCGGGAACTGCGGAGCGGAAAGACGATTATGATCTTCGATATCTCCGACTTTACGGATACGATTACAGTAAAGATGTTTGCAAGAGAAGAGCAGTTAGATGACTTAAAGGCGGCCGTCCAGGCGGGGACGTTTATTAAGATCAAGGGTGTGACGACTATTGACAAGTTTGACGGCGAACTGACCCTGGGCTCTGTGGTGGGTATTAAGAAGTCGGAGGACTTCACGGGCAAGCGGATGGATGGAAGCCTGGAGAAACGGGTGGAGCTCCACTGCCATACGAAGATGAGCGATATGGATGGCGTATCAGAGGTCAAGGATATCGTAAAGCGTGCGAAAAAGTGGGGAATGCCGGCCATTGCCGTCACAGACCACGGGTGCGTCCAGTCCTTCCCGGATGCCAACCACGCCCTGGACAAAGGCGATACCTTTAAGATCCTGTATGGGGTGGAGGGGTATCTCGTTGACGATCTAAAGCTGCTGGTGGATAATCCCAAAGACCAGACCTTTGCAGATACTTACGTGGTTTTCGATATCGAGACCACGGGCTTCAGCCCGGAAAAGAACCGGATCATCGAGATCGGCGCCGTCAAAGTGGTAAACGGAGTGATTACGGACAGATTCAGTACCTTTGTCAATCCGGACGTACCGATTCCCTTTGAGATCGAACAGCTGACCAGCATCAATGACAACATGGTGCTTTCCTATCCGAAGATTGACGTGATTCTGCCGCAGTTTCTGGAGTTCTGCCAGGATTCTGTCCTGGTGGCGCACAACGCCTCCTTCGATGTGAGCTTTATCAACCGAAATGCGGAGATTCTGGGGCTGCCTTTTGAACCTACAGTGCTGGATACGGTGACGCTGGCCCGGTTCCTTCTGCCGAATTTGAACAGATTCAAGCTGGATACCGTCGCCAAGGCGCTGAATATCTCGCTGGCCAACCATCACCGCGCGGTGGATGACGCGGGCTGTACGGCGGAGATATTCGTGAAGTTTGTTCAGATGCTGCGGGAGCGGGGAGTGGAGACGCTGACCGAGTTAAACAGCTTAAAGACAATGACTCCGGAGATGATCAAGAAGCTTCCGACTTACCACGTGATTATCATTGCGACCAATGATGTGGGACGTGTGAATCTCTATAAGCTGATCTCGTGGTCCCATATCGATTATTACGCCAGAAGACCCAGGATTCCCAAGAGCCTGTTAAATCAGAACCGGGAGGGCTTAATCGTGGGATCTGCCTGTGAGGCGGGGGAACTGTATCAGGCACTGCTTCGGGGCGGCTCCAATGCGGAGATCGCCAGACTGGTCCGGTTCTATGACTACCTGGAAATTCAGCCTCTGGGCAACAACAGCTTTATGCTCCGGGATGAAAAGAGCACCGTGAATTCGGAGCAGGATTTGATCGACATTAACAAGAAGATCGTGGAACTGGGAGACCAGTTCGGAAAACCGGTCTGTGCTACCTGCGACGTTCATTTTCTGGACCCGGAGGATGAGGTGTACCGCCGGATTATTATGGCGGGACAGGGATTTAAGGACAGTGATGAACAGGCGCCCCTTTACCTGCGCACGACGGAGGAAATGCTGAAGGAATTCGAGTATCTCGGCCCCAACAAGGCGGAAGAGGTAGTGATCAGGAACACAAGGAAGATCGCCGATATGTGTGAGAAAATCTCTCCGGTGCGCCCTGATAAATGTCCGCCCGTCATTGAAAACTCTGACGGGGATTTGCGGCAGATCTGTTATGATAAGGCTCATGCGATCTACGGTGACAATCTGCCGACGATCGTTACGGAGCGTCTGGAACGTGAATTGAACTCCATCATTTCCAATGGATTCGCGGTTATGTATATCATCGCGCAGAAGCTGGTGTGGAAATCTAACGAGGACGGATATCTGGTTGGTTCCCGTGGTTCGGTCGGCTCTTCTTTTGTTGCCTATATGTCCGGTATTACGGAGGTTAATTCCTTAAGCCCGCATTATTACTGTGCCAGCTGTCATTACTATGATTTCGATTCGGAGGAAGTGAAAAAGTATACCGGTATGGCCGGATGTGACATGCCGGATAAAACCTGTCCAGTCTGCGGCCATCCGCTGACGAAAGACGGTTTCGACATTCCTTTTGAAACGTTCCTGGGATTTAAAGGAGACAAAGAGCCGGATATCGACTTAAACTTCTCCGGTGAGTACCAGAGTAAGGCCCACGACTATACGGAGGTTATCTTCGGCAAAGGCCAGACCTTCCGGGCCGGAACCATCGGTACGCTGGCCGATAAGACGGCATATGGCTATGTGAAGAATTACTATGAGGAACACGGCGTACATAAACGGAACTGTGAGATTAACCGTATCGTCCAGGGCTGTGTCGGGGTGAGAAGAACCACGGGACAGCATCCCGGCGGTATCATCGTGCTTCCCCACGGGGAGGAGATTTATTCCTTCACTCCCGTGCAGAGGCCGGCTAACGATATGACGACCATGACGGTCACTACCCATTTTGATTATCACTCCATCGATCATAACCTGCTGAAACTCGATATACTCGGGCACGATGATCCGACCATGATCCGAATGCTTCAGGACTTAATCGGCTTCGATCCGGTTAAGGATATTCCGCTGGACAGCAGGGAGGTCATGTCCCTGTTTCAGGATACATCGGCTCTGGGGATCACGCCGGAGGATATCGGCGGATGTAAGCTGGGAGCGCTGGGCGTGCCGGAGTTCGGTACGGATTTCGCCATGCAGATGCTTATTGATACCCAGCCCAAGTATTTTTCCGACCTTGTGCGTATCGCCGGTCTGGCTCACGGTACCGATGTGTGGCTGGGAAACGCCCAGACCTTAATTCAGGAGGGGAAGGCGACGATTCAGACGGCGATCTGTACCCGAGACGATATCATGATCTATCTCATTTCCATGGGACTGGAGGAAGGTCTTTCCTTTACGATCATGGAGAGCGTTCGAAAGGGAAAAGGCTTAAAACCGGAATGGGAGGAGGAGATGATCAGCCACGGTGTGCCGGACTGGTACATCTGGTCCTGTAAGAAGATTAAATACATGTTCCCGAAAGCCCATGCGGCCGCCTATGTTATGATGGCGTGGCGTATCGCCTACTGCAAGGTGTTTTATCCGCTGGCGTACTATGCGGCGTTCTTCAGTATCCGGGCGAACGGCTTTTCTTATGAACTGATGTGCCAGGGACGTGATAAGCTGGAGTACTATCTGGCGGACTATAAGAAGCGGATGGATACGCTGTCAAAGAAGGAACAGGATACACTCCGCGATATGAGAATTGTTCAGGAAATGTATGCGAGAGGCTACGATTTTACACCGATCGATATCTATCAGGCAAAGGCCCGTCATTTTCAGATTATCGGCGGGAAGCTGATGCCTTCTCTGAGCAGTATCGACGGTCTCGGTGAGAAAGCGGCCGATGCCGTGGTTGATGCTGTGAAGGACGGAAAGTTCCTGTCAAAGGAAGACTTTAGGAACAGGACGAAGGTCAGTAAAACGGTGTGCGATCTGATGGCAGATCTGGGACTTTTAGGGGAACTGCCGGAGTCGAATCAGCTGTCGCTGTTTGATTTTTAACAGTTTGATTTTTTACCTGAAGAAATGCGCGGGCTGGTCAGAGAGAGGCCATAAGAGTGCAGGACGAAATAAAACGGAGCTGTTCTAAATAATGTTTTTAGAACAGCTCCGTTTATTTGCAGTCTGGCATTCGAAATGAAGTGAAATCTCTAAATACCGAATTCTTTTAACAGCTGCTCCCGGTCTAAACATTATACAAGCGATTTCTAATGGCATTGCAAGCATAAATTCAGCGTTTTGCGGGAATCTTGTTACTGTTTACAGCTAATGTCAGCTGCTTATTGAGAAATAATAATTACGGATCCCATTGACAGAAATAAGAAATCATACTATAATAAATATACCCTATAGGGGTATATAAGAAAGGATGATCTTATGAAAACGGAAGTTTACGATATTGAAGGCATGTCCTGTGCAGCCTGCAGCAGTGCGGTGGAACGGGTCACGAGAAAACTGGAAGGGGTGGAGTCGAGTGACGTGAATTTAACGACAAATAAGATGACCATCACCTATGATGAGACGAAAGTTACTCCGGAGATGATTATGGGGAAGGTGGAGAAAGCCGGATTCGGCGCCTGCCCTCTGGCGGAGGAGAAGGACAGTAAGGCTCAGGAGGAAGAAAACTGGGGGAAGCAGGAGCAGCAGCGCGATACGATGAAGAGACGGCTGATTGTGGCCATTTGCTTTGCGGTTCCTCTTCTGTATATATCCATGGGACACATGCTCCCCTTTGAACTGCCGCTTCCGCACTTCCTCCATATGGACAGCAATCCTCTGAACTATGCGCTGGCGCAGCTGATCCTTACGGTTCCGGTACTGATTGCTGGAAGAAAGTTTTATCTGGTAGGACTGCGGTCGCTGTTCAAGGGCAATCCGAACATGGATTCTCTGGTGGCGATCGGCACCGGAAGTGCGTTTATCTACAGCCTCTGCATGACGGTTACAATTCCATCAAATCCAATGAATGCCCATCATCTCTATTACGAGTCGGCGGCAGTCGTCGTCACACTCGTCATGCTGGGCAAATACATGGAGAGCAGAAGTAAGGGAAAGACCTCCGAGGCGATCAGAAAGCTGATGGAACTGGCCCCGGATACAGCGATTCTCTATGAGGATGGCACGGAACGGGAAGTGGAGACGGCCAGCGTGAGAGTGGGCCAGCATCTCCTGATTAAACCGGGCAGCAGGATACCCCTGGACGGTATTGTGGCAGGCGGCAGCAGCAGTGTGGATGAATCCATGCTGACCGGAGAGAGTATCCCTGTGGAAAAGCAGGCGGGAGATGCTCTGATCGGCGGAAGTATGAATTATAACGGAGCGATGGAGATGGAGGTTACTCATACAGGCGGAGACACCACGCTTTCCAAGATCATTAAGATGATCGAGGACGCGCAGGGAAAAAAGGCGCCGATCTCCAAGCTGGCCGACAAGGTTGCCGGATACTTCGTTCCGACGGTTATGGGCATCGCAGTGGCTGCGGCCCTTCTCTGGTGGCTGTTGGGCGGCAAGGAGCTGTCCTTTGTCTTAACGATCTTTGTGGCAGTTCTGGTTATTGCCTGCCCGTGTGCGCTGGGACTGGCGACGCCGACGGCTATTATGGTCGGAACCGGACTGGGAGCCGGCCATGGAATCTTAATCAAGAGCGGTGAGGCGCTGGAGACTGCCCATAAGGTAGACACGGTTGTATTCGATAAGACTGGTACGATTACAGAGGGGAAACCGAAGGTTACGGATATCGTAGTTCTGGATCAGGCAGAGACTTCGGACGGACTTCTGAAACTGGCGGCCGGGTGTGAGCAGATGTCGGAGCATCCGCTGGGGCAGGCTATCGTCTTGAAGGCCAGAGAACAGGGGCTGGAGCTTGCCATGCCGGAGAAGTTCGAGAGCGTGACGGGGGCGGGAATCATCGCTTCCCTTGGAACGAGTCAGGTGGCCGTAGGCAATGAACGGCTTGTGGAACAGATGAAGGTGTCCATGGGAGATCCTGTAAAGGAGCAGGCTCACCAGATGGCGAATCAGGGAAAGACACCGATGTATCTGATCGCAGACGGGAAGCTGAAGGGCATCATCTGCGTAGCCGATACCATTAAGGAGACCAGCGTGGAGGCAGTGGACCAGTTAAAGCGCCTGGGAATTACAGTCTGCATGCTGACTGGAGATAATCAGAAGACGGCCGATTATATCGGTAAACAGGCCCATATTGATACCGTAATCGCAGAGGTTCTGCCGGAAGACAAGGCCAATGTGGTGGAGTCTCTGCAGAAGCAGGGAAAAACTGTTATGATGGTAGGAGACGGAATCAACGACGCACCGGCGCTGGTATCCGCGGATGTGGGGACGGCCATCGGCTCCGGAAGCGACATCGCCCTGGAATCCGGAGATATTGTACTCATGAAATCCGATTTGCGTGACGTCTATAAGGCGGTGAAATTAAGCCGGCTTACGATACGGAATATCAAACAGAACCTGTTCTGGGCATTTTTCTATAACAGTCTGGGTATCCCTGTGGCCGCAGGTGTGCTATACTTATTTGGAGGCCCGCTGTTAAATCCGATGTTTGCAGGGTTTGCCATGTCTCTCAGTTCGGTCTGCGTGGTGAGCAATGCGCTTCGTTTAAAGACGGTAAAGCTATAAGGGAAAACGAAATGGAGGTATGGTATGGAGGAACGCACGTGTGACTGTGCGGTGAAGCACAAGCACCGCCAGGCTGCGGAGGAAAAAGACTTATTGAACCGCTTAAACCGGATCGAAGGGCAGATCCGCGGTATCAAAAGCATGGTGGAAGACGAGCGGTACTGTGTGGATATCTTAACACAGGTATCTGCGGTTCAGGCGGCACTAAACAGTTTTAATAAGGTGCTGCTGTCGAACCATATCAAGAGCTGTGTCGTGGAGCAGATTCAGGAGGGCAATTTAGAGGCGGTCGATGAGCTGTGCATGACGATACAGAAGGTTATGAAGTGATTTGCATACTGCAATAAAAAAGAAAAGGAGATAAAACTATGAAGACTTATCGCTGTGATGAAATGATGTGTAACGGGTGTGTGTCAAGAATCAACAAAGGACTGGATCACGAGGGAATCGGTCACAAAGTGGATTTGGAGACTAAGACTGTGATGATCGAGGAAGAGAAGGATTGCGACAAAGCAGTGGAAATCCTCGACGATCTGGGCTTTACGGCAGTGGAACAGCAGTAGAATTTTTCCTATATTTTAAAAAATTAAAAAAATTCCAAAATATAGTTGACAATCCATCATTTTTATATTATACTACCAAAGGTATCGAGGCGTGGCTCAGTTTGGTAGAGCGCTGCGTTCGGGACGCAGAGGTCGCAAGTTCGAATCTTGTCGCCTCGACGATTTTTGGTTAACATTCGATACGTGGCCTATTGGTCAAGCGGTCAAGACGCCGCCCTCTCACGGCGGAAACCCGAGTTCGATTCTCGGATAGGTCATAAAAAGCTTTCGGAAAGACAAAATCCGGAAGCTTTTTTGTATCACAGGAAAGTATTCCTGTGATACAAAAAAGCCCTCCGGTAGGATCGCCCTGCGGCGGTACGAAATCATGCCGCTAAAGCGACCCGCCGCAGGCGGAGAATCCTGCTTGCGGGAGTCTTTCATGATATCATGAAAAACAATACAAGTTTCAGGGGGAAGAGGATGCTAAAACCGGTTGATGAGAATTTTAAAAAGTATTGTGTTACAAAGGATGGCAGTTACTTAAAGAAGATCCGCTCCATCGGAGGCGGCAGTGCGGCGCTGACTGCGGCAGGATTTTTGATTGCCGGCATCTGTGTGCTTCTGATTGCGGCCACAAAGGACGTGGTGACTGCGGAAGGCCTGACTCTGTTTGCTGCGGTTGCGGCGGGAAGCGCGCTTTTGGCCATAATCGGAATCTTTATGAGGCGGAGGCGTATCCGTACATATCTGGAGTATTTTTCAAAAAAGAGCGGTTACACACCGGACCAGTTAAAAGAATTTGACCGGGAAGTGCTGGAATCGGACAGCTGCTACGATACTGTTTCCAGGAAACTGGCGAAAAACTCTGCTGCCTTCAGCTGGGTTTTGACAGAACACTGGTTCAAGCAGATGGATCATATCCCGATCAGGATTGAAGATATGGCGGCTGCGTTTTATATGAATGGAATTACATATAAGAAGATTCAGTACGGAAAGAGCATTTTCTTTGTGTTAAAGGATGGCACCATACATGACGTATATAACTGGCAGTACGATAAGGATGGTACCGCACGCATCGTTGAGGAACTCAGAAAGCGGAACCCGCTTCTGATTCCGGCGAAGAGTGTGCGGGCAGGAGAGGAAGTATACAACTGTCTGGAGCAGCCGGAGCGGGTCGCGGAGTTATACCGCAGTGCCAGAGAACGCAGGTCATAGGAGCCTGATGCAACACCTGTCCCAAAGTTTCATATCCTGTAGTATAAGTGTAAAAAAGGAGTCAGCAGTGATATGAAAATATGTTTGGACGCAGGCCATCAGGGCCGGTATAACCAGAGCCCGGCAGATCATCGGTATTACGAGTCTGTCATGGTATGGAAACTGCATCTTCTGCAGAAGAAGTATCTGGAAGAGTATGGAATTGAAGTGATTACCACAAGACGGCGGCAGGATGAAGAAAAGGGCCTTTTTGCCAGAGGTGCCGAGTCGAAAGGCTGTGATCTGTTCCTGTCCGACCATTCCAACGCGGTTGGGACCGGAGTGAATAATCAGGTGGATTATCCGGCCGCCTACTGTGAGATCAATGGAAGCGCAGATGGGATCGGAATGGCCCTGGCGCAGTGTGTGGAAAAGGTGATGAAGACGAAGCAGCCAGCCAGGATTGAGCACAGAAGAGGACAGAACGGGGATTATTACGGAGTGCTCCGCGGAGCGGCCTCTGTGGGGACTCCGGGGTTGATTCTGGAGCATTCCTTTCATACGAACGCGCAGATCGCCGCATGGCTTTTAAAGGACTCGAATCTGGAACGTCTGGCAAAGGCGGAAGCCGATGCCATCGCACTGTATTATGGAATTACTGTACAGGAAAAGAAATCCGGATGGCTGGAGGAGGACGGCGGCTGGCGGTTCTATCTCGGTGATTCGGGAGACTATGTGGCCAATGACTGGTATGAAGACGGTGATCAGTGGTACTGGTTTGACGGCGCGGGCATGATGGTGCACGACACCTGGAAGACCGGATCTGACGGGAAATGGTATTATTTAAAGTCAGACGGCGCCATGGCCAAAGATCAGTGGATTATCTGGAAGGGAGAGCTTTACCGGGTCAGGGAAGACGGTGCCATGTTCGAGGGGACTTTATGCTTGAAGACTGATGAAAAAGGTGCTTTAAAAGAATAGAGTGAGAAAGTAAAGGGAGCTGTGAAGGCTTCCTTTACTTTCCATTTACAATCGAACATATATTCGATACAATAGTATCGAGGTGATGATTGATGGAGCGCACCATATTTCATGTGGATGTGAATTCGGCGTTTCTTTCCTGGGAAGCGGTTTACCGGCTGAAGCATTTAGGCGGCCGCCTGGATTTGAGAACGGTTTCCGCCGCAGTGGGAGGCGATGTGACAAGGCGGCACGGAATTATTCTGGCAAAGTCCATTCCGGCCAGGACATACGGGATCAAGACGGGGGAGACGGTGTGTTCGGCTTTGAAAAAGTGTCCGGAACTGGTATTGGTACCGCCCAACTACAATCTCTATCAGAGATCCAGCGATGCGTTGATCCGGCTCTTAAAGGAGTATACACCGTTAGTAGAACAGTACAGCATCGATGAGGCGTATATGGATATGACGGAGAGCAGAGCTCTGTTTGGGCCGCCGAAGGAGGCCGCAGAAAAGATAAGGGAGAGGATTCTGTGCGAACTGGGATTTACGGTCAACATCGGTGTGGCGAATAATAAACTTCTGGCGAAGATGGCTTCCGATTTTAAGAAGCCGAATCGGGTCCACACGCTGTGGAAGGAGGAGATTCCGATGAAGATGTGGCCGCTTCCCGTGTCGGAACTTTTTTTCATCGGCCGGGCGACTTACCGGAAGCTTAAGGGAATCGGAATTACCACCATCGGTGAACTCGCACGGAGTGATCCGGATATTTTAAGGCGTCATCTGGGAAAACAGGGAGAAGTGATCTGGGGCTTTGCCAACGGCATTGATTTGTCGGCGGTGGAAGCCGAGGCTCCGCCCAACAAAGGATACGGTAATTCCACCACAGTGGCCTTCGACGTCTGTGATGCGGAAACGGCAAAACTCGTTCTCCTGTCTCTGGCGGAGACACTGGGAGCCAGACTCAGGAAGGATGGTGTAAAAGTCGGCGTGGTGGCGGTAGGAATCCGGGACTATCTGTTTGAATACCATTCCCACCAGATCTCTCTGGAGACGTCCACCAGTATTACAAGAGAATTGTATGAAGCGGCCTGCCGGGCCTTTGACGAGGCGTGGGATAAGACGCCGATCCGTCATCTGGGCATTCATACGAGCCGTGTTTCATTGGAGAAATCCAGACAGCTCGGGCTTTTTGACCGCATGGATTACGAAAAGCTGGAGAGAATGGATAAGGCAGTCGATGAAATCCGGAGGCGCTTCGGCAACGATGCTGTAAAACGCGCAGCCTTTCTCCCGGAGCATCCGGGAAAGACAGCCGTACATGATCACATGGGCGGAGGAATTGCGAGGGAGAAGCGCACGGTGGATTACAGCAGACAGGAAGTTCTTTAAAGGAGTAGTGACATGTCGGCGTTCGGAATAGGGACAAATACGGAAAAAGCGGACAGCGGCACTCTGACCGGCAGACAGATAAAGATCGCCTGCAAGGCGTGGTTTACCAGCTCCGGAGTGATTAAGCCCCTGTCCTTCAAATTCGAAGGGGATGATGGGATGATGCAGACGGTAAATCATGTGACGGTCCGGTTCGGGGAATAAAAGTGTTATTCCGGAATCCCGTCCATGGAATACGCCTGCCGGGCTGTGATCGGCGGGCTGACCCAGGAGTTTAAGCTGATTTTTTATCCGGAAGAGGGAAGATGGGTGATGGTGCTTCCGGAGTAAACGGAAGATTCAAAAGACGCGTCTGAAACACAAACGATTGATGAACAACAAGGAGGCATACAGAATGAGCATTACTTTTGACAGGAGCCTGGTGACAGGAAATGAAATGATCGATACGCAGCACAGAGAACTGATCGGCCGTGTGAACAGACTGGCGGAGGAATGTGTTCCGGGAACTGAAAAGAGAACCGCGGTGGGAACCCTCGACTTTTTGCTGGATTATACGGATTACCATTTTACCGAGGAGGAAGCACTTCAGAAGAAGAGCGGATACCCGAAGCTTTCAGCACACCATCTGGAACATGAGAAATTTAAGAAAGCCGTGGAAGATCTGCGGGTTATGCTGGAGGAGGAAGAGGGGCCCAGCGAAGCGTTTGTGGACGCGGTGAGAAAGAACGTGGAGGAGTGGCTTTGGAACCACATTATGACCTGGGACAAAGAAGTGGCGGGATACGCGGAAACGCAGGACGGAATTTGAATAAAGGAAAAGGAACAGGCGGTCTGTGAGGACCGCCTATTTCTTTTCCTTTTCCTTCAGTTCCCGTCGGATGCGGGGCTCAATTCCCCGGCGTTTCATTTCAGCCAGAATCGCCTGAAACTCATGCTCCGGCGCAGGTGGAACGGGCTCGTCGCTTTCCGCGGCCCGGTCGAATAAGTCTGCCAGTTCTTTTTCTCCTTTTTTACGCATCATCATTCACCCCCATAAGGTAACTATACGACTTTATGAGGGGATTGGAACTGGAAAAATATGGAATTATAGGGGGAGCTGCTGTGAACGGATAAACGCGCAGGTATTCATCTGCGTCAGCCGCGCACATGGAAGCTGTTTTCCTTTTTCAGCGGAATCCGTTTTACGGTACAGTCTGTGATGTCAATGAAGCTGTTTTGCTCCAGTCTGCGGAAAAGCTGATTCATATCCTCTTCTTTACCCTGCAGCTCCATTTCCACACGGCCGTCGTCCAGATTCGTGACCCAGCCGGTCAGTCCCAGACTCTGGGCGAGATAGTATGTCCTGTAACGAAAGCCCACGCCCTGGACACGGCCGCTTACGAAAATGTGCTTTCTGATCATTTCTCTTTCTTCCATCTGATCACCTTTATCCTGTTATTAGAGACGACTGATCCTGTTAATGATTATAACTTTTCCCCCTTGTTTTTGCAACTAATACATCAATTCTCGTAATTTACATTTTTTTCAAAAAAGGGTTGATTTTTTTTGCCTTTGCTGATATACTATCTAAGGTCCGACAGTTAAGTCTGACAAACAAGATGCTTCCGTAGCGCAGTTGGTAGCGCAACGCATTCGTAATGCGTGGGTCGCCGGTTCAAGTCCGGCCGGGAGCTGACTAATCCCTGATTTTATCAGGGATTTTTTCTTTTTTAAACAGACTGGGAGGTAAATGTCAGACAGAACAAATGATGGAGGGAATTTATATGAGGAAAAAGTTTTTGAAAACAGGTGTAATTCTGTTCATGGCAGCAATGCTGTTGGCAGGCTGTTCCGGTAAGAGCAGCAAAACGGAGACAGAAGCAGAACCGGAGCAGGCATTGTATCCGGTTACGATAGACGGAAAAGAAATCCTGGTTGGCCAGACCACAGTGCAGACGCTTCTGGATGAAGGGATGAATGTTACGGTATCCGAGATGACGGAAGACAAGCAGATTAATAAGTATGAGATTGATCCCGATGCGACGCTGGAGCCGAATTCTTATTATACCGGCGGATCAATCTGGGTCACGGATTCCATATTTGCCCATATTTCCCTGGTCACGGACGAAAATGCCGTCCGTATGGGAGACGCAGTGATTGCCCGGTTGGAATTCAGTTTGACCAGCGGTGAAAAGAACGAGCTGGAAAAGATTACCTTTAACGGCGTACCTGTCAGTGAGATATCCAGGGAAAAGGCAGGAGAGATGTTTCCGGATTTTAAGGGAGATGAGTATATGTGGTTCCAATCGGGAGACGATTATGAATACTTCATGTCCTTTAGCACAACAGACAGTATGATGAATAAGTTTTCTGTGGAAAAGGAATATGATGTGGACTGGAACAGCAAAGAGTAATGAATGAAAGTATCATGGAAATGGATGATAAAAGACACGGGTCTCCCGTGTCTTTTGCTGTCAGAAGCGGATGAAATTCATATTCAGGCAATAAAAAAAGCAGATAACGGGAATCGAACCCGCCTCCTCAGCTTGGGAAGCTGATGTTCTACCAATGAACTATATCTGCTTAGTCATTTAACTGACACGCTATATATTATAGCACGACTCTGGTAGAAATTTCAATACTTTTTTGAAAAAAACTGTTAAAAACTTGCCAAATGTGGGAAATCCATTGTATAATAAGGAAAGACAATACAAGATGTGGAGGAGTATCATGGCGAAAACACAGTATAATGCGGACAGTATTACCGTACTGGAAGGTCTGGAAGCAGTTCGGAAACGTCCGGGTATGTATATAGGCAGCGTCGGCACAAAGGGACTTAACCACCTGATTTATGAGATCGTGGATAACGCAGTGGACGAGCATCTGGCAGGCTTCTGTAATCAGATCTGGGTTACACTGGAAGCGGATGGTTCCTGTACCGTAAGAGATGCGGGACGCGGAATCCCGGTGGAGATGCATAAGAAGGGCATGTCCGCGGAGCGAATCGTACTGTCCACCCTTCATGCAGGCGGCAAATTTGATAATGATGCGTACAAGACAAGCGGCGGACTTCACGGAGTCGGCTCTTCTGTTGTAAACGCCCTTTCCGAGCGGATGAGCGTAAAGGTATATAAGAACGGTCTGATTCATTACGACGCATATGAGAGGGGCATTCCGACGGTAGAACTGGTGGATGGTCTTCTTCCCACTCGGGGTAAGACAAAAGAGACGGGAACAGAGATCAATTTTCTGCCGGATGGGGAGATCTTTGAAAAAACACGTTTTAAGGCGGAATGGCTGAAAAGCCGCCTTCACGAGACTGCCTACTTAAATCCCAACCTTCAGATTACCTATCAGAATAAGCGGGGAGGCGAGGAGGAGACCATACTGTTCCATGAACCGGAAGGTATTATCTCATACGTGAAGGAACTGAATTCCGGAAAGGCTCCGGTTCATGATCCAATCTACTACAAGGGTACCATCGACAAGGTGGAAGTGGAGGTGGCCTTCCAGTTCGTAGATACCTTTGAGGAGAATATTCTGGGCTTCTGTAATAACATTTTTACTCAGGAGGGCGGTACCCATCTGGCCGGCTTTAAGACCCGCTTTACGCAGATGATTAACAGCTATGCCAGGGAACTTGGAATCTTAAAAGAGAAGGATGCCAACTTTACAGGCGCGGATACGAGAAACGGCATGACGGCAGTCGTTGCGGTCAAACACCCGGATCCCATTTTTGAGGGCCAGACGAAGACAAAGCTGGCCAGCGCAGATGCCACAAAGGCGGTCTTTACGGTGACGGGCGATGAACTGCAGCGCTATTTTGACCGTAATCTGGAAATTCTGAAGGCGGTTATTTCCTGTGCGGAAAAATCCGCAAAGATCAGAAAAGCAGAGGAAAAGGCAAAGACGAACATGCTGTCCAAGTCTAAATTCTCCTTTGACAGCAACGGTAAGCTGGCCAACTGTGAAAGCCGCGATGCGGAGAAGTGCGAGATTTTCATCGTCGAGGGAGATTCCGCCGGCGGTTCCGCCAAAACAGCGCGAAACAGGATGTACCAGGCCATTCTGCCCATCCGCGGCAAGATTTTGAATGTGGAGAAGGCTTCCATGGACAAGGTTTTGGCCAATGCTGAAATCAAGACGATGATCAACGCTTTCGGATGCGGTTTCTCGGAGGGGTACGGCAACGATTTCGATATCACAAAGCTTCGCTACCATAAGATCATACTGATGACGGATGCCGATGTGGATGGAAGTCATATCGACACCCTGCTTCTGACCTTTCTGTACCGGTTTATGCCCGAACTGATCTATGACGGTCATGTGTTTATTGCCATGCCGCCTCTCTTTAAGGTGATTCCGAAGCGCGGCGAGGAACAGTACCTGTACGATGAGAAGGAGCTGGAGCGTTACCGGAAGACGCACACGGGTGATTTTACGCTGCAGCGCTACAAAGGTCTTGGTGAGATGGATGCGCAGCAGCTCTGGGAGACCACGCTGGACCCGGAACACCGGGTACTCAAGCAGGTGGAGATCGAGGATGCACGTATGGCCTCCGAAATCACGGAGATGCTTATGGGAAGCGACGTCCCGCCGCGCCGCCAGTTTATTTACGAGCACGCGGATGAAGCAGAGATTGATGCATAAGGAGAGGGAGCATGGCTGAAAAGATTGTAAAAACAGAATATTCCGAGGAAATGCAGAAGAGCTACATGAACTATTCCATGAGCGTCATCACTGCCAGGGCAATCCCGGATGCGAGAGACGGATTAAAGCCGGTACAGCGGCGTGTACTATATGATATGAGCGAACTTCGCTTAAACCACGATAAGCCTCACAGAAAGTCGGCGCGTATCGTGGGTGATACCATGGGTAAGTATCACCCCCACGGGGACAGCTCCATCTATGAAACTCTGGTGGTGATGTCACAGGTGTTCAAGAAAGGGATGCCCCTTGTAAACGGCCACGGCAACTTCGGCTCCATCGAAGGCGACGGTGCGGCTGCCATGCGATATACGGAGGCCAGGCTGGAGAAGTTTGCAGAGGAAGTCTACTTAAAGGATTTAGATAAGACGGTTGCGTTTATTCCTAACTATGATGAGACGGAAAAAGAGCCGGAAGTGCTCCCTGTCCGGGTGCCGAATCTGCTGATTAACGGTGCGGAGGGAATTGCGGTCGGTATGAGCACCAGTATTCCGCCTCATAACCTGGGGGAAGTCATTGACGCGGTCATGGCTTACATTGACAATCCTGACATATCGACCAGAGAACTGATGGAATATATGCCGGGGCCGGATTTCCCGACCGGCGGAATCATCGCCAACAAGAGCGGCCTGGCGGAGATCTATGAGACGGGAAGCGGAAAGATCAAGCTTCGCGGAAAGATCGATATTGAGCTGGGAAAGCGCAAGGCCGACAAGGACAAGATGGTTATCACGGAGATTCCGTACACGATGATCGGCGCAGGAATCAACAAATTCCTGGTTGATGTGGCGGAACTGGTGGAATCGAAGAAACTGACCGATGTGGTGGATATCTCCAACCAGTCCAACAAGGACGGCATCCGCATCGTGCTGGAACTGAAAAAGGACGCGGATGTGGAAAAGATCCGCAACATCCTCTATAAGAAGACGAAGCTGGAAGATACGTACGGCGTGAATATGCTGGCCATCGCCGGAGGACGGCCGGAAACCCTGAATTTAAAGGGAATCCTTAAAAATTATCTGGACTTCCAGTACCATAACGCGACGCGTAAATACCAGGCGCTTTTGGAGAAGGAACTGGAAAAAAAGGAGATCAGGGAAGGTTTGATCAAGGCCTGCGATATCATCGATCTGATCATCGCCGTGTTAAGAGGTTCAAAAAACTTAAAGGATGCCAAGGCCTGCCTGATGACGGGAGATACCTCCAACATCAAATTCCGGGTATCCGGATTTGCAGAGGATGCAAAAAAACTGCATTTTACAGAGAAACAGGCCAGTGCCATCCTGGAGATGCGGTTATATAAGCTGATCGGTCTGGAGATTCTGGCTCTGGAGAAGGAGTACAAGGAGACGATGGCGAAGATCGCCGAGTACCGCCATATTCTGGAGAGCCGGTCCAATATGGATGTCGTGATCAAGAAGGACTTGGCGGCCATCAAGGAGGAGTTTGCCACACCGCGACGCACACTCATCGAGGATGGAAAAGAGGCTGTTTATGATGAGGCTGCGGTGGCGGTATCAGAGGTGGTATTTGTCATGGACCGGTTCGGTTACTGCAAGCTGTTGGATAAGTCCACCTATGACCGCAACAGAGAGACCATTGAGACGGAGAATGTCCACGTGGTGTCGTGCTTCAATACGGATAAAATCTGCATGTTCACCAACACCGGCAATCTGCACCAGGTGAAGGCAGCCGATATTCCCTATGGCAAGCTGAGGGATAAAGGCACGCCGATCGACAACTTAAGCAAGTATGACGGCACAAAAGAGGAGATTATCTATCTGTGCAGCGCAGAATCCATGAAGGGCAGCCGATTCCTCTTTGCCACGAGACAGGCGCTTGTGAAGAGGGTACCGGGCGAGGAATTTGAGACGAATAACAGAACCGTGGCAGCTACCAAACTGCAGGACGGCGACGGAGTGGTATCGATTTTAGTTCTCCGGGCGGAGACTGAGGTGGTGCTGCAGACCTCAAACGGTGTATTCCTCCGTTTTGCACTGGAAGAGATTCCTGAGATGAAGAAGAATTCCAGAGGCGTACGCGGCATTAAACTGGCACAGGGAGAGGAACTGGAGACCGTTTATCTGCTGGGAGAAGATCCTGTGGTTGAATACAAGAAAAAGGAAGTACATTTAAACCGTTTAAAGATCGGGAAGCGTGACGGAAAGGGCAGTAAGGTCCGCCTGTCGTAAGTGGGAGCCACTGTCCGCCGCAGGAAAGGAAAACACGGTGAAAAGAATAGGGATATCTGCTGACAGTTCCTGCGATTTGTCGGCAGAACTGGCAGAACAGTATGGGATTGCAGTCATACCTCAGGCCATTATCATGGATGGAAAGACGTACCGGGATGGAATCGAACTGAAACCGGCCGATATCTTTCGTCATGTATCAGAAGGAGGAGAGATCTGCAGTACAACCGCGATTAACACGGCGGAATACTGCGGAGTTTTTTCGGAACTCAGGAAAGAATGCGGCGCGCTGATCCATTTTACCATCGGTTCAGGGCTGTCCAGCTGCTATCAGAACGCGGTTCTGGCTGCAAATGAGGTTCCTGGCGTCACAGTGGTGGACTCCATGAATCTTACCACCGGAATCGGCTATCTGGCTGTCGCTGCCGCAAAGATGGCGGCTGCCGGCATGGAATTGGAAGAGATTACGGCAAAGCTGGAGGAGCTGAAGGCGCATATGGATGTGAGCTTTGTCATCGATAAGCTGGATTATCTTAAGAAGGGCGGACGCTGTTCGGCGGTTACCGCATTCGGCGCCAATTTACTGAACATCAAACCCAGTATCTGTATGAAAAACGGAACGCTGGCGGTGGAGAAAAAATACCGCGGGGCATTTCGGCAGTGTGTGAGAAGGTATATCGAGGAGCGGCTTGACGCGGTGAAGGACCGCTGTGTACCGGATATCATCTTTCTCACTCACGCAGCCTGTTCGGAAGCGGTGTTGGAAGAAGCCGCAGATCTGATAAGAAGCCGGGGCATCTTTTCAGAGATTCTGGTGACAGAGGCCGGATGTACCGTGTCCAGCCACTGCGGTCCCAATACGCTGGGAATTATCTTTGCTGTAAAATCATAAGCTGAAGTTGTGCGATTTATTCCCGCGGGAAATGAGCCAAATGGACGCGTCAGCGTGTCCATTTGGCGACTGCCGCGAGGGTCAAATACCCCGCCGCTCGAGGCGTTGCAAATTTGATGCTCCGTTGCTTGCGGCAGGGTTTTTGACTGGAAGATTCTTTTCCAGGACGTACATTCCAGAGAAATGTCTCTCGTGTACGTACAAATGTATTTTTGTGACGAATAAACCTTGATTTTTTTTTAACTTTGTTATAGGATAGTCTGAAAAAAGAAATGAAATGAGGAGAAAACTATGGAAAAGAAGTTAAAGGTTGGTGTGTTAGGTGCAACAGGTATGGTAGGTCAGAGATTTATCTCTCTGCTTGAAAATCATCCCTGGTATGAGGTGGTGACCGTGGCCGCCAGCCCCCGTTCTGCCGGTAAGACGTATGAGGAGGCCGTAGGAGACCGCTGGAAAATGACGACTCCCATGCCGGAGGCAGTCAAAAAGCTGACAGTGATGAATGTAAACGAGGTGGAGAAGGTGGCCGCCAGTGTGGATTTCGTATTCAGCGCCGTCGATATGACGAAGGAAGAGATCAAGGCGATTGAGGAAGCGTATGCGAAGACGGAGACACCGGTCGTTTCCAACAACAGCGCGCACAGATGGACACCGGATGTGCCCATGGTAGTGCCGGAGATCAATCCGGAGCATTTTGAAGTGATTAAGGATCAGAGAAAACGTCTCGGCACAGAACGCGGATTCATCGCTGTAAAACCCAACTGCTCCATCCAGAGTTATGCTCCCGTATTAACCGCCTGGAAAGAGTTTGAGCCGTACGAGGTTGTGGCTACGACGTATCAGGCGATCTCCGGTGCAGGCAAGACTTTTAAGGACTGGCCTGAGATGGAAGGCAACATCATCCCTTACATAGGAGGCGAGGAAGAAAAGAGCGAGCAGGAGCCGTTAAGACTCTGGGGTAAGGTGGAAAACGGAGAGATCGTCAAAGCGAACGAGCCTGTTATCACCTGCCAGTGTATCCGTGTTCCGGTATTAAACGGCCATACAGCCGCCGTTTTCGTAAAATTCCGCAAAAAACCGACGAAGGAAGAATTGATCGAGCGTCTCGTAAGCTTCAAGGGGCTTCCTCAGGAACTGGAACTTCCAAGTGCTCCAAAGCAGTTTATCCAGTATCTCAATGAAGATAACCGTCCGCAGGTTACCATGGACGTGGATTTTGAACATGGCATGGGTGTTTCCATCGGACGCCTTCGTGAGGACACCGTATACGATTATAAGTTCGTCGGACTGTCTCACAACACGGTTCGCGGCGCGGCCGGCGGCGCAGTACTCTGTGCAGAGCTCTTGACAGCCCAGGGATATATTCAGGCAAAATCGTAAAACAAATAAGACAAATAAGATAAACGCGGAGGTAGCAGAAATGGCTTACAGGAAAGAACCGTGGGGAGTGATGCCTTCCGGAGAACCGGTCAGTCTCTATACGCTTTCTAATGACAACGGCGTGTCGGCATCATTTACCGATCTGGGCGGCACATGGGTGACCATGTATGTGCCCGACAGGGCTGGGAAACTGGTCGATGTGGTTCTGGGATATGACAGTGTGGAAGCGTATCTGGAGAATCCGCCCCACTTTGGGGCACCGATCGGCCGCAACGCCAACCGCATTGCGGGGGCAAGGTTTACGCTGAATGGGAAAGAGTACCGGCTGGCTGCGAACGACGGAACGAACAATTTACACAGCGCGCCGGATCTCTATCACAGCCGCCTCTGGGAGGCGGAGACAGAGGAAGGGGATCTCGGAACCACTGTCCGCTTTTCTCTGTTCAGTCCCGATGGCGATCAGGGATATCCGGGAAATGCCGACATTACGGTGAGCTACACGCTGACACCGGATGACAGTCTGATTATCGCTTACCACATGGTATCTGACAGCGATACGGTCGCCAATTTTACGAATCACACTTACTTTAATCTGGACGGCCAGGACGGCGGAAATGCCATGGGCCAGAGTGTATGGATCGACGCCGACGCCTATACGGCCGCTGATGCGGGATCCATCCCGACTGGAGAGATCGTCCCGGTCGCGGGAACTCCGATGGATTTCACCGTCATGAAGGAGATTGGGCGTGACATAGACGCAGCGTATGAGGCCCTGATTCTCGGCATGGGCTATGACCACAACTGGATCTTAAATCATGCGCCCGGCGAAACTGCGCTTTCGGCGGCAGCCGAATCCGGCAAAACTGGAATCCGCATGGAGGTCTGCACCGATCTTCCGGGAATGCAGTTTTACACCGGCAACTTCCTGGGCACAGGTCCTGCAGGCAAGAATGGTATGATCTATGCTCCGAGATACGGATACTGTTTTGAGACGCAGTACTATCCAAACGCAGTCAATATGCCGGAATTCCCATCTCCGATATTGAAAGCAGGAGAGGAATACCGGACGACTACGGTGTATCGGTTTACACAGCAGAAGTAAGAGTAACACCAGCAATTGTATTGGCGTTGCAGCCCATACGTATGTGAAAGGACATTAGGGAGACCTATGAGTACGAAAGACGGAAAAGGAATTAAACTACTGGCAGCCATCGGGCTGATTATCACGACCATCATCTGGGGAAGCGCATTCGTTGTCATGAAAAATTCGGTGGACATCATATCCCCCACCTACTTGCTGGCACTTCGTTTTACGATCGCGGCTATCGCGCTGATCCTGGTATTCTGGAGAAAGGTGATGAAGATCAACAAATCAGATTTACTCTGCGGCGGACTGCTGGGTGTGTTTCTCTTTGTCAGCTATTTCTTTCAGACGTATGGATTAAAATATACGACAGCCAGCAAAAACGCGTTTATCACAACATTGTATGTGATCCTCGTTCCCTTTCTCCACTGGCTCTTTAACCATAAAAAGCCGAAGAGAAATAATATAATCGCTGCCTGCATCGCGGTCGTGGGCCTGGCTCTTTTGTCTCTGGAGGGGGATTTATCCATCAACATCGGAGACCTGCTGACACTGATCTGCGGTTTCTTCTATGCGGTACATATTGTATTTATCGACCGCTATACGGAAGACCATGATCCGGTCAAAATGACGGTTCTGCAAATGGTCGTGGCTGCGGTTTTAAGCTGGATTATCGCGCCGGTTCTGGAGGGGCCGTTTGACGGCAGGGTGATTGATAACTCCATGATAATCAGTCTTTTGTATCTGGGAATTTTCAGCACGATGATCGGATTTCTTCTCCAGAATGTGGGACAGAAATACTTAACGCCGAACACCTCATCGATTCTCTTGTCATTTGAATCGGTATTCGGTCTTATCTTTTCCGTGATCTTCCTGGGCGATCCGCTGACGATCCGGCTCATGGCCGGCTGCGCATTGATGTTTGCAGCGGTGATTCTCTCTGAATACAGGAAAAAAACGACGCCATCAATAAAACCAGGAAAAGGAGATGTGAGTAATGAACAGCGCAATTGTAATCAATGAAGAACGTTGTATCGGATGCGGACTCTGTGTACAGGACTGTCCGGGAAACGCCATCGTATTAAGGGATCATAAGGCCGCTGCAGAAAGGCCCTGTATCACCTGCGGCCACTGTGTGGCAGTCTGTCCCTCCGGGGCGGTTTCCATACCGGATTATGACATGGCCGGAGTGGAAGCATATCAGGAGGATTCCTTTACCGTAGCTCCCGGAAATTTTCTTCATGCAGTGAAATTCCGCAGAAGCATCCGCAGCTACAAGGATATGCCTGTCAGCCGGGACGTGCTGGAACGGATCATGGAGGCGGGCCGTTATACCGCCACGGCAAAGAATGCGCAGGCCTGTACCTTTGTCGCAGTGCAGACGCGTTTCCAGGAGTTTAAGGAACTGTTCTGGTCAGAATTTCCGTACATTCTGGAGGCCCTGAAGGAAACGAAGCCGGAATACGTGCGTGCCTTTACGAGGTTTTATGAGAAATGGAAGAAGGATCCGAAGGCTGATACCTTTTTCTTCAACGCGCCGTGCCTGCTGATTACGGCGGCAGATAACCCGCTGGACGGAGGCCTGGCAGCTGCCAACATGGAAAATATGGCCGTAGCGGAAGGCGCCGGCGTATTGTACAGCGGTTATCTCCAGAGAACGATCAGCGTGAGTCCGAAGCTGATGGAATGGCTGGGGCTGGACGGACGGCCCCTGGCCTGCTGTATGCTTCTTGGGTACCCCGCTGTAAAATACCAGAGGACGGCGCCAAGAAAAAAAGGTGATATCCGTTTTCTATAAAGGCCGCAGAGCCCCTGTTACTGATGGAGAAACCATTGGAAACAGGAGCCCTGCGTTTTTTTGATAATAAACTGTCAGAATTTTGGACGATACATTGACAAGAGAGAGAATTTGATGTGTGCTAAGTGAAATTTACATAAATCAAGTGAGTGGGGAACTGCAGAAGCTGGCGATTGCCAGAGCGCTGTACCACTATTTACATATCACACCGTCTTTCCAGCTGCAAATTCTGCAGGCGGATTATCTTTCTGGAAGACGGAAATCATGAGGAGCTGATACGCTTAAACGGAAAGTACGCGGAGATGTTTCAGATGCAGGCAAGCCAGTATACAGGATAAAAAAGAAGTGCTTAAAATGACAAACTGCTTTATAGAAGCGGAAGAGGCAATGAAAAAGGTGTTGATCTAACTCTTTTTTCACTGCCTTTTCTTTTACTTACTTTTGCCAGGAATGTAATGCTTTCATATAAAGTTTTTATGCGATTTTGATTTTGAGCTGCTCCATCTCTTTTTTGAGTTCCTGAATCATCTGCAGGAAAAGAGCGTTGTTTTCATGATCCAGTTTTACCGTCCGATAATACTGTGTCAACTCATCCATATTTCTTTTGAGTTGTTCCATCTTCGTTTCAAGGTTCTCCTGTACTCTGTCAACCTCACTTAATACAAGATTTTCAGACCTGCCGATCTCGGCCTTTATAGTATCCCTGAGAAGATTTTCAGACCTTTCGATTTCAGTCTTTATATTATCTCTGAGAAGATTTTCAGACTTGCCGATCTCGGCCTTTATAGTATCCCTGAGAAGATTCTCAGACCTGCCGATCTCAGTCTTTATATTATCCTTGAGAAGATTCTCCGACCGTCCAATTTCTTCTTTCATAATGTCCCTGATTGCCTGCAAATCACTGTGTTCTAACATATGATTACCTCCTGATATGGATTACCTGTATCACGATACCATCTTCAGCCAAGGCTAGTATATCATTGTTTATATAAAGAAACAAGCAATTTTATCATAAGTTCAGCCCGGATAACCAGGACATTCTTTATACAGCCTGTACTTCCTTTGTCTTACAGACATCGATCCATTCCCTTGCCTGTGAATATTTGAAGAGCTCCTCACAGGTAAGTTCAATCGCAGAGCTGGCGCTTCCTGCCGCCGGAAACACGGAGGGGAACCGCTGCATGGAAATATCCAGATAAGTGGTGACGTGTTCCGGATTGGCAAACGGGCAGACACCGCCCACCTCGTGGCCTGTCAGCATGGCTACTTCCTCGGCCCCCAGCATACGGGCCTTAAAACCGAACTGCTTCTTAAACTTGGCATTATCGATCTTCATGTCCCCGGCTGTGACAATCAGGATACAGCCGTTCGTTTCATCTCCATGAAAAGAAAGGGTTTTGGCGATGCGCGCAGGTTCTACGGACAGCGCTTTGGCCGCTAATTCTACTGTGGCACTGGACACCGGAAACTCCTGCACGTCACAGTCTCTGCCATAATCCCTTAAATATTCTTTTACTTTTGCAATAGACATAATTAGACTCCTTCACTTTAACGTAATAAAATAGAAATAGAATTGTTTATAATTGTATCATTGATATTCCGGTTTTTCAATGGTATAATAGACGGGTTATGAATAGAAATCAGTGGGGATATACATGTCAAAATCTTTATACATTGCAGAAAAACCAAGTGTAGCACAGGAATTTGCCAATGCGCTTAAGATAAACGGAAGGCGCAGCGATGGTTATATTGAATCGGAACAGGCAATTGTCACATGGTGCGTCGGCCATTTAGTTACCATGAGCTATCCGGAATGCTACGATCCAAAATACAAGAGATGGAGTCTCGAGACTCTGCCTTTTTTACCAAAAGAATTTAAATATGAAGTGATTCCCAGCGTGGAAAAACAGTTTAAAATCGTGAGCGGTCTGCTGAACCGGCCGGATGTGGATACCATATATGTCTGCACCGACTCGGGGCGCGAGGGAGAGTATATATACCGTCTGGTGGCCCAGATGGCGGATGTGAAGGATAAAGCCCAGAAGCGGGTGTGGATCGACTCCCAGACAGAGGAAGAGATTCTAAGAGGAATCAGGGAGGCAAAAGATGAGAAGGAATACGATAATCTTTCCGCTTCCGCCTATTTAAGGGCAAAAGAAGATTATCTGATGGGAATTAATTTCTCCCGTCTGCTTACACTAAAGTATGGGCAGAATATTTCGAACTATTTAAGAACCGGGAAGAATACGGTGATTTCTGTGGGGCGGGTGATGACCTGTGTCATGGGCATGGCAGTACGGCGGGAGCGGGAGATCAGAGACTTTGTGAAGACCCCTTTTTACCGGGTGATCGGTACTTTTTCTCCTCAGGACATGGATTTTGACGGAGAGTGGAGAAGCGCTCCCGGGTCTAAATATTTTGAATCCCCGTATCTCTATAAGGAGAATGGATTTAAAGAGAGAAAGACGGCGGAAGCCCTCATCGAGTCGCTATCCGCGGTTCAGCCCATGAATGCGGTGCTGCAGGCTATTGAGAAGAAGAAAGAGACGAAGAATCCTCCGCTTCTTTATAATCTGGCGGAACTTCAGAATGACTGTTCCAAGATGTTTAAGATCAGTCCGGATGAGACCTTAAAGGTAGTTCAGGAACTGTATGAAAAGAAGCTTGTGACGTATCCGAGAACGGATGCCAGAGTCCTTTCCACCGCGGTGGCGAAGGAGATCTACAAAAATATCGGAGGGTTGAAAAATTTCGAGCCTCTGGCCGGATTTGCAGCAGAAGCGCTGGAGTCCGGTTCCTTTAAAGGGATTGCAAAGACGCGGTACGTGAATGATAAACAGATTACGGACCATTATGCTGTCATACCGACCGGACAGGGCATGGGGGCTTTGAGGAGCTTATCGCCGCTGTCCGCAAAGGTTTACGAGGTAATTGCCAGAAGATTTTTAAGTATCTTTTATCCTCCGGCCATCTATCAGAAATATGCGCTGGAACTGGTGATTGACAAGGAACATTTTTTCACTAATTTCCGTGTTATGCTGGAAGCGGGGTACTTAAAGGTGGCAGACGTTCCGGGAAGCAGAAAAAAGCCGGATACCAAAGGGAAAGACGGACAGGCGGAGAACGCCTCCGGGGATTCCGATGAGGGAAACACGGATTCTGCACAGAAGAACATGGATAACCCGGAATTCATCGCCATGCTGGGGACTCTGAAGAAGGGAGCCGTAATCCCGCTTAAGAGCCTGGCGATCAAGGAAGGTGAGACATCACCGCCCAAACGTTACACTTCGGGTTCCATGATTCTGGCCATGGAGAATGCAGGCCAGCTGATCGAGGACGACGAGCTGCGGGCTCAGATTAAGGGCAGCGGCATCGGAACCAGTGCTACCCGTGCCGAGATTCTAAAGAAGCTGTTCAATATAAAATACCTGGCCCTGAACCAGAAAACCCAGGTGATCACCCCCACGCTTCTGGGAGAGATGATCTTCGACGTGGTAAACGCCTCAATCCGCCAGCTTCTCAATCCGGAACTGACGGCCAGTTGGGAAAAGGGGCTGACTTATGTGGCGGAGGGAAGTATCACCTCCGACGAATACATGCAGAAACTCGAGAATTTTGTCGCCGGACGAACAGCCAATGTATTGCGGCTGAACAATCAATACGGCCTTCGGGGCGCCTTTGATGCGGCGGCGGCTAATTATAAAAAAACAAAATAGGAGAATTAAGAACATGAAAAAAGAAGACATGATAATCAGGGATTTATTTGATACCAGCCACACCATTGCAAAACTGTTATTTGAAAGAAACACGTATCCGTGGGAAATCCTTCCGAAGATCGGCGAGTATATCACCTCCCTTGGAGAACTGCTTCCGGAAGACGAATACAACCGCATGGGCAAATCCATCTGGATTCACAAATCCGTCAAGATGCCGCCGACTGCATGTCTGGCTGACAATGTCATCATCTGCAAGGGCGCATCGATCCGCCACTGCGCATTTATCCGCGGAAACGTTATTGTTGGCGAAGGCGCTGTAGTTGGAAACTCCTGTGAGTTAAAGAATGTAATCCTGTTTGACGGCGTTCAGGTGCCGCATTACAATTACGTCGGTGATTCTATCCTGGGATATAAGGCGCATATGGGAGCCGGTTCCATCACCTCCAATGTGAAGTCCGATAAGACTCTGGTTAAGGTTCACGCAGAGGATGGAGATATCGAGACCGGATTAAAGAAATTCGGGGCAATCCTGGGTGATTTTGTAGAAGTCGGCTGCGGCTCCGTTTTAAATCCGGGAACCGTAATCGGACCGAAATCCAATATCTATCCGCTTTCCAGCGTAAGAGGCTGTGTTGACGGCGGCTGCATCTACAAGAAGCAGGGTGAAGTTGTAGAAAAGCGCGAAGCAGAGTAAGAGTACAGGGGTACAAAACGACATGTCAGAAAAAACACATACTGCGGGGAAGAACGGAAAGTTCGGCTCGCGGCTTGGATTTATACTGGCCTCCGTAGGCTCTGCAGTCGGTATGGGGAACATCTGGATGTTCCCCTATCGCGTAGGGCAGTACGGAGGCGCAGCTTTTTTAATTGTTTATTTTGGTTTTATCCTTTTATTTGGTCTGGTAGGGCTGTCGGGTGAATTTGCATTTGGAAGACTGACAGGAACCGGGCCGATCGGTTCCTATGGCTATGCATTAAAAACCCGGGGCAAAAAAGGCGGAGCACTACTCGGAGCCATCCCCCTGATCGGATCACTGGGGATTGCGATCGGCTATGCCATTATCGTTGGCTGGGTGCTTCGATACTTATTCGGCTCTCTGTCGGGAGTCATGATGGGGATGGAGGCAGAGGTCTATTTTTCACAGGCGACCGGCCATTTTGGCAGTGTTCCCTGGCATTTTATGGTTGTTGCCATCACCATGGCGGTGTTAGTGGGCGGTGTCCTGAAGGGCATAGAAAAGGTCAACCGTATTATGATGCCTGCATTTTTTATCCTGTTTATCATCATTGCGGTGAGGGTCTTCTTTCTGGACGGCGCCTTTGCCGGTTATGAGTATCTGCTGATCCCGCGCTGGGAGCTGCTGTTAAAGCCGGAGACGTGGGTGATGGCTATGGGACAGGCATTCTTTTCCCTGTCGATTACAGGCTCGGGTATGATTATTTACGGCAGCTATTTAGACAAAAAGGAAGACATTCCGAAGGCAGCCATGACGACCGCACTCCTTGATACGGTGGCGGCTCTGCTTGCGGGCTTTGCCATCATTCCCGCAGTGTTTGCATTTCAGATGGATCCGGCCAGCGGTCCGCCTCTCATGTTTATCACACTTCCGAAGGTTTTCGCACAGATACCGGCGGGGAGATGGGTGGCTGTGCTGTTCTTTCTTTCTGTTTTGTTTGCCGGAATCACCTCCCTTGTCAACATGTTCGAGGTGTGCGCGGAGGCAGTTCAGACTCATCTGCATTTCAGCCGGAAGAAAGCAGTCTTTATGGTGGGAAGTCTCGTGTTCCTGGTTGGACTTTTCATAGAATATGAGCCGTATATGGGCTCCTGGATGGATATGATAACGATTTATGTTGTGCCGTTTGGAGCGGTGCTCTGCGCGATCATGATCTACTGGGTCCTGGGGATAAACAGGATTGGAGAGGAACTGAATACCGGCCGGAAAAAGCCGGTTGGAAAGGTGTTTTGCTTTGCGGCGAAATATGTTTATGTGGGGCTTGCCGTTCTGGTGTTTATTATGAGTATTGTATACAAAGGAATTGGCTGATCGCATAAAGCTGACAAAAAAGATTACAATAAAAAAGATGTGCTCCGCAGATTTCACGATCCGCAGAGCACATCTTTTTGCTATATCAGCACCGGTTTATTTCGTACCGAAAATTCTGTCTCCGGCATCGCCAAGACCCGGGCAGATGTAGGCGTTCTCATTTAACTGACGATCGAGATGGCCGACATAGATCTGAATGTCCGGATGTGCCTTATGAAGCCGTTCCAGACCTTCCGGAGCAGCGATAATCGCCATAAACTTAATGTTCTTTCCGCCGTGCTCTTTGATGAAATCCACGGCCGCAACAGCGGAACCGCCGGTAGCCAGCATGGGATCTGTTACTACAATGGTTCTCTGTTCGATGGGGTTCGGAAGCTTGCAGTAATACTCATGAGGCTCATGGGTGACTTCGTCACGATAGAGACCGATATGTCCGACCTTGGCAGACGGAACAAGTGCAAGGATTCCATTGACCATACCGAGTCCGGCACGAAGGATCGGAACAACGGCGAGCTTCTTTCCTGCAATCATGGGAGTCATGCATGTTTCAATCGGAGTTTCGACCTCGACCTCCTTTAAAGGGAGATCTCTTAAGGCTTCATAGCCCATAAGCATGGCGATCTCTTCGATCAGTGCGCGGAACTCATTGGTTCCGGTTCTCTTATCCCTCAGGATAGAAATTTTGTGCTGGATTAACGGGTGGCTGAAGACAGTTACATTTTCAATTGGAAATTCCATGGTATAGTAATCCTTTCTTTAGTTTTTTACAGTATCAGCTGTCTGCGGCAGTATGATATTCATAAGGACTCCGATGACTACGGCGATGAAAAGGCCGGAGATGTTAAGTGTAATGGAGCCTGCGTGGATATTGAGTCCGCCCAGCTGCGCAAAACCGAGGCCAAAGACGAGAATCAGTCCGACGATGGTTAAGTTGCGGCTGTGAGTGAAATCAAGATCTGATTCCGCCAGAGAACGGATTCCGACTGCGGCGATCATACCGAACAGCATAACTTCCACACCGCCTTTAACCGGGCCGGGAATGGTCTGAAGAATTGCGCCAACCTTTCCGAAAAGGCCGAGTATGATCGCGAAGATGGCGGTCACACGCAGGAGACGGGGATTGTAATTTTTCGTCGTAGCTAAAACACCGGTATTCTCAGAATAGGTGGTGTTGGCAGGTCCGCCGACGAATCCGGCAAATAAGGTTGCGAGTCCGTCGCCCATCAGGGTTCTGTGGAGACCCGGATCTTTTAAGAAATCTTTTCCGACTACCGTACCGTTCGTAGTGACATCGCCGATGTGTTCCATAAAGGTGACGCAGGCGATCGGTGCAATGGAGAGAATAGCGCCCAGCTCGAATTTCGGAAGAGACATAAAGGGAACTCCATTCATATCCTTTGTCACAAACGGGATATTAATCCATGCTGCGGACGTAATGGCGGAATAATCCATATGGAAGACTCCGACTGCGCCCAGAATAATACACAGAATGTATCCTGCGGCGATTCCGATTAAGATCGGGACCAGTTTGAAAAAACCGTGTGCGAAAATGGAACAGAGAATTACCACAAAGAGCGTAAACAGGGCGATGCCCAGGTTTAAAGCGATCTCGGAGGTAAGGCCGTCCGCCAGGTTTAATCCGCCGGTCGCATCACCGATCGCGGTACTGGCCAGGTTAATACCGATGACCACAATTACGGGTCCTGTAACAACCGGAGGAAATACCTTTTTGATCTTGTCCGCCCCGATTAAAAAAGCAATCAGCGCAAACAGCAGATAGATCAGACCGGCAAAAATAATTCCACCCTGTGCTAAAGGAATGTTTTCTGCAACCACGGCACCTTCCGGTCGAATGATGGCGCTTAACGCAGCCAGAAATGCGAAGGAAGAACCGAGAAAAACAGGAACCTTAAACTTAGTACAGCAGTGGAATATTAAGGTACCCACACCTGCGGAAAACAGTGCGAGCGATGGATTAAGACCGGTCAGCAAAGGAACCAGAACCGTTGCGCCAAACATGGCAAACAGGTGTTGGATGCTGAGCAGATAGTCTCGTGTTGTCAGTTGCGTTTTTTCACTCATTTTGCTACCCCATTTCATATCTTTGTATTTTTCCGTACTATTTTATCAAATATGGGGTTAAATAGCAACTATTTTCACTATTTTGTGTCAGGTGTGTACTTTATCAGCGCAAAATCACCGAGAACATGAGGTACTGGTATGGAAACATAGATGGTACCCTGATCCTCGTAGCTGAAAACTTCCGGGAATTTTACGGCTTCGTTGGAGCCCTTGGAGGTGGTTTTCGGCTCTTTCCATGGGAAATCCGCACGGCGGAACATTTCGGTATACGTCTCGATATCCGTGTCGTTCTTAATCTTCATCAGTTCTTTTTCCAGTGTGGCATCCGCGTCAGCAAACTGGCAGTCAGCAGACAGCACATATCCGGCCAGTGTGTAAGGATCCGCATAGTCCGTGAGTCCCATGTCTTCTCCGAGCGCGGTGTCGATGGTATTCGTATAGAAGAGACTGACTGGATGGGCACCGCCGTCCGGCATGTAGGAGCCTGTGTAAACAGCAGTCAGGCGTCTCCGGTCCGCAGATACGACCCGGCATTTTACGGTGAGAGAATCCTTGCTTTCGTCCACGCCATATGCCTTGATAAATTCCAAAGCATGTTCATTTAACAGTTTGTTGACTGTTTCCTGCACAGCGGCCTTGCTCAAATTGGAGACAACCGGATATTCGATGGAAATATTACCGGTGGTGTAGGTATGAATGGACGTAGAGACACTGGCAGAATTGTCCGCCTTCTTAGAAGCATCCTTTTCGGATTCGCCATCCGCCGCCTTTGCCGTCTCTTTGTCTGAGCCTTCCGTCTCTTTAGTCTCGGCGGCTGTCGTAGTGGGAGACATGGTTTCCGTCGCCGCGGTCGTGTGGGTGCTTGTCAAATCGGTCTTGTCCTGATTCTTTTTTCCGCAGCCGGCAAGGGAAAGGGCACAGAGGAGTGAAAGAGTGAGAATAACAGTATATCGCTTCATAAAAAGCCTCCTTTATCATTTGAATTCGATAGAGATAGTATACCATAATGGAGGAAAAATGTATTGCAGAATTGCTTACGATTTTGTGTAGATAGATTCCTGAGAAAATTAGTGCCTTGAATTTCACGGCAGTCAGACAGGCTTTATATTCCCGATCCGGAAACATGCAGCCTGTTTATTACCGGCAGTCTGTCACTGGTCTATATATCGTTCCTGCTCTTATTTATTTTTCATTGCTTTGATCAGCAATAAGAGTGCAGATTTTTCGGGTTGAGTCAGTCCGGATAAATCGAGACTGTCTTTGTGTTCCACACCCAAGAGATAATCCGTGGATACTTTGAAAATTTGTGCAATGTGAATTAATACATCATAGGAGGGAAGACGCAGCCCTGTTTCGTAGGCACTGATCACTGATTTAGTGAGTCCTAATTTCTGGGACAATTGGGCTTGGGTCATATTTTCCTGTAAACGTAGAGTTTTTAAGGTGTTTCCAAAGTCAACCATATCAATTCTCCTTTTTCAGTAGTTTACTACATATGGTATGTTTATATGGTTGATTAAATATTCGTATAGTTGACCTGAATCCATAAAAGCTGTATACTTTTTATACAAGAAGCAGGACGGGAGAAGATAAAGGACAATGGAGGGGAAAGTATACCGTGATGAAGAAGCATATTTATAATTTAGAATTTACCGAAGAAGAATTGCAGATGATCTATCTTGTTTTCAGCAGGCTGGAAACAAAATGTTTTGCAAAATGGCGTGCTCTGTGGCCAGATGACGGCGAACGGGCAAGCTCAGACTGTACGAAGCAATGGTTAATTCTGGGAAAGGTAGAGCGTATAAAGGATCGTGTGGCTAAGCCGTTAGGCTTAAGCTTCAGGAAAGAGTGATGGAACTGTACCGCAGTAAAATGAAAAAGGAATCTGCCGTATGGATAGATTCCTTTTTCATGACGTCAGCAATAGAATCCTGACTGGCTTTTTGAACGTGCTTTTGGCTGCTTATGTCAGTGACTGACGATTGGAGATATCACGATGTTTCCCTCCCGGTCGAGCAGAGGGGTTAATCCCCCTGCATTGCCGCCGCAGTGAAACACATAATTCACACCGGTCTCTTTATCTACCCAAATTTCCGTTACATTGAGCGTTCCCTGTGTATATACTTTCTCAAATCTGTCCTTACCCATGTTCCAATCCTCCACTAAATTCTGAGCTGTCATGATCTGTATGTTATCCCTGTCCAGGCTGCCCCTCCTCAGAATATCAGGATAATATTCCATGTATCATCGGAGCAAACACCCCTTTCAAAATAAAAAGCCCTTTTGCTGCATTCCAACAGCTGTTTCAGGAAAAATATGATCTGATATTTTTATGATCATTCGCTATGTCCTTCCGCAAAAGTAAAGAAAAGAAAGAAAAAATCATAACTCAGTGGTATAATACAGTTGTCGCGAAAAACATTAAAAAGTATGGAGCGCAGGTGTTTTCATTTGTTATTCAACTATAACGGAATAATAGAATTAAAATGGGGAGAGAAAAATGAATATTGAACTTGTTAAATTAACTCATGAATATAAGGATCAGCTATTTGACATGCTTGAAGAATGGAAGAACGATATTATAGAAAATCACACCAATATATCCCCATGGAGAATATGGGCAAATGATTTTCATGATTTTGATGATTATGTGAAAAGTATTAACGCAACAGAAGAGCTTAACAACGATTGGGTTCCTGATACAACTTTATTTTGTCTTGACAGAGACAGAAACATTTTTGTTGGCGCTGTCAGTATTCGCCACTATTTAAATGATAAACTACTTAAAACGGGTGGTCACATAGGCGATGGAATCAGACCCGGTGAAAGAAGAAAAGGTTATGCGACGGCAATGATTGCTTTGGCATTAGAAGAGTGTAAAAAGCTTGGCATCACCAGAGTATTGATGTGCTGCGATAAAAATAACATTGGTTCGGCGAAATCAATCATTAAAAATGGAGGAGTATTAGAAAATGAGATTGAAGAAGACGGCCATATTGAGCAGCGCTATTGGATTCAGTTATAGCGCTGATTCAATTTTAAAAAAAAGAAAAGGACTGAAAACCCGATTCGATATCAGGTTTCCAGCCCAGTTCCCTGCCAAGGGTGTAATGCCGGCTGCGGGACTTGAACCCGCACGGTGTTGCCACCAATGGATTTTGAGTCCACCTCGTCTGCCATTCCGACAAGCCGGCGTAACAATCACAGCGTTGATTATTTTATCACAGGATTTTCCATTTGGCAAGTGTTTTTTATGATTATTAAATTGAAAAGAGAGGAAATATATTGTATGATAGATAGAGATTTGTGGAAGGAGGTGTCCGGAGGTGACATGCAAAGAAGCGGAAAGCCTTGTAATGCCTTATATTAAGAATGAACTGACTGATGAAGAACTCTTTGAATTCCTGGAGCATATTGAACATTGCCCGGAATGCAGGGAAGAACTGGAGATATATTTTACCGTGGATGTGGGAATCCGGCAGTTAGACTCCGAGACGGGCAATTATAATATCAAGGGAGCGCTCGAGACAGCGATCGAACAGTCCAGGGAAAGACTGGAAGCGGTTCGTATGGTAAAGATCATGCGCTATGCGGTATCCACACTCAGTGTTATGGCATTAATTATTACGGTTCTTCTGCAGTGCAGAATCTGGCTGCAGGCGGGACTGATCTGACAGGAGAGAACATGGACAAAGAGAAATTAGTATTAATAGACGGACACAGCATCATGAGCCGGGCATTCTACGGAGTGCCGGAGCTGACTAATTCAGAGGGACTTCATACGAACGCCGTATACGGTTTTTTAAACATCATGTTTAAGATACTGGAAGAAGAGCAGGCAGACCACGTGGCGGTGGCATTTGATTTAAAGGAACCGACGTTCCGCCATCAGATGTTTGAACAGTATAAGGGAACGCGAAAGCCCATGCCGGAGGAACTTCATGAGCAGGTAGATTTGATGAAAGAAGTTCTCGGAGCCATGGAGGTTCCGATCCTTACGATGGCCGGCTTCGAGGCCGATGATATTCTGGGCACCGTGGCGAAGGAGAGCCAGGCAAAGGGCGTGGAGGTCGTCGTGGTATCGGGCGACCGGGATCTTCTGCAGCTGGCTGATGAGCACATTAAGATACGGATTCCTAAAACCAGCAGGGGCGGAACGGAGATTAAGGACTACTATCCGGAGGATGTGAAGAATGAGTACCATGTAACTCCGAAGGAATTTATCGATATGAAGGCACTGATGGGAGATTCTTCCGATAACATTCCGGGAGTGCCGTCTATTGGCGAGAAGACGGCCGCTGCCATTATAGAGGCGTACGGCAGTATTGAGAATGCTTACGCCCATATTGAGGAGATTAAACCGCCGAGGGCGAAGAAGTCTCTGGAAGAGAATTACAGCCTCGCGCAGTTGAGTAAGGAACTGGCAGCGATTAATACAAACTGTGGAATTGAGTTTTCTTATGATGATGCAAAAACGGACAGCTTATATACACCGGCTGCCTACCAGTATATGAAGCGTCTGGAATTCAAATCGCTCCTTTCCCGTTTTTCGGATACGCCAGTGGAAAGTCCGTCGGCTGAGGCGCATTTTCGGATGGTAACTGATTTTGGGGAAGCGGAAGCCGTCTTTGCCTCCTGCAGGAAAGGGGCTAAGATCGGACTGGAGCTGGTGATCGAGGATCACGAGCTTACCGCCATGGCGCTCTGTACAGGGGAGGAAGCCACGTACTGTTTCGTCCCCCAGGGATTTATGCGCGCGGAATATCTGGTGGAAAAGGCGAGAGATTTGTGCAGAACGTGCGAACGGGTATCGGTGCTGAAACTGAAGCCTCTGCTTCCATTTTTAAAAGCAGAATCAGACAGCCCGCTGTTTGACGCGGGTGTGGCAGGCTATCTCTTAAATCCGCTTAAGGATACGTACGATTACGATGATCTGGCCCGCGATTATCTCGGACTGACAGTACCGTCCAGAGCCGGCTTAATCGGTAAGCAGTCGGTAAAAATGGCTCTGGAGACCGATGAGAAGAAGGCATTTACGTGCGTCTGCTATATGGGGTATATCGCATTTATGAGTGCGGACCGTCTGACGGAGGAACTGAAGAGGACTGAGATGTACAGCCTCTTTACCGATATTGAGATGCCGCTGATCTACAGCCTTTTCCACATGGAGCAGGTGGGAATCAAGGCGGAGCGAGTGAGGCTGAAAGAGTACGGAGACCGCCTGAAGGTACAGATTGCCGTACTGGAACAGAAGATTTATGAGGAGACGGGGGAAACGTTTAATATCAATTCTCCCAAACAGCTGGGCGAAGTCCTGTTTGACCATATGAAACTTCCCAACGGGAAAAAGACGAAGTCCGGGTATTCTACGGCGGCCGACGTGCTGGACAAACTGGCTCCCGATTATCCGGTAGTGCAGATGATTCTGGATTACCGTCAGCTCACCAAGCTGAATTCCACCTATGCAGAAGGCCTGGCCGTCTATATCGGGCCGGATGAGAGAATACACGGGACTTTTAACCAGACCATCACGGCTACGGGAAGAATCAGCAGTACGGAGCCGAATCTTCAGAATATACCGGTTCGTATGGAACTGGGACGTGAGATTCGCAAGATTTTCGTTCCGGAGGATGGGTACGTCTTCATCGATGCCGACTATTCCCAGATCGAGCTTCGCGTCCTGGCGCATATGTCAGGAGATGAGCGCCTGATCGGAGCTTACCGCCACGCGGAAGATATTCATGCCATCACGGCTTCCGAGGTCTTCCATACACCGCTTGACGAGGTGACGCCGCTGCAGCGAAGAAACGCCAAGGCGGTTAACTTCGGAATCGTGTACGGAATCAGTTCCTTTGGCTTGAGCGAGGGCTTAAGCATCTCCAGAAAAGAGGCGACGGAATATATCAATAAATATTTTGAGACGTATCCGGGTGTGAAGGAATTTCTGGACAGACTTGTGGCGGATGCCAAGGAGACCGGTTATGCGGTGAGCATGTTTGGCAGAAGACGTCCTGTGCCGGAACTGAAATCAGCCAATTTCATGCAGCGTTCCTTCGGCGAGCGCGTGGCCATGAACTCCCCGATCCAGGGAACAGCGGCCGACATCATGAAGATTGCAATGATACGCGTAGACCGGGCGCTGAAGGCGAAAGGCCTTAAGTCACGCATTGTTTTGCAGGTTCATGATGAACTTCTGATCGAGACGCGAAAGGATGAGGTGGAGGCAGTAAAGGCGCTTCTGGTGGATGAGATGAAGCATGCCGCGGATTTATCCGTGTCCCTGGAAGTGGAAGCCAATGTCGGGGATTCCTGGTTTGATGCCAAATAATTGAAAGACAGCACGAGACAGAGAAGGGGACGAAACGTGAGAGTAATAGGACTGACAGGCGGAGTCGGCGCCGGGAAGAGCCGGATTCTCGATATTCTGAAAACTGAGTACGGGGCAGAAATCATCGTTGCAGATCAGGTGGCGCATGAGCTGATGGAACCAGGGCAGGGGGGCTACCGGGAGGTAGTCCGCGCCCTGGGCACCAGCTTTTTAAATCCGGATGGAACCATTGACCGGCCGCTGTTATCCGCGCTCATTTTTCATGACCGGAACGCACTGGAGACGATGAACGGAATCATTCATCCGATGGTATGGAAAACGATCAAAGATAAAATTTCTTCTTCACAAGCGGACTTAATTGTGGTAGAATCTGCAATTATGGGCAGGGAACAGGATGACATCTACGATGAAATGTGGTATGTTTATACATCGGAAGAGAATCGCATCAGACGCCTGAATGAAAACAGGGGTTACAGCAGAGAGCGTTCCTTAAGCATCATGAAGAATCAGCTTTCGGATGAAGAATTCCGGGAGCTGGCGGACCGGGTGATCGATAACAACGGTACCGTGGAAGATGTGAAAGCCGGGCTGGAAGCCATATTGAAAGATAAAGGACGGGAAACATGAGACTGGTAAGTATAGCGAGCGGAAGCAGTGGAAACTGCATCTATGTTGGTTCGGATCATTCCCATATTCTGGTGGATGCCGGTATCAGCAATAAGAGGATTGAGCAGGGATTAAATGAAATCGGGTTAAAGGGCAGTGAACTCGACGGAATCGTCATCACACACGAGCATTCTGATCATACAAAGGGACTGGGCGTTCTGGCGAGAAAGTATGGCGTTCCTCTCTACGGGACAAAGGAGACGCTTGACGAGGTGTCAAAACAGAAGTACCTGGGAGAATATCCCAGAGAGCTGTACCATCCGATCAGTCCGGATGTAGACTTTTTTATAGGAGATCTGGAGGTAAAGCCATTTTCCATTGATCACGATGCGGCGAACCCGGTGGCATACCGGATTCAGCATGACCACAAGTCTGTGGCGGTGGCGACGGATATGGGACATTATGACCAGTACATAATCGATCATCTCCAGGGGCTTGATGCGCTTTTGCTGGAATCAAACCATGATGTCAATATGCTTCAGGCAGGGCCTTACCCCTACTATTTAAAACGGCGTATTTTAGGGGATCACGGCCATCTGTCCAATGAGAATGCCGGACGGCTTTTGTGCTGCATCCTGCACGATAATTTAAAACGGATTCTGCTTGGCCATCTGAGCAAGGAAAATAATTATGAAGAACTGGCTTATGAGACCGTAAAGCTGGAGATTACAGACGGAGATAATCCATTTAAGGCGTCCGATTTTTCGATCGCAGTTGCGGGAAGAGACAGGATGTCGGAAATTATCACTATATAAGACGAGGAGAAAAAGCAGCATGAAGAAAACCATTATCACAGTAGTTGGAAAAGACACCGTAGGGATCATTGCAAAGATTTGCACTTATCTGGCGAACAACCGGGTAAACATCCTGGATATTTCACAGACCATCGTGCAGGATTTCTTTAATATGATGATGATTGTCGACACAAACGACGCAACAAAGCCTTTTGGAGAGCTTGCCGATGAACTGGAACAGATCGGAGACGAGATCGGTGTTAAGGTAAAATGCCAGCGCGAGGATATTTTTACAAAAATGCACCGTATTTAACCAGATGACAAGATAAGCATAAGAAAAAGGATGGTTCCCCGATATGTTGAATATGTTTGAAGTAAATGAAACGAATAAAATGATTGAGCAGGAGAAGCTGGATGTCAGAACGATTACCCTTGGCATCAGCCTTTTAGACTGCAGCGACAGCAATTTAGACGCGGTCAATGAGAAAATCTATAACAAGATCACCAACACGGCTAAGAATCTCGTCGCAGTCGGCAGAGAGATCGAGCGCGATTTCGGCATTCCGATTGTGAATAAGCGAATTTCCGTTACCCCGATTGCGATGGTAGGCGCGGCCGCCTGCAAGAGCCCGGAGGATTACGTGACGATTGCACAGACGCTCGACCGGGCCGCTCACGAGGTTGGCGTAAACTTTATCGGGGGGTATTCCGCGCTGGTGAGCAAGGGTATGACCGACGCGGATGAAAGACTGATCCGTTCCATTCCGCAGGCGCTTGCCGTTACAGAACGCGTATGCAGTTCTGTCAACGTGGGATCCACAAAGACAGGCATCAACATGGATGCCGTAAAGCTGATGGGGGAGATCGTGCTGGCGACGGCTGAGGCCACGAAGGAGTCCGATTCCCTGGGCTGCGCCAAGCTGGTTGTATTCTGCAACGCACCTGACGACAATCCTTTTATGGCGGGCGCATTCCACGGAGTGACGGAGGCGGAGTCAATCATCAACGTAGGCGTCAGCGGACCAGGCGTTGTAAAGACCGCCATCGAAACGGCGAGAGGAAAGGATTTTGAGGTCCTCTGTGAGACGATCAAGAAAACGGCGTTTAAGATCACGAGAGTCGGACAGCTGGTTGCCCAGGAAGCTTCCAAACGCCTGAATATTCCGTTTGGCATCATCGACCTGTCTCTGGCCCCGACTCCGGCTATCGGCGACAGCGTTGCTGAGATCCTGGAAGAGATCGGCTTAGAGCGCGTAGGCGCGCCGGGAACGACAGCGGCTCTTGCCATGCTCAACGATCAGGTGAAGAAGGGCGGAGTTATGGCTTCCTCCTATGTAGGCGGCTTAAGCGGCGCGTTTATTCCGGTAAGCGAGGATCAGGGAATGATAGATGCAGTGTCCATGGGAGCCCTGACTCTGGAAAAACTGGAGGCGATGACCTGTGTCTGCTCTGTGGGACTGGACATGATTGCGATCCCCGGTGATACGCCAGCGACGACGATTGCAGGCATTATCGCGGATGAGGCGGCTATCGGCATGATTAACCAGAAGACGACTGCCGTCAGACTCATTCCGGTTATCGGAAAGACGATTGGAGACACGGTGGAATTCGGCGGACTGCTGGGCTATGCTCCTGTTATGCCGGTCAATCCTTATTCCTGTGAGAAGTTTGTGACCCGCGGCGGAAGAATCCCGGCTCCGATCCACAGCTTTAAAAATTAAGATCAGAACAACAAAGAGAATGAACGCAGGCCCAGATGAACGAGTTACCATCTGGGCCGTATTTGACAGAGAAGAGAATGAACGGGAGGAAGACCGGATGAAACTGTATCTGATTCGCCATGGGCGCCAGTGCAGCCAGCTGTGCAATGTAAATGTAGATTTGGCCGAGGAAGGCTTCCGGCAGGCAGAGCTTCTGGGGAAGCGCCTGGCGGGAGAGAAGATTGAGGCTGTTTATTCCAGCCATTTACTTAGAGCGGTTCAGACTGCGGAGACGGCGAACCGCTTCTGGAATGCGGAACATATCATTAAGGAGGAACTGCGCGAGATATCCTTTGGAGAGATGGAAGGAATGTGCGACGAGGACATCGCCGTGAAATTCGCCGCATTTAAGAAGGAGCAGGAAACGATGGAGACCGATTTGCCGTATCCTGGAGGAGAGTGCGCGGGAGATGTCATCCGGCGGGCGATGCCGGTATTCCTTGAGATGGCTGAGAGCGGTTACCAGAAGATCGCAGTGGTCACCCACGGAGGCGTAATCAGAAGCATGCTCTCCGCATTTTTAGGAATGGAGCCGGCCAGATACAGGATCCTGGGTAAGACACTGGAAAACTGCAGCATCACAGAGGTGGTATATCAGCCGGACAATCAATGCTTTACAGTAGAACGGTTTAACGATTACGCACATTTGGAGCCGTATCCGGAGCTTTTAAGGAGCAGCTGGGTATCTGCGGAGAACTAAAGGACAGGGGAATTTGAATGGAGCAGAGCGGTATGGATCGGGAAAAAAGAGAAGAAATTAAAATACTTTTTGAGGACTTTCTGGATGAAGGGCTGATCAGGATAATTTTGAGCAATCCGGTCCTTAAGGAGGGAGCAGGACCGGGCAAAGTGCTGAAGGTCCGGGTGCGCCCGGTTATGCTGAAGGGCGGAATGGTTTTTCAGGCGGAAGAACTGACGGAAAAGCAGGCGTTTCACAGAAATCTGACGAAAGAGGAAGGGGTGCCTTACTTACTCGGACTGCTTGAGGGCGGTTTTAAGCAGGCGGAGGCGGAATCTGTCAAAGGACAGGCCCGTGTGATGGTGGGAAAGAAAGGGACCGTCACGGTCAAAGTTAAGAAAAATCAGCAGAAAATAGTGGCTGCTCCCAATGTGGCATCCCATAACAGGCAGAAACGCTACATCCTGGAGGAAGGAAAACCGGTTGCGTTCCTGGAGGATTTAGGCGTCATGACCGCGGATGGGAAGGTAATCCGTTCCCGCTACGATAAATTCCGGCAGATCAACCGGTTCCTGGAATTCATCGAAGACATTCTTCCGAGACTGGATAAGAGCAGGGAAAATGTTATTATTGATTTCGGATGCGGAAAATCTTATCTGACCTTTGCCATGTATTATTATCTTCATGAGCTGAGGGGCTATGAGGTGCGCATTATCGGTCTGGATTTAAAGCAGGACGTGATTGATCGCTGCAACCGTCTCAGCGAGGCGTACGGCTTTGACAAGCTGAAGTTTTATCACGGCGATATTGCCTCCTACGACGGCGTGGATCATGTGGACATGGTCGTGACGCTCCATGCCTGTGACACAGCTACGGATTACGCCCTGGAAAAAGCGGTCAAATGGGATGCTTCCGTGATTCTCTCCGTCCCCTGCTGTCAGCATGAACTCAATAAGCAGATGGATAACGAACTGCTGCGTCCGGTGTTCCAGTACGGACTGATCAAGGAACGTATGGCGGCCTTATACACCGATGCCCTCCGGGCGGAGATCCTGGAAAACAGGGGGTATCGGACTCAGATCCTGGAGTTTATCGATATGGAGCACACTCCGAAGAATATACTGATCCGTGCAGTGAAACAGGGAGGCCCCAAAGATAACCGGAAGGAGATCGAGGATATCCTGCAGTTCCTGGGGACAGAGCAGACGCTGGCCAGGCTGCTGCTGGAAGATCAGGGCATTTAAGATTAGGGCATTTGAACAAAAACAGGGCTGGAATTACGGAAATCTGAATGGCATTTTCTCTTTGACTGTGGTATGATAGAGAAAATTACAGGAAGGAGTAAAATTATGCCATTTATTAATTCCAGGGTAAATGTGCCGCTTACGGACGGCGAAAAGGAAACGCTGAAGGGTAAGCTGGGACAGGCAATATCCCTGATTCCGGGGAAATCAGAAAGCTGGCTGATGGTTGGCTTTGAGGACAATTATTCTCTTTATTTTAAGGGGAAGAACGATACGAAACTGGCTTATGTGGAGGTGAAGATTTTCGGCGGTACTACGGATGAAGCTTACGATAAGCTTACGGCCAGACTGTGTCAGATCTATGAGGAGGTGCTGGGGATTCCTCAGGATAAGATTTATATCAAATACGAGGAAGTGGAACACTGGGGCTGGAACGGCGCTAATTTCTAGTATTATCAGGAAAGTGGGCATATTCCCACTGACATGAGTCAGACATGGAGGAAAAACCTATGGAATTGTGGGATGTTTACGACGAAAACAGGAAACTGACCGGTAAGAAACATGAGCGGGGCGTGCCGCTGGGACCAGGGGAGTACCATATCATAGCCGATGTCTGGACCGTGAACCAGAGATCGGAGATCCTGCTCACCAGAAGGCACCCGGATAAGCCGTACGGCCTTTTGTGGGAGTGCACCGGAGGATCTGTGCTGACGGGGGAAAACAGCGTGGAAGGGGCGCTCCGTGAGCTCTCAGAGGAGGTTGGAATCCACGCGTCAAAAGAAGAGCTTCACCTGATCCACTCCATTTGTTTAAAGGAGCGGTTTGTGGATACGTACATTACCCGTCAGAAGGTGAACCTGGAAGATTTAAAGCTTCAGGCGGAGGAAGTGGTGGATGCGAAGTTTGTCGTGTTTGATGAGCTGATGAAGATGTGGCGTCAGGGAATCGTGGTTCCGAAATCCAGATTTCTGCTCTATAAAGATAAGATAGAGAGTTTTATCCGGCCGTCATGACTTCATGACGACCGAATGTGTATATTCATTTTTCAGACGAGTATGATATTTTCCGGAAACGACGGCCTGGTAGAGGTGAGAACAGAACAGATCCTTCTGAAACATCTCCCACGCCGTTCCTTCCAGGAGACTGCCGGCGTCGGCCGTTTTTGTGATGAGAGGGATCGTCCCTCTTTTTTTGATATCTGAAAGGACAGCCGATGCCCTGCGGTTAAAGCCAAGCACACGGGCGTAAGGCGCATAATCTGCGGCGCGGGCGGCCATGATCTCCTGATCCGTGATGCCCAGCAGAAGATGAAGAAGGGCACGGCTGATTCTCGTATAGGTGTACTGCCGCGTCTTTAACGCGCTTATCCTGTCTTCAAAAGTAGTGAAGGAGAGAAGGTCCTTCCTGATTCTGGCGGCCAGATCTGATGAGACATCGAGATACTGGTCAAAGGGAACCGATGCCGCCGTCATACGTAACAACCCGGCATTTAATAACGTTGAGAAATCGTTGGAAAAGACCGGGAAAGCCGTTTCCAGAAAATCCCCGGCAAAGGACGGCATTCCCTGGAGAACAGAATCCGGAAATCCATGGCAGCCGTTTGATTCCCATGCCTCCATCGCTTTGCGTATCGCAGAGGCGGAACAGAAGCCGCCGGTAAATCCGGTATCGTGGTATCCGCTTCCCTGACGCCGGACGGTGATGGGACGGATGGGGCTTTTTCGTCTTACGACAGCCTTGGCGTATTCGATTCCCAGTATATTGTTGGGCGAATTGAGAAGTGCTTCATCAAAATCACCGGTTAAGGAGAGCGCATGAGCCCGTGCCTGGGGCCAGGTGAAGCCCATTTTCAGATGTTCCTTCAGCGCAGCCGTATAAAGTTCCGGTTCTGAGGCCAGAATAGAAGCAGCACGGGAAATTTCTTCCATATCACCGCATTCACTTCCGAAACAGACGGAACCGACAACGCCCAGGCGGTCCAGAAGTGCGATCCCACAGGCCGCGAAGTCTTCCGCGCTGCTGGTGGCGAAGATGGCCGGCATCTCCAGGACTAAATCGGCGCCGGCCTCTAAGGCCATGGCTGTTCTTGTGTATTTGTCATAGATCGCCGGGGCGCCCCTCTGGACAAAATCGCCGCTCATGACGGCAATACAGTAATCGGCGCCGGCCAGTTCTTTTGCTTTTTTTATATGCCAGGCATGTCCTTTGTGGAGCGGATTGTATTCTGCTATGATGCCGACAATGTAAGCATTTTCATTTTTGGTCATAAATAACGTCCTTTTTTTGCAGTTTTCCACTCTATTATGCTATTGTTTCATAAAAAATGCAAATTATTTCGAGACAGCACTTGAAAATTTTAATCAAAGCACATAGAATAGAATCAGAATTGTAATATTCATTCATATTATTAAAAAGAACAGGAGAGAATACAGGTATGAAATTCTTGGTAGAAACTTCAGCGCGTCATGTGCATTTAACTCAGGAGCATCTTGAGATTTTATTTGGTAAGGGATATGAACTCACAAGAAAGAAAGATTTATCCCAGCCGGGACAGTATGCATGTGAAGAGAGAGTTACCATTGTAGGCTCCAAAAAGGAATTAGCAGGAGTATCCATACTGGGACCGGTCAGAAAAGCGACTCAGGTAGAGCTTTCCTTAACAGATGCGCGTGCGATTGGCGTAGCTGCACCGATCAGAGAATCCGGAGACGTGGCGGGAAGCGGAGCATGTAAGATCGTCGGACCATGCGGAGAGATTGAGATCACAGAGGGCGTAATCGCTGCAAAGCGTCATATCCATGCTACCAGCGCAGACGCGGAGGCGCTGGGCGTAAAGAACGGTGAGATCGTTTTCGTTAAGGTTGATACAGACGGAAGAAGCCTTGTATTCGGCGATGTAGTGGTTCGCGTAAGCGACAGCTATGCGCTGGCGATGCATATCGACACGGATGAATCCAATGCCGCTGCCTGTGGCAGAGAACAGTACGGCGAAATTGTAAAATAATAAAAGGAGAAATACTGTAAAATGAAGATTTTAGTTATCAACTGTGGAAGTTCTTCCTTAAAATATCAGTTAATTGATATGGAGAACGAAGAGGTTTTAGCAAAAGGATTGTGTGAACGAATCGGTATTGAGGGTTCCAATTTATCCCACAAGGCAGCAGGAAAAGAAGAACTGGAAGTTAAGAAAGAGATGCCGAATCACACGGTAGCGATCAAGATGGTCATGGATGCTCTGGTAGATCCGGAATACGGCGTGATCAAGGATACCAGCGAAATCTCAGCAGTGGGACACCGCGTTCTGCACGCAGGAACGGTCTACAGTGACTCCATCGTCGTTGATGAGGACGTAAAGAAAGTAATCCGCGACTGCTTCGACTTAGGACCGCTTCACAATCCGGCAAACTTAATGGGAATTGAAGCATGTGAGGAAGCGATGCCGGGAACACCGAACGTAGCCGTATTTGATACTGCATTCGGTATGAAGATGCCGGAGAAGGCAAGCTTATATGCGATTCCTTATGAGTATTATGAGAAATACAGCATCCGCCGTTACGGCTTCCACGGGACAAGCCACAGCTACGTATCCAAAGAAGCGATCAAGTACTGTGAGTTAGATCCTGAGAAGGCAAAAGTTATCGTCTGCCACCTGGGAAACGGCGCCAGCGTATCCGCTTCCATCGGCGGCAAGTGTGTTGACACCAGCATGGGATTAACACCGTTGGAAGGTCTCATCATGGGTACCAGAAGCGGTGATATCGATCCTGCGGTAGTACAGTTTATCTGTAATAAAGAAGGCAAGGATGTCAACGAAGTGCTGAATATCCTGAATAAGAAATCCGGTATTCTCGGAATGTCCGGCGGCGTATCCAGCGATTTCAGAGACGTTCAGAAGGCTCAGGGGGAAGGCAACCACAAAGCGGATGTTGCAATTCAGGCATTCATCTACCGTGTGGCCAAATATATCGGTGCTTACGTAGCCGCAATGAACGGCGTTGACGCTATTGTCTTCACGGCCGGCGTTGGTGAGAATGACAAACCGATCAGAGGCGCTGTATGCGAATATTTAGGATATCTCGGAATTGAGATTGATCCGGAGATCAACAAGGCAAGAGGCAAGAGAGTGACCATTTCCACTCCGGAATCCAAGGTTAAAGTATGTGTAATCCCGACCAACGAGGAGCTGTCCATCGCCAGAGAAACCTTAGCTCTTGTGAAATAACTGGTTGTGTAATATTGGAAATATTTTGTTGACAAATGATGCGCGCCTGTGTATAATAGCATAGGTGCGTATTAATGGAGATTAATATGCTTATTAATTTGTCAGAGTTGTTTACCCTGGAAGGGAAAGAGAAAACTTATACACCTGATATTGAAATGGACATCTATCATGGTCCTGGCGGCGATTATGAGATTGTCTCCAAGGAACCGGTGGTTCTGCGAATTATGAATCTGGGCAACAGGAAACTGGAAGCGGAAGGGAAGGCTATGCTTACTCTGAGAATTCCGTGTGACCGCTGCCTCGATCCGGTGGAGGTACCGTTGGAATTTGATATAGTCCGTACCCTGGATTTGAATGAATCTGAGGAGGAGCGTGTAGAAGAGCTCGATGAACAACCGTATTTAAAAGGTTATAATCTGGATGTAGACCAGTTGGTTTGTGATGAACTCATACTGAATCTGCCTATGAAGGTTCTCTGCAGTGAAAGCTGTAAGGGGATTTGTAATAGATGTGGAACAAATCTCAATCATGAGACTTGCGACTGCGACAAAAGGTCCATGGACCCCAGAATGGCAGTCATCCAGGATATTTTTAAACAGTTTAAGGAGGTGTAACCATGTCTATCTGTCCAAAGAACAAATCTTCTAAAGCTAGAAGAGATAAACGTAGAGCAAACTGGAAGATGAGTGCTCCGAACTTAGTTAAGTGCAGCAAGTGCGGCGAACTTATGATGCCTCACAGAGTTTGCAAGGCTTGCGGTTCTTATAACAAGAGAGAAATCGTCAGCGTTGACTAATCTCGGTAAGTACCACAAAACGGCCCTGAAAGCGGCATAAAATCAAGGTTCTTCATTTTTGGAGGAACCTTGTTTTTTTGCTTTTTTTCGCCTTTTGGCGAAAAGGCGAAAATTTTCCGACAGTTGGACTGCGTCTTAAGCAATGAATGGGGAAATAGTTCCAGCTGCTTCAGTCCGATTTCGCTGATAGACTGCTAAAAAGATAAGATTTAGCAGCAATAGCTAATTTTTTCTATAAGTGCCTGCAAAGGCGCATGAATGCTTCACATGTGGAGTGCCTGACAAGGCAGTGCAAGCAGCTCTTGATGTTTTTGCGGAGGTAAAAAGTAGCAAGCAGTATTTCGGGTGTACCGCGAAATACTGCTTGTCACTTTTGAAAACAACTATAGCGTAGGATACCTTAATAGAATAAAGCCTAGCTAAACCAATCCGAAAGTGAAAATTCAACGCTTCTTTTTCTTCCTGTATTTCCAGACAACTGCCAGAATATCTTTGAGAACAAGAAAAGAGTCCAGATCGTCATATCCGTAATTCTTTTCCAAGTCGCTTAGTAATTTACACAGCTCTGAAGCATAATAAGATACTTCAACTTCGCTTTGATATTGGATAAGTATTGGATATTTTTTACTCCATACATTTGTCCAGTCAATTTTGTTGGATATCTCGTCGCTCGTTCTCTCGATGACTTCTTGTATCTCCCTTATATCGACATTAAATTCAATCAGTTCATTTCGTGTCATAACTTTATGTTACTTTATAGTTTTTTGGTCATCTGGACCCCAATCGGTCACCATTTTATCGTTTTACATATAGGTTCATTCTACAAGAAGCCCAGTAACCATACGCTCTCCAGTTTATAGAGAAGCTGTAATCGGCGGGGAAAATAACTGCTTTTTATGAACAACAGGAATATCCCAGACATTAAAAACGCCAGCAATGATTCGCTGGCGTTTTGCTTTATAGAGGAAATATCTTATTTCCACTTTCAAAATGTACGTTCACAAAGAACAAAGTTTTAGATATAACAATATTTTCGAATTATCATAAATATGCTTGTACCAACCTGACGAAGTATCGGGTAAAATGAAAGAAAATCAAGAAGTTTTTAATCATTGGAAGGACATCGTTCGTTATTATATATATAGGCCGACAGGGGAAGGAGTTGGAAGCGTGCTAAGCGACGACGAATTAGTGGAACAGATACAGGATGGAGATGAAAATGCGGCGGAAGAACTGATAAAACGCTATTATACATCTATTTTGCGTTATTGTAAGTGGCATTGCTCCAACCTGGAGAGGGCGGAAGATCTCACACAGGAAACATTCCTTAAGCTGTTTAAAAACATTTATAGGTATAAAGGAAAGAAAAAATTCAAGGCCTACTTATATACCATTGCGAACCATTTGTGTATTGATGAGAGCCGAAAGCTCCAGGCCTATTCCTTAGAAGACGATGAAACAATCTTGAATGAATGTGAGGAAATTCTCCGGGTTGAGGATCGGGAAGAGATAAAATATCTTTTAAATGCGTTATCGTTGGAACAAAGGGAAACCGTGATTCTGCGTTTTGGAGAACAGCTCAGTTTTGAGGAAATTGCAAAGGTTATGGGATGTAATATGAGAACCGCGCAAAGCCGGGTTCGGAACGCATTAAAAGCGATGAGAAAGGAGCAGCAAGATGGAAGATAAAGTTTTGAAAGCTCATTTGCAGCATGCTTTAAGGCAGGAAGTACAGCCGGAAAGATTAGAAGAAACAATCAATTCCTGTATCGAGGTTATGCGTAAGCAGAAATTTACGGCAGAAGCAAGGACGGGGTTTTTTGGCTATCTGTCAGACGTATTTCGATTTGAGGGGATTCCGATACTGGGACTGCAGGCAATAACGTTACTCCTTGTATGCCTGGCAATTTCCAATCTGTCGGATATTCCAAAATATATTCCCCTTTTTATCCCGTTATTTGTTTTGGCTATCATGCCGGTAATCTTTAAAAGCCAATATTATGGAATGAGTGAGATGGAAGCAGTAACGAGAGCATCCGGCGCTCAGATCATGCTGACGAAGCTGATCCTGTCCGGGGCAGCCAACCTAGTATGCATCACGATACTTTTATTTATGGAGACTTATCAGCAGAATTCCTGCAAAGGAATCGGACAAATGATTCTATACTGCCTGGTTCCCTATCTGGTGTGTATGGTTGGCCTGCTGCGCGTCATCCGCATGCGAAAGAAAGAGGGCTTACCGGTTTGTGTATTTATCATGCTCGGTTCCTGTGTTTTCTGGGGCTTGTCGGCCAATGCACTGCCATGGTTATACGAGGCGACGGCAACCGGTTTGTGGCTTATCATGTTTGTGGTTTTTTCTGCATTCTTTCTCCAGGAAATCCGCTATATTGCAGCTATAAGAAAGGAAGGGAAGATGTATGGAATTATCGCTTGACCGTTTAACAAAACAGTATGGCAGGAAAATAGCGGTTGATTGTGTCAGCACAGTGTTAAAGCCTGGGGTATATGGCCTTTTGGGAGCGAACGGCGCAGGCAAGACTACCTTACTCCGCATGCTGTGCGCTGTTTTAGAACCGACCTCCGGGGAGGTGCTGTTTAATGAAACAGAAGTGGTTTCCATGGGTGCTGATTACCGGAATATCATAGGTTATCTGCCGCAGGATTTCGGATATTATCCGGGTTACACCGCGATGGAATTTTTGATGTATATTGCGGCGCTCAAGGGGATACCAAAGCGCATGGCTAAGAGGCGTGCGGCGGAGCTTTTGGAGGTGGTCGGCTTGAGCCAGGAGGCAGGAAAGAAAATCAAAACTTTTTCAGGCGGCATGAAGCAGCGGGTTGGGATTGCACAGGCATTACTCAATAACCCGAAAATTGTGATTTTGGATGAGCCGACGGCCGGGCTGGACCCGAAGGAGCGCGTCCGATTCCGCAATCTGCTTTCCGATTATGCAGAAGATAAAATCGTAATCCTTTCGACCCATATCGTGTCAGACATCGAAGCAATTGCAGATGAAGTGCTGCTGATAAAGAAAGGAAGATTTGTAATGCAGGGAACCGTTCCGGAACTGATCCGCAGAGCTGACGGTAAAGTGTGGGAACTTTCTGTTTCCCAGGAAGAGGCCAGGAGATGGCAGGAAAAAGCAACCGTGGCTAATTTACGGCATGAAGAAAACAGAATCGTGCTGCGTATTGTTTCCGACGATCGGCCTGGCGACAATGCCGTACCATGCGAAGCAGCATTAGAAGATATTTACCTGTATTATTTTCAGACGGAGGAGGGGGATCGGTAATATGAATTTATTTTTGTTGGAGCATAAGAAATTGTGGCGGAAAAGACTGACGAAAATCAGCGTACTGCTGTGTTTTGTTTATGTCGTGGTTTTTGGCGGAATACTTTCCTTCCAATGGTTCAGCTTTGGAAGCTCTGGGGATCATACAAGCGCTTTCGGCAACAATTTTGATGGATACGCGGTGGTAAAAGGCAGCCAGGAATATGCACGTTCCTTTGGAGGGGAACTGACCGATGAAACACTGCAGGAGTTAGTGCGGGATTACCAGAGGATGGAAGCCGCCGGCATGGAGAAGGAACTGGAACATACAGACTGGCACATTGTCAACAGTTGGCTGGGGATGCTGTATCCGGAGCTTAAGGATCCAAACAGCTATAAAATCATGATGAGCTATGTGAATCCTGATAAACTGGCAGATTTTTATGAAAGGCGGCAGCGTGCAATCAGCGAGTTCCTGGAAGTGAACGGTCAGACAGGCACAGAAAGAGAGTATCTCTTACAGATGGAACAGGAAGTGGGAAAACCTCTGCGTTATGAATGGACGGAAGGCTGGTCCGTGCTTCTTGGAAGCATGCTTGCTGATATCGGGATGGTGATGGCGCTGTTTCTTGCAATTGTTTTGTCGTCCCTGTTTTCAGGAGAATGGTCTGATCGCACAAGCGCATTGGTATTAACAACTCCAAATGGCTGGCAAAGGCTCGCTCTTGCCAAAGTTTTTACCGGCGTCGCATTTACCGTGGAACTGTTTGCACTTCTTGCAGCGGGGAATCTGGTAACACAGATATTCTACATGGGAACTTCCGGATGGGATATGCCGATTCAAACAATTAAGCTGATTGCCATTGCCCCTGTCAATATGCTGCAGGCGGAAATTTATGAATACGCATTTGCACTTCTTGGAGCAATCGGGTACGCGGGGGTTGTGATGTTTTTATCAGCTGCGGTGAGAAGCAATGTACTTTCCCTGCTGCTAAGTCTGGCGGCCGTTTATGGCCCGATGATGATTGCAGGCTACCTTCCGTTTGGGGCGCAGAAAGCACTCGATTTATTGCCACTCGTGGGAAGCTCCGCCGATATTTTCAGGACCAATACATTTTGTGTGTTTGGCAAACTCATCTGGTCTCCCTATTTGCTGATTACGGTTCCTGTGATGATTGGCGTTTTATGTATGCCGTTTGCTGTCCGAAAATGGTCGAAAAGGATGAAGGTTTAACAATGGCATGGCGGAGATAGCGGTCAGATGACAATTGGATAAAAAGTCCGGTCTATCATCTGGAATTGAAACCGGATTCGTGAAGGGCGGAGTGAATGGGCTTTGTGCGATTCATGCCGGGCAGCTTATCGGGGAACTTAAGAAACTGATTTGTACCATATCATACAAGAAAAGTACATCGAAATGTGATAGTATGACCAGGAGAGGCCAGCCCCGGCGGTTCAGACGGCAGCGAATACGTGAACATGCCCCCCTGATGGCTTCCATGCTGATGAAAATGGGGTTTTTACAGAAATGACATTCTTGAAAATAAAGTAGATGAGGAGATGAACTGTATGAAAAAAGGAAAATCTGTTTTTTCCCTGATTTGGCCGATTGCGCTTATCATCATTGCGCTCTATTTATTCCTGTTGTTCAAAGGAGGAAAGGCTTTTGATTTTGGGAGAGTAGAGTACAAAGAGACGACAGCAACATGTGAAAGTGTCGGAAATGAGATCACGAGAAGTCAGATTGACCGTTCCGTGGAAGGCAGGCCGAATGATAAGGACCAATATTACATCATCTACAATTATTCCTATGAGGTAGATGGTATCACCTACCATGCATCGGACCGGAATCACCGGGAATTTCAGGACTATCAGAGCTATCAAAGGGATATAGAGGAATCCCAGGAATGGATTGGCACCACGAAAACGGTTTATTATCATCCGGAAGATCCTTCGGAGTATTCGTTTTCCTCTAAAAATTTTAAAGAGTCTGTTTCCGAAACAAACTGGGTTGTGGGCGTTATCGTTGTTTTGTGTTCGGTGATATTACTGCCCTGGATTATATTTATGAGCGTTATACGTTCCGTTTTGAGAAAAAGAGCAGATAGATTTAGAAAATAGACTTGTGTTTTATAAAAATTAGATTTTTGATGTGATTCCAGACAAATACATCTACACTTATCACAACCACCATTGAAAGGATAAGAAAGCTTCATGAAAAAAACGATAGTAACAAAACAAATTAGGCGATGGCAGAGGTTAGACAGAATGGTTTTCCTTGTTCCGCCGCTTATAAGCGTGAAAACATTTCCATAAAGATGGAAGACACAAAATTTGATTTTTACCAGTGGGATAAGAAACGTGGAAGGGCAATCATGGTATAGCTGAAATCGCTTTTTGATAACTTATTCCCCATTCACATAGCTTCTTTAAGACTGGCTGGATTGTTTTTCCTACGTCCGTTAATGAATATTCAACCTTTGGAGGCGTTTCCGGATACACAGTACGCAGGATGATTTGCTGTTCTTCTAATTGTCGGAGCTGCTGGCTTAATGTTTTCGTGGTAATTGTACCTAATAATCTTTGCAGCTCATTGAAACGGACTGGCCCTTTGGAAAGGTGCCACAAGATCCGGAGTGTCCATTTTCCACTTAATATATTTAAGCCCACATCCATGGGACATCGTTCTGGAACTTCCATTGTTTTTGCCATTGTAAGACCTCCTCTGGTTTAAGTATCAAAAATGATACTACATATCAAAATAGTGCGTTCTTGTGCTTTTTTAGTGGGAATGATACTCTGATTATAGCAGAAAATCTGCTGGAAAGGAATGATTGAGATATGATTATTGATAGTCATGAGCATATGATGCTCCCCACAGAAATGCAGCTACAGATGATGGACGCAGCCGGAATTGATAAAACAATCCTATTCTGCACGGCGCCGCATCCGGAAAAAGCCTCTTCACTGAATGCGCTTGAAACAGAAATGGATGAGCTTTATAAAGTTTTATCCGGATCCAACAGTATAGAAGCAAATATCATTCGGCAACAGAAAAATATATCCGAGCTTATTTCCATTATCAGAAAGCATCCGGACCGTTTTGGGGGATTCGGGTCGGTACCGTTAGGAATGTCTTTCAATGAAACACAGGACTGGATAACGGACTATATCATCTCCAATTCATTGCTGGGCATTGGAGAATTCACACCGGGAAATGAGCAGCAGATTTTACAATTAGATACCGTATTTCAGGCCATTGAAGCCACTGAAATCTGTCCTGTGTGGGTGCATACATTCTCCCCTGTCACATTGGAAGGGATAAAACTGTTGATGGATTTGTGCGAACGATATCCTCAAGTTCCTGTTATCTTTGGACATTTAGGCGGGACAAATTGGATTGAGGTTATAAAGTTCGCAAAAGCACATAAGAATGCGTACTTAGATTTATCTGCAGCATTTGCATCGATAGCTACCAGAATGGCATTGATTGAACTGCCTCAAAGATGCCTGTTTAGTTCCGATGCGCCATATGGAGATCCATATCTTTACCGGGAATTGGTTGAGTTTGTCAGCCCATCAAAGGAAATCGCTGATATGGCTTTAGGTGATAATATTAAGGAACTTCTTCATCTATGAGATTCTAAATAAGTATAATGAAAAACTCCTAAGTGATAGACAAAAGAATCTGTGATTAAATAATCCATTAAAATACCAGGTCGTTTTGCGGAATCAATTTCTACCATATCATACAAGAAAAGCCTCCCAAACTGTGATAGTATGGATATGGACGGCTAGACCTGGAATCACATTCACAAGCTTTTTGCCCGATAAATAATAGCTCGGGCCCTGGCTATTTGTTGCATTTGCAGTTACGTCTTTTCCTGCCAGTGCCGAATCGTTCCTGAACTGCCATCATGAGCATGATGACTTTAAAGAATCTGTTTCCGGCGTTATGCAGCCCGCGTTGAGAAAAAAAGCAGATAATATAGAAAAGAGGGTGGTTCCGCATTCGCAATGCGTTTATTTATAGAAAGAACACAGAAAGGGGAACAATAAATGAAGCGAAGCAATAAGAGACAGTACGCAAGGATCTGTTCAATGGCGCTGTCAGCTGTGATGCTCTGTGTTTCGATACCGATGACTGCTTTTACAGCCAATGCTGAATCCGATAGTAATCATGTCCATGATGAAAGTTGTTATAGGAAGAAATTGCATTGCCTTCATGAGCATGATGACAGCTGCTATGAGGGGGATGAGACCGCAACCAGCAGCAATATGAAAAAACTGGTTTGTGACCATGAGCATGGTGAAGGCTGTTATGAAGCAGTTTTGGACTGTGGGTACAGGCAGGAGGAAAATAGCAGCGAAGGCGCGGAGGGGGCTGGGAACGCCGGAGCAGATAAGAATGGCGGTCTTGCAAGCGTGGCATCCCCGGCAGCAGCAGCGCGGGCATTGACGTTGACAGGAGTAGAAAAGCTGGTTGCGGATATCAATACCTGGGCAGCTGGCAACGGTATTGTGGCAGAAGTGGACGCGTACAGCGGTGACGTGATCGTGACAGGAAAAACTACCACCGAGGCATCGGATAAACTCGAACTGGAAATTCCGGAAAATGTGACTGTAGAGTGGCGGGCGGTTTTAACGAGCAGTGCGGAACCTGTGATTGGGATCGTTGAGGAATCTGGCACGGATTCTATATTTTCCGTGACAGACGGCGAGATTATTTCCATTTCTAATAAGAACCATACCGGTTCCAGTTACAATACTATAGATAATGCAGCCATTTATAACGCCGCTGCTAATACCAGCATCCTTGTATCGGGCGGCAGCATCAGAGGTGGCGGCGGGGATCGCAGTACCGGTATCTATAATTTTGGGGAGGGCTTTGTATCGATCCAGGGAGGCAGGATCAGCGGAGGCACAGGAACAAAGAACTATGGCATATTCAACTCTTTTAACGGTATAACCGAAGTATCGGAAGGCATTGTCAGCGGAGGCGGCGGCGAAGAAAGCTACGGCATTCAAGGAAGCGGCGAAATCAGAGTATCAGGAGGCAGCATCAGTGGAGGCACTGGTTCTGTCGAAAACGTTGGTATCGTGTTTAAAAACAGTACCAATAGTGTAATATCGGGTGGCAATATCAGCGGCGGCTATGGTGCCAATACCTGTGGTATACTCAACGACTCTCCCAACAGCTTGCTTGTATCAGGCGGAACGATTGATGGCGGTAAAGGCACCTCCATCAGCGTAGGCATCGTCAACGAGGAAAACAGCAGTATCACTGTTAAAGGTGGCTCCATCAATGCTGATGGTAAGAAGAAAGTCTGCATCATGAATGAAGGCGGAACTGTCGTGGTGTCTGGAAGCAAGATAGTAAACACCGGCGGTTACGCGATGATTGACAATTCCTCATCAAGCGGGATCCAGATTGGCGGCAGCGCCGTGATTTTCGGTAAAGACCTAGACAGTACAGGCGGCGCAATTAAAACAGCGGGTACACAGCCTGTTCCGGGCGGCACTGCCGCCATCATCACATGGGCCGGAGACAAGACGACGTACCTCAAAGGCTCCGCGGCAGATCTTGACGTATCTCCCGCCGCAGTCAAGGCAGAGTGGAGTACACAGAACGGTCAGGGAGGCGTTTTCTACGACGTGAGCGGAATAAACAATGGCTTCATCACGTTGCCCGGAGTGATGGTAAAATCTGCTCCTGCAATCATCACCGAGACCCTGCCGGACGGCACGATCGGCGTGGCCTACAGCCAGACACTGGCGGCTGACGGCAGCGCGTGGGCCACGTGGTCTTTAGAGAGCGGAGGCAGCCTGCCTGTGGGACTGTCACTGGACGGCAGCGGTAAGATCAGCGGTATCCCTACGAAGGCGGGAACCAGCCATTTTACGGTCAGGGCCTCCAACGACATAGGCAGCGATACGAAAGCAATGTCAATCACCATAGCGGCCGGCTTGTCTTCCATCGCCGTGACAACCGGGCCGGCCAAAACCACTTATACGGCGGGACAAAGCTTTGACAGCAGCGGTATGGTGGTGACGGCAGCTTATTCTGATGGTTCCACCCGTGCGGTGACGGGCTATACAGTAACCCCGTCCGGCGCATTGACTGAGGCTGATTCCAGAGTGACGGTCACCTACACTGAGGGCGGTATTGCTAAGACGGCCACATTGGCGATCACAGTCAAAGCCGCCGGTACGAACCACACGATCATCTACGATGCGAATGGCGGCAGTGTGACACCTGCCACTGGAAGAACCGACACGGACGGGCGGCTGGGAAGCCTGCCGACTCCAGTCCGCGGCGGCAGCTATCAGTTTGACGGCTGGTTTACGGCCGCCAATGGCGGTATTAAAATAACAACTACAATCGTATTCACGGAAAACTGTACTATTTACGCCCATTGGACTTACATTGGCGGAGGTTCCGGCAGCGGTGGCGGGTCTGGCGGCGGCGGAGGTTCCGGCAGCGGTCATGGTTTCGCAGGCGGAAACAGCAGCCCCAAGGAAAGCCTGCCGAAGAATTATACAGGCGAGACTAAAAATATAGACGGTGTCATAGTCCCCAGCTATGTGGAAAAGGTTGTCTGGGTCATGACGGAGGACGGCAGATGGAGAATGCGCAGGGCAGATGGCAGTGATTATGTGAATACATGGGTAGCTACTTATAATCCATATGCAGACTTGAGCGCCGGTCAGCAGGCGTTTGACTGGTTTATGTTTGATGTGGACGGTTATATGGTGACGGGGTGGTATACGGACAGCCAAGGCGGCTCCTATTATCTAAATCCGGTGTCAGACAATACCAAGGGCCGTATGATGACAGGCTGGGTCCTCATTGATGGCAGCTATTATTACTTTAATGAAGAGCCGGACGGCACAAGAGGAAGATTGTTCCGAAACACCAAGGCCCCGGACGGACGCTATGTGGATGAAAATGGAGTGTGGGACGGGAAAGAAAAGTAAAATTTGCCGCCTGTTATCCCTTCGCACTATAAAAATGAACGCGACTGACGGACACAATCCCGTGTGTTCCCCAGTCGCGTTTTCTTTTTCCCTGCATTCTGGAGCTGCACCATTTCCAGCGCTTCATCAATGCGGCAGGCCGGCAGGCACAACGCAAGCGTTCTTGCCTTCAGGTTTTCACAAGCAGTCAGATTTTCGTATAGCGGCGGCGTTTCAATTAAAGCACCAATCTCTTTCAAGTCCTCCCTGTTCCATGAATGGCCGTTAAATACGATACAGCCGAAGGTAGGACGTAAAATTCCCGTGACCATTTTCAGAATGGTAGATTTTTCTGCTTCGTTTGGGCCGAGCAGCCCATAGACGGAATTCCTTTTAATTAATATGAAGCGATACATTGTTCACGGCCATCTGGTTTTTGAAACTTTTGCAGAGATCTGCGGTTTCTAAAATCATTTCCATCTTATAAAATCCTTTCTTGTGGTTGATAGCAATAGGATACGGAACAGGTTTGAAGATTCCATGAAGATTTGAACTCCATCCATACTTATGACCACACACCAGTCCCGGCTATTACCAGAACGCATTAACTGTTGGCTATGGGATTTAGTTACCATTTAGTAAAATATACTAGGCAGGCCATAGAGGATGCTAAAAAAGCGACGGAAGAGGTTAAAAAGCAAATGACTCTTGGGAAGGAACATTATACTGGCAACCAGCAGGTTATCAGCAGGCTTGAGTAGAACTTAAGTGAACTGGCGCCAATGCAGGAAGCTTTTTTGGATATGGTAGCCAAATTTGTCTACTGATAGTAGATTTACAACTGAAATATAGCTTGCTATAATCAATTCATAAGAAATAAGCGAAAGGAGAAACGCCATGACTACCATGAATACTTTCAAATTATGTCAGAAACAGCAAAAAGAACGCGCTTGCAGGCAGCGTATTGTTGTGATGCCATTAAGAATGGGTGAAAGAGGATGGAAGTCGTATGCGATTCCCTGATGCCGTTGGTGAATTCGATTCAGTCAAGGCCGCTTATTCGTAATGGATAGGCGGTTTTTTTGTGCATAACTTCTGGATTCGAAGCACAGTATGCACCGTACCATGCGGCGTGGGGACAGACTGCAAATCTGTCTGAAGCTGGTTCGATTCCAGCACGGTGCTTTCTGCAGGTGTAGCCAAGTGGTATGGCAACCGGCTTTTAACCGGTATATCGCAGGTTCAAGTCCTGTCACCTGTATTTCAAGGTCCCATAGTCAAGCGGCTAAGACGCCGGCCCTTCACGCCGGAAACAAGGGTTCGATTCCCTTTGGGATCATATGAGACTTTAGTCGAAATGTTATGATGGGGTGGTTTAATTCCCTCAGACGCCAGTATTGCGGATTAGCTCAGTTGGAAGCAGCGGCCGGCTCTGAACCGGCAGATCAAAGGTTCGAATCCTGCCACGCGCATTTGAAAAATTATTATCTACAGGAAAATAGTATCTTGCAGAAGCACTCAGGATATAGTATGATGTCGATAAGCAAAAATGGGAAAGAAGGATAAGGAGATGTTAAGGATGGATTCTCGAAAATGCCAGAAACAGCAAGAAGAACGCGCTCGTAAACAGCGCTTTGTTTTATTGCCGTTATGGTATGGGAGAGGTATCTGACACATCGCTAAAAGTTTTTGCGTCCTCCATCCACCAGCCATGCGGCAGGTGGATTTTTTTTATGAGGAGGATACGGTAATGAGTTACCCCGTAATTGATCCGGTCGCAACCGGTGCGAGAATTAACACATACAGAATAGACAGAGGATTCAGCGTTGCGAGCCTAAGAGAGTATTTTGGCCTTTCAACGACCAACGCAATCTATAAGTGGCTGCGGGGGGATTCCCTTCCTACGTTAGACAATTTTCTTGCGTTAAGTGTTCTGTTTAATGTTTCTATGAACGATTTGATTGTATATCACTAAGAAGCTGACTCACCATCAGCTCCTTTTTTGATGAAAATATAAATAAATAATTTTTTATCATCGTTTATGCTGTACCATAATTTGTCTGTAACCAAAATATAGATATTTGAGAGGAGATTTAAGATAATGCACACAAACTGCGTTTCATTTTATGCCGCGTTCCGGGAGAAGACGAAGTGGTTGCGAAACCCCATCCGGTTTCAATCGCGGAACGTCTGTTGGAAATTGAACGGAACGCAAAAAAGGAACACATAACGGAACTGGAACAGATGATGGATAAGTTCATGATGCAGCATAAGAAAGAAATTGTGCGGCATGTTTTTGCCGACTACAGTGAAGACTTTAAAGAATTGGCAAAAGAATTCGATAAGCTGAAGAAGGAGTTAGAGATTATGGAAATGGATTTGCCTGACGCTGGTGCTACCGCTGAAAAATCCGAAATTAAGGAGGAATGCAGCAATCATTGTAGCGATGCATCCGAAAGTGCCGGGCAGTGCGTTCCCCCAGCTTCTTATACTGAGTAATCACATCAAAAATCAAAAGGGGACACGAAATCAATCGTGTCTCTTTTTTCTCTTTTTAGGAAATTCCTTTTAAATCATGAATTATGTAAACAAATAGCCCTGCAAAAGCAAGGCACAGAAAACAGACGATGAACAAAGTGCCTTCGGCACTTTGTTTGACTTGACAAAACTATTTTGATTAGTTATTATATATTTAACTAATCAAAATAGTTTTGTCAAAGGTACAAACCGGGATCGAAAAGTACTGGGCGCAGGAAGTATTATGAAAGGACGGCCTCATGGCAGGTGTGAAATGAGAATTTATAAAATTAGATTTGATGTATTACTATGTATCGTACTTTCCTCGTTGGTGGTATTGGGAATCAGTAAAATTCTGCCTGTTTTTTATTCCATGCTCTATCAGAGATATACGCAGACGCACATGGTGTCAGACGGTGATATTGGGGGAAAAGCCGGAGATGATGTTTACCGTGTGGAAAATGTGGAGGAACTCTTTTCTCACAATACATTTACCGTTCAAGTCGAATATGGTTCTTTATTGACTGCTGATACAGATTATTTCGGTGACATCTATCTGATGAATCTTGAACTTCCATCAGGCGAGCGGGTGGCCGCCTGCATCAACAGCGATGCAGTGCAGCAGAATTATGAGGAAGACTATTTTATCATGCCAGTTGGAAAGGTGGTGGAAGCGGATCTGTCAAAGGACGTTGAATTTATCAACGGGATTGAACGCTCTGACGCCCTGAGCCAGACTGATTTCTATCTGGACATGAACGGGAACAGCGGATCTGGTTTGGTCAGCGTGGAGAGCTACGATGAGCAGTATACCATTTATATTAAGGCAATTGCAGCGGTTTTATGTTTTATGGCATTTCACATTGCAGGCTGTAAAGCAGGTATTTTTCCCAGTTTAATCCCGGGGAAAAAGAAAAGAGAGAGGGCCTGACTGCCGGACTGGCGCATGCTTGCTCAGACACCTGCCGGGAAGAATTTTATACTATGAGTCATTCTTATGCGGAATGATGTAAGTTTCGGTTGGGCTCCTGTATTTCTCTTTCCTGATCATCAAAAGCCGTTTCGAAAAAATAAATACACGGGAGGTGATTGCAATAGAACGATTTGATGCGCAAATCAAAAAGGACGATTCTGGCCGGCTGACTATCGTCGAAATTCCGTTCAATGCAAAAGAAGTATTCCACAAATCCAGGGGAACCATTTATGTAAGCGGTACAATGAATGGCATTGAATACCGAAGTAAACTGTTGTCCCGCGGCAGCGGCAAATTTGTTATGGTTTTAGATAAAGCGATGCAAAAGTCCATCGGATTTCATGGGCAGGAAATGACTGCGGAGATTACGATGTTCTCCGAAGATCTGCCGGCTGCTGTAAATGTTCCTGATAATACCGCCGATATCAAGTGCGATCAGGACGTGCTCACCGTGATAAAAACACGGCAGAGCATACGAAAATTTACTGAAAAACCGGTTAGCGAACATATGGTAACAGCCATTCTTTCTGCGGGCATGTGTGCTCCCACGGCAAAGGATAAGCGCCCATACCACTTTATTGTAGTAAGAGACAAAGGTGTTCTATCCATGCTGGCCCGGCATAATTCCAATGCTGCGATGCTGGAGATTTCCGCAGGAGCCATTATTATCTGCGGAGATAAAACCAGGGAGGGAATAAAGGAGTTCCTGTATGCAGACTGTGCCGCCGCTGCTCAAAATATACTGCTCAGTATTCATGGCTTAGGTCTTGGAGGCGTATGGTGTGGGGTAGTGCCTAATTCCGATTGGCGAAAGCTGCTCATTGAGCAATTATCACTCCCCCATAAGGTGGAACCTATTTCTGTGATTGCATTTGGCTGGCCGGATGAGGAAAAGGAATTGCGTCCCAGATGGGAAACAGCCATGGTGCATTATGATAAGTGGTAGTGTGTTTACAGAGAAACTGACAGATATGTGTCCCATATTATCGCTGAAACGGACATAGACGAGGGTGCCGTATTGAATAAAGCCGGTCTGTCGGAAAAGGAATAACGGTAAATTAAAAGTTATGGAGGATTGAATAAGAAATGGATACTATAGAAAACACAAAGAAAGATTATTTTGAATGCTTTGCTTTTGGCGACAGTCCTGAAATGGCGGACGAACTTTTAGCGCTGGTGCTTGCCGGAAAGAAAACTGCAACAGTCTCGGTTATATTGGAGGATGAGCAGGCCCCAAGCGTGGGAGATTTATCACTGGTGCTCGATGGACGCGGCAATCCAGCCTGTGTGATCAAGACAGTGTATCTGGAAACAGTCAATTTTTGCGACTTAACCTGGGATATGGTAAAACTAGAGGGTGAAGATGAAGACTTTGAACACTGGAAGGCGGGAAATATACGTTATTGGACACGGGATGCAGCCAATCGCGGTTATACTTTTACAGATCAAACACCTATCACGTTTGAACGTTTCAAAGTTGTCGAAGTGTTTTAATTTCGATACAATCTCTTGTTAGTGAGGGACAAATAAATAGGAAAGAAATTATTAATACAAATACGATGCAGCGTATCGGCAGCTCTGATACCTTTCCCACGTTTATTTCGACCGAGAGGTAAGGCAGTTCATAACATTAACATTGATAAATCCGGCAGCGGATGAGGGATACGGATCCCTCAATAACTATCTGTATAGAAGAATAGAAGGGGACTGTGAAAATATGGAGTTAATTCAACTCGATATTTTCACAGTCCTTTTTATTTCCAATCTGTCAGATATCCCCCAATGTATCCCCCTCTTTATCCCGCTATTTGTTTTGGCTTTCGTGCCGGTGATCTTCAAAGGCCAGTACTATGGCATGAGTGAGATGGAAGCGGTAACGAGAGCATCCGGCGCTCAGATCATGCTGGCGAAGCTGGTCCTGGCCAGGTCAGCAAACCTGGTGTGCATCACTATACTTTTATTTATGGAGCTTTATCAACAGAATTCCTTCGAAGGTATCGGACAAATGATTCTATACTGCCTGGTTCCATATCTGGTATGCCTGGTTTCCCTGCTGCGTATCATACGCATGAGAAAGAGAGAGGGCATGCGGGTATGTGTCTTTGTAATGCTCGGTTTCTGCGCTTTCTGGAGATTATCGGCGAATACATTGCCATGGTTATACGAAGCCGCGGCAACCGGTTTATGGCTTATTTTGTTTTTGGCTTTTTCAGCATTCTCTATCAATGAAATCCGCTATATTGGACTGATGAGAAAGGAAGGGAAGATGTATGGAATTATCGCCTGATCGATTAACAAAACAGTATGGCAGGAAAATGCGGCCCCGTGTGGGGCAGCGTTGGAGGATCTTTACTTATATTATTTTTCGACAGGGGCAAGGGGCATTAGAATGGGATTATTTTTAGCAGAACATAAGAAGCTCTGCCGACATTTGCAGAACCAATACCTTTTCTGTTTTTGGTAAAGTGATCTGGTCGCTCTATTTACTTATTACGGTTCCGGTTTTAATTGGAATGGTCTGTATGCCATTTGCTGTAAAGAACTGGCCAAAACGGATGAAGGTTTAACAGCAGCGTGGCAGAAAAATATACGCTATTATGGCTGTTGGAAGACCAAACCTGAGATTGGCGAGGTCAGGATTATGAGATAGACGGATTTGCTGGTATATGATAGAATACGGTTATTATTGAAATATTTGGCAGAACATGTGGAGGGAGGCCGCCTATGGGACTTATTTTATTGGTTGAAGACGAGCCGGGCGCAGTTGCGCTCATGCGCCGGTACATGGAAAACAGCTCAATGGAACATAAACTTGCAGTATTTGAGAAGGCCGCAGAGGCTCTTTTCTATGCGGTGAAAAACAAGGTTGATCTGTTTATTCTGGATATACAGCTTTTGGATTACCGGGGGACCGAACTGGCAAGGCAGCTGCGTTCCATGCCGGAATATCGGTTTACGCCAATTCTTTTTACCACGGAACTGGCAGGAGAGGAGTTATCTGCCTACCGGGAAATCAAAGGCTACGATTTCCTGGTAAAGCCCTTCACGGAGGCTGAATTTCAAAAAACATTTCAAGCGGCTCTTGAGATGGGGGCGCAGATGCAGACCGCTCCGGAAATCCTTCGGATTGAGCAGAAACAGTTTCTGTTTGAATATGAAATCAGAAATATCCTTTATATTGAATCCTTTGGCAAAAAGCTTGTCATTCATTCCGAACAATACGGCGACGGCGAAATAGCAGACCAGATTTCTGGTTACAGTCTGTCAAAGCTGCTGAACATGGTGCCGCAGAACCGCCTGCTGCAGTGTCATAAGAGCTTTTTGGTGAATCCGGTTCATATTAGTAAAATAGACAAGGCAAACCGCCTGCTTTACCTAAAGGGGTGCAAAACAGCAGTCCCGATTGGTGAGAAATATCAGAAAGCAGTGTTTGAGCGTGAACAGCCATGACAATTTCCATCATTTCGCAGAGTGTATTAGACGGGCTTCTTCTGTCTCTTTCCAGCCTCGGACTGCTGGGCCGGTCAAGGGGAAAGCTGGACCGGCTGCTTCCGCTGGCGTTTGCCGGCATCTGCCTGCTCTCCCGGCTGGGGCTTGGGGACCACGATACAGAGATGGCATATGCGGTACTCCCGGTGGATCAAATCGTATCGTTTCTGTTTTATTTCCTTGGTGTGCTGTTATTAAACAGTTTGTGGTTTCAAAAGAGCGAGGGACATACGCTTTTCGGCACGATTGCCGCCTTTGCGCTGTATCTCCTGCTGAGAGAACTCTGCTTATTGTTCCTGGCCCTATGCGGTTCGGCGGAACCCGTTTGGTATCTCTATGTGGGCCGGGTGCTGTCCCTGGGCCTCTGGCTGGCGCTTTGGGGAACGGGGGCACTCCGGTGGCTGAGGGAGAAGCTGGCGGATGGAGACCCTGTCATTTGTATCATGTGCAGCAATACGGCGCTTCTGCTTTTGCTGATGCTCATCCTGTTTCAGTTTGACTTTTCTGTCATGATTCGCTGGCTTCCGGTGACGGTGGGAGCGGTGGGGCTGCTGGCGGTTGGCGACGTGATTGCCATGCTCCTTCGGCAGCACCGTGTGCAGGCCAGGCGGAGAACCGCGCTGTTGGAACAGTATCTTCCTTTGGTAGAGGAACTGATTGAACAGGTGCGGGCGCGTCAGCATGACTTTAACAACCAGATGATGGCGGTTGCAGCAGCGGTTTCTACTGCCCGGGATTTACAGGAGGCGCAGGAGGCAGTGACAGCCCTGCTTCAGCATGTAAGACTGGATGGCGCGGATAAAGAATTATTAAAATGTGACAGTAAAGTGATCAGCGGACTGCTGTTTGGAAAAATGAAGCAGGCGGAATTCAAACAGGTCCGTGTGGAAGTGACGATTGCTGGTGCATTTCTCCGCCGCGTTTTATCTGAGGCCGACTGGGTGGAGGTGATTGCCATTTTGCTGGACAATGCCATCGAGGCTGCCGCACCCGGAGACGTGCTGTATGCCAGAGCCATCGAGGAAGGGGACAGCCTCCGGTTTTCTGTTCTGAATCCCCATGCGGCTCTGACCAATATGGAGTTTATTCAGATGTTCCGGCGGGGCTGGTCAACAAAAGGGGAAGCCGGGCATGGTTATGGCCTGTATAATGTCCGACAGATCGTGGAACGTCATGGGGGAAAGATTATTACCGGCAACGACCGGCTGAATGGAATTCCTTATATCACCATTGGAGTATTGGTTTCCTGAAAATTGAAGCATAGAAGAGCAGGGGGTTTATGGGCGGACCGTTTCGTTCCCGTAAAACCCCTGTTTGTTCCCCAGGCCTTGTTTTTCCGGAGGCAGATGCTAAGATAAAGGTGCAAATAAAAATCAACCGGAAGGAAGTGCTGATATGCGAAACTTTATATTAGAGGGAAAGAAAATAGCCAAACCGGTCCTTGTCACAACGTGTCTTCTTACACTGCTGACCTGTATTCTTTCCTGCACCCTGTATCGGGGGTATACCCTCCATTTTGAACTTGACGCATGGGAAATCGGTACGGAGTTTTTAAGCCTTTTGTTTCCCCTGTTTGTTACCATCCCGATTTGCTGGCAGCTTTACTATGAGCGCCGGGACCGTTTTCTGACCTACACCCTGACCCGCATCGGCAGGCAGCGTTATTTGGTCATAAAGTGGTGTGCGTGTGCGGTATCCGCATTTATCATTCTGGTGATCCCCTGTTTCATCTCCGCCCTGTTTGCCCTGTATATCAGGGAGCTACAGGCGCTTTGGCCGATCCCCACAGGCTATGCCCACGTATTCTCGAACCTTTATGCCAAAATGCCGGTTCTCTATGCATTATTGCTTTCTCTGTGGAAGGGGCTGCTGGGCATCCTGACCATGACCTTTGGTTTTGTGCTGGCTCTTTATGGCAGCAATGTGTTCGTAATTCTGACAGGTCCGTTTATCTATGTTATTTTGGAGAATTTCTTTTGGGCAATCCTCGGCCTGCCGGGACTGCGCTTTGTGACAGCGTTTGAGCCTGCCAGCCTAAGCGCTGCGGCAGTTCATGCAGCTTCATTTACAGCGGGACCGGTGCTGATGTGTATTGTGATGGGATTGGTGGCGCTCTATTTTCAGAAAGTGAAGAAACGCACCATTTATCAGGTGTGATCCTATGATGCGCCGTGTATGGGAGAAGGCTGGCCTGGGTAAATTTTTCCTGCTTTTTGTCTTATCCCTTCTGTTTGGGCTGAGTGAGAGGGTGAGTACACAAGTCACCCTTCCGGTTCATTTACTGGCAGTCCTGAACGACCAATACTATTACACTTTCGCTGTGCTGCCTGTTTTCCTGCTTCTCTGTACCAGTGTGATGGAGGATGACACGCCTTTCGTGCTGGTGCGGTACGGGACCTTTGGGCGGTACTTTTTTCACAAATATCGGGCGCTGTTAATGATTGCAGCATTGTTGTGGCTTGGGCAGATGACTGCGATTCTGATCACCGGTCTGGGGCTTCCCATCGCCGGAAGATGGCCGGGAACGTCGGGAGGCCAGTGGCGGGAGGTATTTACGCTGCTGCAGGGAATCTTTCCATCACCGTGGTCCGCAATCCTTTGCTGTGCCGGACAAACGCTTCTGGGGTACGGTCTGATTGCGCTGACAGCCCTTTGTCTGGGCCATTTTTGCAGCCGCTCCCTGGCGGTCAGACTGCTCATGGCGCTGTATTTGTTCGCGGTACTCTGGATCCAGCTGCCGGTTATGTCCCGTCCGCCTTTTGTATTTTTAACCGGATTCAATCATTGGGTTTTTCTGCTTCACAATCTGGCCTCTCCCTGGCGCTTTCCGCTGACTGCTGTGACGACGGCGGGTCTGGCGGCAGGAATGGTGTGGCTCGTCACCCAAAGATGGCAGTGGTGGCATTCGGCTTCTAAGCACGGTGGGAAGGGGCTGGCTTCCTGTTACCGCAGGATCCTGTTTACCAGGAAAAATGGGCTGCTTCTGATTGGCCTGATTCTCCTTATGACGGTCTGGACCTGGATTTCCGGAGGAGCGCCGGAAGAGGGCACGGATTGGCTGGTCCGTCTGTTTGCAGGACATGGCACCGGATATTTTTATCCGATGGGGCTTTTCATGCTGCTGACTATGGATATACTTCCTCTGTGGCCCCTGGGGGTATTCTGCAGTTAGGCCGTGGGGGAACGTTCTGTTTTTTTGACAGTCCGCCTGCGGCGGAGAACTGAACTTCTGAAGGCGCTTCTTTCTACCGGGTTTCTCTGGATTTTTCTGTATGGCTGCCTGCTGGCTCTTGCGGCTGTTATCCCTCCGCTTCTGCAGGGATTTTCTCCGGATATGGGCCTGACTGCAGCCGTAGTAGGGCTGAAACTTTTGGATATTGCATTTCAATTCCTAATAATCCTGTCCGTCCTCTGTGTGACGGGGCAGGTGACGGCAGGATTTTCGGCCGTTCTGCTGCTGCATTTCCTTTGTCTGCTGCCCATTTCGTGGCTCCCGGCAGGAATTTCCAGTCTGGCGCGGCTGAAGCTTCCGCAGACAGGAGGAACCATCCCGGCCGCAGCCGCGGCTGTATTACTGGCGGCCCTTTCCCTGGTCCTGATCCTCTGGCTTTCCATCCGGGGCATCAGGCGGCTGTTTAATCATGAAGGAGGTAACATATGAAACCTATTATTTCTTTAGATCAAGTGAGCAAAAGTTTTTCCGGACGGCGAGTTCTGTCTGATGTCTCCCTGGATGTCGAAAAAGGGAGCACTGTTGGCATCGTTGGAGCCAATGGGAGCGGAAAGTCGGTCCTGTTCAATATTATCTGCGGCTTTCTGCCCCCGGACAGCGGACAGGTTTATGTGAGAGGGCAGGCTCTGGGAAAGGGCCGAGATTTTCCGGAAAACGTGGGAGTGCTGATAAACTCCCCCGGTTTCATCGGTCTCAATACCGGATTGCAGAATTTGCGGTATCTGGCGGGGATCCGCGGCGTGGCAGGTGAAAAAGAAATTCGTTCTGCCATGCAAAAGACAGGGCTCGACCCGGAGGATAAAACAAAGGTAGAACATTACTCCATGGGCATGAAACAAAAGCTGGGCATCGCACAGGCCATAATGGAAGATCAGGATATCCTGATTTTGGATGAGCCGTTTAACGCCCTCGATTATAAGACCTATAATGACACAAAAGAGATCATCCGAATCCTCCAGGCAGAGGGACGGACCATTTTAATGACCTCCCACAATTACGATGATCTGAAAACGCTTTGCACCCATATCTATGCCATAAACGAGGGAAAACTGGAATTTCCAGGGATCACAGGCCGAAATTAGTTTATATCCCTGTAATTTTCTGGTATAATCAATTCCAAACGATAGCAGGGGGGCGGTGAAATGTCAGAGAAAAAAGAAAGATGGATACTTGCCGCTGTTTTACCGCTGATTGTAATCCTGCTGCTGGCAGTGTGGGGAGCCAAGCCCCGTACCGATGAAATGATAATCGAAACCTCGGCAAATGGATTTTGGGATTTATCTGAGACCGGTATCAGGCAGAAGGCTGTGAGGCTTACCGGTGCTGTGGAGTATGTAGCAGATGCCCTTCTGACTCCGCAAGAGTTTTCAGAGCGTCCGGACATTCATGTGGGTCAGCCGGGAAGTGAAACCCAGTATGCCACCAGCCGAATGCATCTGACAGTCCCTCAGGGCAGTTACCTTATCTGTGGCTACAGCGTGGACTTTGCCAGCCGCATGTATGTGAACGGTGAATTGATTTTTGAAGCAGGAATTCCGGGGAACAGCCGGGAGACTACCACACCCGGAGTAAAATTCTATCTGCTTCCGGTGTCTCCTGACGCAAATGGCGAGCTGGTCATTGTCCAGCAGGCAGCTAACTTCACGCACAAGGACGGCGGCACCTATGGCTCTTTTTTTATAGGCCCTCCAGAGCAGATGAATCAATACGTTTTCCGGGATCTCTGGCCGGAAGCGGTGCTCATGGGCGGCTATCTGGTGCTGTTTGCAGTCCATCTGATCCTCTATCTGCTGATGCGGGGATACAGGCCGAATCTGTTGTTTGCCTTATTCTGTCTGACCTGGTTTATCCGTACTGGAGTCACCGGCCAGCGCATGCTGGAGGTGATGGTTCCGGGTCTGCCGTGGACGGTGATGTTCCGTCTGGAGTACTTAACAATGCCGATCAGCGGGATCCTGCTGGTGTGGCTTTTATACCTTCTTTTTCCCGGCGTACTGCCAAAATGGTTTCCTCCTGCTGCCAGTTTTTTGTGCGGGGGATTTGCTGCCGTGGATCTATTCGGTTCCACCCTGCTGATATCCCACACAATGGTATGGCGCGTCGCGATATTGGGAGTGATCGGACTGTTCTTCTTTGCCCGGCTTCTCCTTCGCTGGCAGCGGCCAGACACCGGGCAGCTTGCCGTGCTTTTGGGCTTTGGTTTCCTGTTGTTTGCGGCGCTGTGGGATATGCTGTATCACCGGGACATTTATCTGCTGCCGGCCCTTCGCTTCGCTATTTCTGAAATGGCAATGGCGGTGTTCGTCCTGTATTCTATGACTGCCCTTTTCCTTGCTACGATGCGGGAGGTAAAACGGGCCAGGGAGAGTGAGGCGCGCATTGCGGCTGAAAAGGAAATGCTGGCGGAGATGAACCGCATGAAGAACCAGTTCTACACGGATATGTCCCATGAGATGAAAACCCCTCTGACGGTCATTTCGGTCAATGCCCAGTTTGCTGCCCAGAGTATCAGGTCGGGTGCGATAGATGAGGAAACCGTGACGGATTTAACTGCCATCTCAACCGAGGCCAGGCGGCTGGCTCAGATGGTGACGAGCCTTGTGGGGCTTGGCCGTATGCAGGGGACAGATTCCGGGAGCCGGCTCTTGGCCCTGGATTCCCTGGTGGCGGAGACGGTGCGTATCTATCAGTCCATGTTTGCACGTCAGGGGAATACTTTGACAGAAGATACAGAGCCGGGCCTGCCTTTCGTAGAAGGCAGTGCCGACCAGCTTGTGCAGGTGCTGATTAATCTGCTCAGTAACGCGAACCGTCATACCAGGAACGGCTCAGTCCTGGTCCGGGCAAAAGCCCTGGAAAACCGGGTGCTGGTGAGTGTCACCGATAATGGGGACGGTATCAGCCCGGAGCTGCTGCCGCACGTATTTGAACGGTTCCAGCGGGGAGATTCAGGAGGCTCCGGGCTGGGGCTTACCATCTGCAAGGCAATCATTGAGGAACACGGCGGTAAGATCGGCGTTAAGAGTGAGGAAGGCAAAGGAACTGAGATCTGGTTTACATTGCCGGTGAAGGAGGCAGAGCATGAACAGGACGGGAATAATCCTCCTGGTAGAGGATGATAAAAATATCCAGCGGATCAACCGCCGGATTCTGGAACGAGAAGGGTTTCAGGTTTTATGTGCCGGCACACTTTCTGAAGCCAGGGAGCTGCTTCAGACACATACGCCTGATGTGCTGGTACTGGACATCATGCTGCCTGACGGCAGCGGTCTTTCCTTCTGCGAAAAAATCCGTCCCACTACTTCCGCGCCAGTGCTGTTCCTGACTGCGCTGGACGAAAAGAGTGAAATCATCGAGGGGCTGGTGGCCGGCGGCAATGATTACATTACTAAGCCTTACGACGTAGACGAATTTGTGGCCCGTGTCAAGGCCCAGCTCCGTTTTGTAGAGATAACCAGGCGGGAGATGGAGCAGACAAAGATATTGAAGCGTGACCCCCTGGTACTGGATACCGTGGCCCTCAGAGCGTTTTTAAACGGACAGGATATGCTGCTTACCGCACGGGAGTTCAGCGTCCTTTTGTACTTGCTGAGACATGAGGGCAGTACCCTCCCGGCTGCGAAAATCTATGAGGAGATATGGAAACAGCCCATGTCCGGAAATTCCAGTGCCCTTTGGAAATGTATGTCGAGGCTTAAAAATAAACTGGCGGTTTCTAATGGGAAGGTTTCCCTGATGAATTTTCGGAATGAGGGTTATCTATTGGAGATTGTAGAGGACAGCCCGGTAAAATAATGGCAGCGATATGAATGGTAAAAACATGAACCTGACAATTTAGTCAGTTTCGCGTTTTTACCGTTTTTTTTTGCTATTCTATAACAAAGGAGGAAGGGGCATATGAAAAAGAATCAACCAGTAACGTTTGAGGTGAGCATAGAGGAATACAATAATCATACGTGGCAGGGAACTGTGAGAATGAACGGGCAGACAATTCCATTTCAAAGTGATTTGGATCTGCTGCTGCTGATCAACCGACTGGTGAATGAACCGTGTGAAAAAACTTTCCATAAAACTTCTGCACAAAGATAGGAGGAGCCACAGATGGAACTCCATGCAGGCAGCGCCGGCTGTCCCCCACATCTGCATTATCAGGAAAGCGCCGCGCGCAACGAGCAGTTTGTTGGGGAGTGCTTAAAGAAAATCAGAGCGGCCCCGGACGCGGAGGAAGGGCTGCGCCGCCTTCTGCGCTTTTTAGGGGAACGGCTGGAATGTGACCGGGTATATGTATTTGAGGAAATGGACCGGCAGCATATCCGCAATACTTATGAATGGTGTACTCCCGGCATGTCGTCCGGTATTGAAGAACTGCCATATGTCGCAAAAAAGGACCTGCTTCCCTGGTATGGGCAGCTGACGGCAGGCGAAAACATCATCGAACCGAAAGTGGAAACACTGCGGCAAAGGGATCCGCTGATTTATGAATTTTTGCAGCCCCAGAAAATCCACTCCATCATTTTAAGCCCCCTGCTGTCCCAGGGTAAGATGTACGGTTTTTTAGGCGCGGACAATCCCCCGCCGGAGAAAATGGAACATATCTCGGTAGTGTTCGATGTGCTGGCGTATTTCGTCTGTTCCCTGGTCAGTCAGCGGGAACTGGCGAGGCTCAGGGAGCGGCATGTACCCCTGCAAAAGCCAGGGGCTGCCGCACGGTACACGGGAAAAACAGTCCTTTTGGTGGATGACAGTCCGGAGCTGCTGCACCTAAACGAGCGTGTCCTGCGCCCCGAGGGGTACTCCCTTTTTTGTGCGGGGACACTGGGGGAAGCCAGGGCGGTCTTAGATCAGACGGCACCGGATGCCATTGTCCTGGACATCGACCTGCCGGACGGAAACGGACTGGACTTCTGCCGGGAGCTGCGCGCTGCGGCCAATATCCCGGTGGTGTTCCTGACCGCACATTCTGATGCACAGACCGTGCAGAAGGGCGCGGAGGCCGGGAGCTGTGCATTCCTGACAAAGCCCTACCAGATGGAGGAATTGCAGAAAGCCGTGGCTGAGGCAGTGGGAGAAAAAACGGACAGGAAAAGAGACGGAGCCAGAATAACTTAATCGCTCAACATAACAAAAAACTGGAAAGCGGCCGGCTGCCATTGGGTAGCGGCCGCTTTTCCTTTCGAAGCAAACAAGTTACCGGGAAAAACCTGTATTTATCTGATTTTTAAGCAAATATTGTTGTATGAATGATACTTTTGGTTTATTATATAAATACCACTTTTTATTTTTGTATTTTAAATATAGAGGAAGGGGAGAGGAATGTCCAGAAAAGCATATACCGAACAGGAACGAAAACAAATCAAAGAAGCCCTTTTCGTCACAATGCTCCAATGCATTAACGAGAGAGGAATTATCCATAGCAGCATAGAATTTATATGCAGGAAAGTGGGTATTTCAAAATCCTACTTTTACAGTTTCTTTTCCTCTAAGGAGGAACTTGTGCTTTGTGCCCTGCAGTACCAGCAGCCTAAAATTCTGTATTATGCCCAGACTCTGATGGATGATCCGACACTCAACTGGCGCGAAGGCGTTGAGGAGTTTCTGAAAAGCTGCTGCTATGGCAGCAGAAGTGGGATCGCGGTCCTTTCTATAGAAGAGGCACAAAAAGTGTATCACTGTCTGAACCCGGAAAACTTTCAGGTATTCCGGCAGAGCCAGATCGCTTTATCCCGCAGTCTTATGAATATTTTTGGCATTTCTGTTCAAGTCTTTGATCCCAGACTGTTTGGAAATCTGATTTTGACAATGATTATGGTTCACAAGGCAATCCCGGATACCATGCCGTTTCTTTTCCCTGAAACTGCGGAGAATATGGTGGAGTTTCAAATCGATGCCCTGATTCATAAAATGGAGCAGGCAAGGGATTCGAAGGTTACTTAAGGAGGAGCGATTCTATGATGTACTACAAGCAGACACAAAATGACAGCGTCCGGATGCTGATGGAGGTTCTGGAAATGGAGGCGCAGGAGAATCCAGTCTGGACATTGCAGAACCTTTTTATACTTTGCCTGGATAGTTCATTTATGGATGACAATCCCCAAAACTCAGATTACTATGACAGCACCTATCTGATCCTGGCGGAGCTGTATTTGGAATTTAAACAGTATGACCAGATGGCTGATGTACCGGCGTTCTTGAGAAGCGTACGCTCCTTCACAATGGATGAAGAGTCCAAACAGGAAATGATTGCCGTTCTCACAGACCTTGTGTCCGATATAATCGATGACCGGGCCAGAGTGCTGACTGTGCAGTGGGAGAGGGAAGGAACACTGAGGGATTGGCAGCCGCATATTGAAGAACTGGTATCTGCAATCATGGAAACAGTTCCTGAGCAGCCCTCAGTCAATCCGGACACTGCAAATGAGTTGGAAGTTAAGTTCCAAAAGAAACGAAGTAAAAAAAAGACAGCTTTATTTTTTGCAGGCTCCCTCCTGTTTACATGGCTGTCACTTTACATCTTGCTGTACGGGGCAGGGGTTACCTGGCATGCTGTCAATCTTCGCGTAAACGGAATCAAAACCACCGCAGAAGTCATCCAGATTGCCAGCGAGATGCGTCCGGGGAAAGACCGTGGTATCGGGGAACCGATTTTTTATTCCTATTTTGAAGTGGTAAACTTCACCACGAAAAGCGGAAGTGAGGTTCAGTCTCGTTTAGATGTAAAAGGAGAATCAGAAGACCACTATGCCATCGGCGATGAAGTTGAAATTTACTATAATCCGGAAGCTCCGGCACAGATCATGGATGCCGGCTCTCATGCCCGTCTGATAAAAGGGATTGCGGCGATTGCAGTAGGTCTGTTTATTTTTATCGTAATTGCGGTTATGAACAAGGGGCTTTTTGCCTCTATGGGTTCTCTGGGCTGGATTGCGTCCATTGGCATCAAAGCCGTACTTTTCCTGCTGGCGCTTTACCTGCTGGCAGATCAAAATCTCTATACCCTGTACCGCTGCTTTCCAGCCGTGGATGAGGAAGCCTGCGTCAATTCTGATGGTGTAATGGTGCGGCGTAATGATGGGAAGCCATTTTCCGGAAGAATGAAGTCCCGCACGGATCAGAACCTGTCGGTGTATTCCTATAAAAATGGCCAGCTTGACGGCCTTGATGTGGTTTATTACGATGGGATTGTGAAGGAAACAGGCTGCTGGAAAGAAGGGAAACAGAACGGACTGTTCCGGCTTTACACGCCTTCCGGTATTTTGGTCGACTATGCAAATTTTGAAAATGGAGAGCGGCATGGACTGACACGCCAGTTTGATCCTGAAACCGGAGGAATTACGGCTGAAGGCAGATATAACAACGGTCAGCTGGACGGAACGTGGATACAGTATTATCCGGATGGCAGGACAGCTGCAATAGAGCAGACCTATCAAAACGGTATATTGAATGGGTCTGCCAGACAGTATTATGAGAACGGTCAGCTTCAGATTGATATGAGTTATTCTGACGGTGTACCAAGCGGCCCTTATAAGTTCTATTACCCGAATGGACAGATCGCCGTTGACGGAGTTTTGGAAAACGGTTCTTACAGAAGTGATACAAAAATGTATGACGAAGATGGAATCTCCATAACAGAAATTCCATAACAGAAATACCGGATGCCGACAGACCGTTTTAAGTGAAAGGAGTGCAGCAGTATGTACGAACCTTTATCCCTCAGCAATGCGCTTGAAGCGCATTTTTCCAACCATACGGCGGGGAATTTCCGCTCATCGTATTTTAAACGCCGAAAACCGGCTGCATATTAAATTGCCGGCTATACTGCGAGACTACTACATACAAAATGGAGCCGTGCCGCTGAGTTTTAGTTTAAACAGGGTTTATCCACCTGAAAACCTGGATTTTTCTTATGACATGATTCGCGATGATTGGCAGGAGGAAGGATATGAAGGTGTCCCTGACTTCCAGGGCATACCTGATATTTTGGTTTTCTGGTCAGAAAACCAGGGCGTTTGGGCTGCAGGCATTTGCAGGGAGGACTTATCACAAACGGATCCTCCCGTCTACATGAGCGACGAGGATTTATACACCTGGAAGCCCAGCGGCAAAACTCTTTCTGAGTTTCTCGCACATAACCTTTGCTGGAATTTAAACGATTGCAAAGAATTAGCTGTAAAAGAAATGTCTGTTGAGCAGCGAAACAATCGGTTCTATCCCCAAACCGGTTTTTATGCGGCCGGTGAAGCCCATACGGTTTACGCTGCTGACTTTGATCATACAGATCAGCTGGTATACCTGGCCTCGGTATCTCCGGCCGTATTAGAACCTCCTGTTTGGGAGGGAGCAATGACGGTAGAAAAATTTTGGAGAATAATCGAACTGGCAAAGGAGGCCGAAAGCAGCGAAACGGCAGAACAGGTGACAGATTTTCTACATACCCTTCCTTTGACAAGCCTGCTGCAGTGGAAGTGGATATTTGATGAGTATTTTGTATTGGCGGACAAGAATGGGCTGTGGGCGGCAGCGTTCCTTATCAATGAGGGGTGCGGAGACGATAGCTTTGCCTATTTCAGAGGGTGGCTTATCACACAGGGCCGGATGATTTATCATAAAGCGCTTGCTGACCCGGACTTCCTTGCAAACGTTTGGATAGATAAATGGAACGCTCAAAATGAGAAAATACTTTCCGCAGCCCGCAGCTCTGCCGTATTGGAATGGTATCGATCCAAAGAATGGACAGACTGGTTAAAAAAACAGCCGGATTTGTCAGCTGATGTACAGGAAAGTCTAAATGCTCTGGAAAAAGCGCAAAAAAGCGTTGAAGATGCAGAACAGGATACTGGCGAACCGGGATGTATCGAAGAACTGTTGAATCGCCATATGACTGCAATCAATACTATCGGCATAAAAGTCATAGGTCCCGCATTTGACAGGATGATGGAGGAGGTCTCATTCCAGGGTGAAGCAAGAAAACTGTCAGATGAAATCAGAAGGGGAATTCATTATTCGCCTGATATTGACAGACCATGGGATGAGAATGATGACGTTACATTAGCGCGGCTTCTTCCGAAGCTTTGGGAAATTTATGGAGATGATGAAAAACCGGACCATGATGCACCGCCGGAACTCGTCAGATTAATCAAACAGGGAAACCACTATTTGGAGCAGGAAAATCATACCGTGGCATTTGAAACGTTTTTACAGGCGAAAGAGAAGTACCCACAGTTTCCGGACGGCCATTTTGGGGCGGCCTTTTCACTGCAGCTTATGCAGCAAAATTCAGAGGCAGTTTCCCATTATCAACGGGCTTTTCAGAGGATTGAGGCTGGCTGCCGGATCGTGACTGGCGCTGTCTATGACTACCAGCGACGCCCTAATTATTATTATGGCTGCTGTCTTTATGATGCCGGAAGAATTGATGAAGCGATCGAAGCTCTTTTAAACGGGAAGAAGCAAAAGGAATTATATGCAAGCGATACAGACTGTCTTGCGGGGATATTTTTTCTGGAAAAGGGTGACTATCAACAGGCAGCAGCACACTTTGAAGAAAGTCTGAAGCGATTCTATACAACTGATAAGTCAGCATTTTCCAATTACAGCCCCTGTGATTCCTGGAATCATTGGGGGAACGTCTGTATGCTGATGGAACAATACCCCATTGCTCTGCGCAACCATATCAACGCCCTGGATTTTGACCCGGAATTGTGGAGCGCATGGAAGATGGCAGGACTTGCCCTTCAAATGCTTGGCCAGGAATCACTGGGCAGTGAATTCCTCGCTGTCAGTGAGCTGCAGGATCCTTCAAATGGAAAGGTTCTTTTAGAACGGTCAAAGATAATTCTGAAGCGTTTGTGGGAGAAATAAATATACATTTGAAAAGTTTGCTGGGATAAGGGAAACTATATGCTTTTTAGCGTTTTTCCTTTACATTCCATCCTGTTTACACTGGATTTTCTTTTCAAACTATGGTATTCTATTAATATATAGAACATATGTTTGCATTGGAGGCGGCTGTCAATGAAATCGCAGGATCGAATTTATGCGGCTATCGATTTAAAGTCATTCTATGCTTCCGTGGAATGTGTGGAACGGGGCCTGGACCCGCTTTATACAAATCTTGTTGTGGCAGATGCGAGCCGGACGAATAAGACAATCTGTCTTGCGGTTTCCCCGACACTCAAATCCTACGGCATTCCCGGACGGGCCAGATTGTTTGAGGTAGTTCAGAAGGTAAAGGAAGTAAATACAGAACGAAAGCAAAAGGCACCGGGCTGCCGCTTTTCCGGCTCTTCAGCGGATGACCGGGAACTGAGATCGAATCCGGCTCTTTCCGCCGGCTATCTGACAGCTCCGCCCCGCATGGCATTGTATATGGAATACAGTACGAGGATTTATCATATCTATCTGCGTTATATTGCTCCGGAAGATATCCATGTGTATTCCATTGATGAGGTTTTTATGGATGTGACCGACTACCTTCAGACCTACAGGCTTTCTGCCCCGGAACTGGTAAGAAAGATCATCATGGACGTACTGCAGGAGACCGGGATCACAGCCACGGCGGGGATTGGCACGAATTTATATTTAAGTAAGGTTGCCATGGATATCGTAGCCAAGCATATCGTACCGGATGAGAATGGTGTGAGAATCGCACAGCTGGATGAGAATACCTACCGCCGTATTCTGTGGACACACAGGCCTCTTACCGATTTTTGGCGGGTGGGACGCGGCTACGCCAGAAAGCTGGAAGAAAACGGCTTATACACCATGGGAGATATTGCCAGATGTTCCCTGGGAAAGCCATCGGATTACCATAATGAGGAGCTGCTCTATAAGCTGTTTGGCATCAACGCGGAACTGCTCATGGATCATGCCTGGGGCTGGGAACCGTGTACCATGGCGGACGTAAAGGCATATAAGCCGGAGACAAACAGCACAGGCTCCGGTCAGGTACTGCAGTGTCCTTATGAGAGCGGGAAAGCGAGGCTGATTGTCCGGGAGATGACGGATCAGCTGGTACTGGATCTGGTGGATAAGGGACTTGTGACGGATCAGCTGGTGCTGACTGTAGGCTATGACATAGAGAACCTGAAAAAACCGGAAATCAGGAAAAAATACAAGGGGCCTGTCACTACAGACCATTATGGACGCAGTGTTCCAAAGCATGCTCACGGAACGATAAACCTTGAACGGCGGACATCTTCCACAAAATTGATCATGGCTGCCGTGATGACGCTTTTTGACAGGATCATCGATAAGAATCTGCTGGTCCGCAGGATATATATTACAGCGAACCATGTGGTGGAGGAAAGAAGCGCTGCCCAACAGGAATGCTTTGAGCAGATGGATCTGTTTACGGATTATACACTTCTGCAGAAGCAGAGAGAACAGGAAGAACAGGCGCTGGAACGGGAGAAGCATCTGCAGAAAGCAGTACTGGATATAAAAAAGAAATTCGGAAAAAATGCTCTTTTAAAAGGAATGAATCTGGAAGAGGGTGCAATGACCGTGGAACGCAACCACCAGATTGGCGGGCATAAGGCATAATTTCACAGGAGGTGTCATATCGATGCAGAATCAAATGAACGACCCCCACCGTTATGACGATATTATTCATTTACCCCATCACGTATCCGCAGTGCATCCTCCCATGGATGTTGCTGACCGTGCGGCCCAGTTTTCACCGTTTGCCGCCCTGACCGGTCACGACGCAGCCATTCATGAAGCTGCGCGGCTTACGGATCAGAAGATGGAGCTGGACGAAAACAGAAAAGAGATTTTAAATGAGAAAATAAACGTGCTGATTGGAAAATTAAGGGAACACCCCGCCGTAACGATTACCCGTTTTGTTCCGGATGATAAAAAAGATGGCGGTTACTATACTTCCATCAATGGAATGATCAGGAAAATAGATGAGTATGAAGGCATGATTGTTCTGATGGATGAAACCAGAATTCCTCTTGACGATGTGATCGAGATCGAGGGTGATGTATTTATTCTTTGAGAGAAGGAACAGGAAGTGATCTCTTCGAATCACTTCCTGTCTCTCCCTTTATTCTTACGGCTGTAAACGGATCATCAGCCTTCATTGAGGCCCATTTCTTCCCGAACCTCCCTGAAACATTTTATAATAAAGTCAATGTCTTCTTTTGTATGGCTGGCACATACCTGAGTGCGGATTCTTGCCTTTCCCTTTGGCACAACGGGGAAGGAGAAGGCAACGACATAGACACCCTTTGCCATCATTCTTTTTGCAAATTCTCCGGCCAGTTTTTCATCGTACAGCATGACAGGCACGCAGGGATGGGTTCCCGGAATGATATCAAATCCATTGTCGGTCAGCTGTTTTCTGTAATATGCAGTGGTTTCCTCCAGATGATCGCGCAGCTTTGTACTCTCCTCCAGCATATCAAACAGCTCCAGGCTGGCGCCGACGATCGCGGGAGCCAGGGTATTGGAGAACAGGTATGGACGGCTTCTCTGGCGCAGGAGATCAATGATTTCTCTGCGTCCGGAGGTGTATCCGCCCGACGCTCCGCCAAGAGCCTTGCCAAGCGTACCGGTGATGATATCCACGCGGCCTTCCACGCCGTTGTATTCCGCCGTTCCGCGGCCGTGCTTTCCGATAAAGCCCACTGCATGGCTGTCATCCACCATGACCAGCGCATGATACTGGTCTGCCAGATCACAGACACCCTTTAAGTTGCAGATGATCCCATCCATGGAGAACACTCCGTCGGTGGCGATCAGTTTGATTCTTGCTCCGGCAGCATCGGCCTCTTTCAGTTTGCTTTCCAGATCAGTCATGTCGTTATTCTTATAACGATATCGTTTGGCTTTGCAGAGACGAACTCCATCAATGATGGAGGCGTGGTTTAACTCGTCGCTGATCACTGCGTCATTCTCTGAGAGAATCGTCTCGAACAGGCCGCCGTTGGCATCGAAGCAGGAGGAGTAAAGGATGGTGTCATCCGTTCCGAGAAAGTTGGAAATCTTTGCTTCCAGTTCTTTATGAATGTCCTGGGTTCCACAGATGAAACGGACGGAAGCCATGCCGTATCCCCTGTTATCATAAGTTCTCTTTGCAGCATCGATCAGCCTCTGGCTGTCGCCAAGACCGAGATAGTTATTGGCGCACATATTGATGACTTCCCGGCCATCCTCCAGCTTCACGCGGGCTCCCTGAGCGGAAGCAATCGGCGCTTCCCCCTTAAATAAGCCGGCTTCTTTGATATCCTCTACTTCTTTTGCATAAATGCTTAAAATATCATTTTTGCGTTCCATTTTTAAATCTCCTTTTTATTTATCATTGATGTGGGACCAGTCCAGAATAACTTTGCCCGACTGGCCGGATATCATAGCTTCAAATCCCTTTTCGTAATCACGGATATCAAACCGGTGCGTGATGATAGGTGAAATATCCAGGCCGGCCTGAACCATGGTGGTCATCTTATACCAGGTATCCCAGACTTTTCTGCCGTAAATACCGCGAAGATTCAGACCATTGAAAATAACCGTCTCTAAATCAACCGTGGTTTCCCGTCCCTGTAATCCCAACAGCGCGATCTTGCCGCCGTGCTTCATATTGTGGATCATATCGGAAAGACCTGCGGGACTTCCTGACATCTCCATGCCCACGTCAAATCCCTCTGTCATCCCGATCGCTTTCATCACATTGGTGAGAGTCTCTTTCCTCAGGTTGACGGTTCTCGTAGCACCCAGCTTTTTAGCAAGCTCCAGACGATAATCGTTTAAATCCGTGACGACCACATGGCGTGCTCCGCAGAACTTTGCAATCGCTGCAGCCATAATACCGATGGGCCCCGCCCCCGCGATCAGAACGTCTTCACCCAGAAGATCGTAGGAGAGCGCTGTATGGGCAGCGTTGCCGAACGGATCGAAGATGGAGTAGAGCTCTTCTGGTATATTGGGATTACAGGGCCACACATTGGAGGACGGAATCACCAGATATTCCGCAAACGCCCCGTTCCGGTTTACACCGACGCCCTTTGCATCCCGGCAGTTTTCTTTGTGGCCTTCCAGACAGTTCCGGCATTTGCCACAGGTGATGTGGCCTTCTCCGGATACCAGATCCCCCACCTGATGTCCGGTTACGCCTGCGCCTGTTTCGACGATCTCGCCCACGTATTCGTGGCCGGCAGTAAGACCAATCGGAATGGTGTGCTGCGCCCAGTCATTCCACTCATAGATGTGTACATCCGTACCGCAGATCGCTGTCTTATGAATCTTGATTTTTACATCATTCGGTCCGACAACAGGTACCGGCACGCGTTCCATCCAGAGGCCTTTCTCCGGTTTCTTTTTGGTCAGTGCCCACATGGTTTGTTCCTGCATGATATAAACCCCCTTTACAATACTTGATTATGAAACATGCTGTTTTCGGGTATCTTTTACCTACATTATAATGGGCAAAATAACAAATAGCAAGAAAAATATTCCGTATTAGGCGGACATTTTTACAAATAATGTATTTGTACAGCAAACACGAACGATTGTTTTTTTATGGCATACATTTGGAACCACGGGTGCTTCTCCGGAGTATTGGAAACATGGCGTGGCAAAGGTGCTGATCCCAAAAGCATAATTATTGATAATTTTGTATATAACGACAAAAATATAACGATTAATCGCAATGATAAAGTGCGATATGCACAAAAATATTTTGACTTTGTGCAGATGCAGGAATATAATGAAATTACAGATAAGAAGGAGGTACTTATGGATACAAAAGCGAAAAAACTAACAAATGAAGTGGGAGCACCGGTCGCTGAGAATGAACATTCGCTGACTGCGGGTCCGAGAGGCCCGGTCATGATGCAGGATGTCTGGCTCCTGGAGAAATTAGCACATTTTGACAGAGAAGTCATTCCGGAAAGACGCATGCATGCCAAGGGCTGGGGGGCTTACGGAACGTTTGAGTGTACCGAAGATATCTCCGCTTTTACGAAGGCAAAGGTGCTGCAGAAGGGCACAAAAACAGATGTTTTTGTACGCTTTTCAACTGTGGCAGGGGAGCGGGGAGCAGCTGATGCGGAGCGTGATATCCGCGGAGCAGCAATTAAGTTCTATACAGAAGAAGGAAACTGGGATCTGGTCGGGAATAATACCCCAACCTTCTTTCTGCGTGACGTGCATAATTTCCCGGATTTAAACCGTGCGGTAAAACGCGATCCCCAGACTGGTCTGCGCTCTGCACAGAACAACTGGGATTTCTGGACGTTGCTGCCGGAAACGTTCCATCAGACGACCATCGTGATGTCGGACCGCGGAATTCCCGCCTCTTTCCGCCATATGAACCTTTACGGAGAACACACCTTCAGCTTTTACAACAAAGATAATCAGCGTTTCTGGTGTAAATTCCATTTTATAACTCAGCAGGGAATTAAAAACCTGACGGATGAAGAGGCAGAAGCGCTGATTGCAAAAGACAGGGAAAGCCATGGCCGTGATCTGTATGAGTCGATCGTGAAAGGTGAATATCCCCGCTGGACCATGTATGTTCAGATCATGACAGAAGAGCAGGCAAGGAATCATTATGAGAATCCCTTTGATATTACAAAGATCTGGCGCCACAGGGAATTTCCGCTTCAGAAGGTGGGAGTGCTGGAGTTAAACCGCAATCCGGAAAATTATTTTGCAGAAGTGGAGCAGTCTGCCTTTACACCAGCCCATGTGGTACCCGGAATCGGTTTTTCACCGGATAAGTTCCTGCAGGGCCGCCTGTTTGTATACGGCGACGCACAGAGATACCGCCTGGGTATCAACTACAATCAGATTCCGGTCAACCGGCCTAAGGTCGAAGTCCATGATTACCACAGAGACGGCCTCATGCGGACGGACGGCAATTATGGAGGCGCTCCCGCGTATTCGCCCAACAGTATGGGAGACTGGGCGGCTCAGCCTGAGGTTATGGAACCGCCGCTTGATTTATCCGGATCGATGTATGCCTACGATCCACAGGACGATCCCACAGACGACTGCTTCCGGGCAGGCGGTGACCTGTGGCGAATCCTGCCAGAGGACAAGCGGGAGCTGCTGATTGGCAACACCGCAAGAAATATTGCGTCTGTCACAGAGAATATCAAATACCGCCATGCCGTTCACTGCTACTGGGCCGATGAAGAGTATGGGATCCGGATCACGGAGGCCATGGGCCTTGACTTAAACCGCGTTCTGGAACTGGCGGAGCCTCACAGCCATGAGAAACTGATTCAGGCTACGCTAAACTGACATACAAAGGAGAGATGGTTCCTTCCGGGGATCGTCAAAGCAGATTTCTATTATTGAAGACACAGGAAAAAGCGAGGCTTTTTGGGAAGACTTAAGAAGCCTTGCTTTTTCCTGTGTCGGAGGTACCGTACTGAATTCCTTCATCGGGCAAATGTTGCTTTCGTCCGGACAATTTGGTATACTTTTCTAATAGAAAACAGTAACCGGACGCAGAAGCACACAGCGAATTCCCGCAGAGGAGGATGAGCGATGAAGGTAAAAACGGTAACCAGATATAAAAAGCCCGGATACCCGGTAAAAGAGGAGATACTGGCGGATCCGCAGCTGTTGAGACGAATACCGTCCAGATGGGAAAAGAACGCATACGTTATGACGGCATTAGGTCTGACTGTATCCTTAAGCGCCTGCGGTGCAAGCACAGAAGGCGCCCGGGGAGCATCGGACAGGGTCGCTCCGGTCTTTATTCACGGCGGTGGAAGCGGGGCCTACGGCTGTGTTTCGGTCGTTTCGCCATACTTTCTGTCTGAAGAGGAGGCATTTGAGATCATACGGGCGGAGGCGGAAAGCTACGGCGGCCTCATACTGACACAGGAGGCCGCGCCGGAGTTGAAAAATGTAAAGCTTCCCGTCACGCATATCTATTCCGAACCAGAAAAAACGAAAGAAAAAACGGTGAAAGGCAGTCTCCAGACAGATGGTTGGGATCCGGATAAAAGGATCGCCATAGAGTTTGTGTCCAAGTCAGATGTCGGGAACTGGAAGGAGACGGAAGAGGGCGTATATGCAACCGTAGAGGGCTATGCGATCCAGGATACTGCGGTGAGGCTGCAAAAAAGCCTGGAAAAGGCCTCTCCGGAAGTGGCCGTAGGAATATTCTATGATCCTTATGACTACGGCGATTTGATCGAAGAGTACGATAAAATCCAGAAGAAGTACGAAAGCAGAGAGGGAAACTACTGGGCGGCCATGTCAGAAGAGCAGGATGATATGGCACGGGCAGCTGCCGAAGAGAATTTAAAGGCGCAGGTAAGGGACTTCATAGACTGGCTGAAGGGACAGGGGGTAATCTGATGCATATGACCCTGCACCTGACCAATGACTGTAATTTGCAGTGCAGTTACTGCTACGTATGTCAGAAACCGGAGTATATGAGCCGTTCCACCGCGGAACACGCAGTCCGCCTGGCAGCCGCTTCCGGAGAGCCTTCCTGCGGTATTATATTCTTTGGAGGGGAACCTCTTTTGTGCCGCGATACGATTCGCGATACGGTGGCATACTGCAGGGCCATGGAACGGGAAAAGCCTGTCCGGTTTCATTTTAAGATGACGACCAATGGAACGCTGCTGGACCGGGATTTTCTGGAGTTTTCCCGAAAAGAGAATATATTTATCGCTCTGTCCCACGACGGAACGAGAGCGGCTCACGATTTCTTCAGACGGGATCACGGCGGAGCAGGCACGTATGACCGCCTGGAGGGGGTGACGGACATGCTTCTGGCCTCTCGCCCCTATGCGCCGGTGATGATGACCGTCTCACCGGAAACAGCGGCAGAGTATGCGCAGGGGGTGAAGGAACTGTGGCAGAAGGGATTTCATTACTTCATCTGCAGCCTGAATTACGCAGGGAATTGGACGAAGGAATCGGTTCGTGAATTAAGACGCCAGTACCGGGAGCTGGCTGATTTTTACTATGAACTGACGAAGCGGGAGGAGAAATTTTATTTCAGCCCCTTTGAGGTGAAGATAGCCAGCCATATTCAGGGAAAACAGTACTGCCACGAACGGTGTGAGCTGGGAAGAAAACAGATATCCGTCGCCCCTGACGGCCTCCTCTATCCCTGTACCCAGTTTGTGGAGCACAGAGAGTTCTCGATCGGGGATGTCGTGAGCGGAATCGATGAGAAAAAGCGTACGGAGCTGTTTGAACGCAATGAACTGGAAAAAGAGGAGTGTAAGGGCTGTGCCGTCATGGGCCGCTGCAACTGTCACTGCGGCTGCCTGAATTATCAGGTGACAGGCAGTATAGACCACGTGGCTCCCATGCTGTGCCAGCATGAACGAATCGTGATACCGGTCGTTGACAAGCTGGCCAAACGGTTGTTCCAGGAACGAAACGGAATGTTTATACAGAAGCATTACAACGATGTGTTTCCGCTGATCTCCATGGTGGAAGACATGGTGAAACCGGAAAAACGAGGCACGCAGATTTCCAATGAAACAATTCTTCCGAAGCATAAAAGCACCGACAACGATTGATTTCAACCGTTATCGGTGCTTTTGGATTCTTACATTAGAAAAGTAAGGTTATTCTTTATCCCTGATTTCGCTGTGCAGAGACTGAAGCGAATGAACCTCTCCTCTGCCGTGTTCCTTAACATACCGGATACCACTGGCTGTTGCCTTTGCAGCGGCGATTGTGGTCATGTAAGGAATCTTCCCCTTGATGGCGGCTTTTCTTAAATAGCTGTCATCATGGATGCTGTCTTTTCCGACCGGAGAGTTGACAATTAACTGGATCTGTCCGTTGGTAATCATGTCCAAAATGTTGGGACGTCCCTCATAAAGCTTATTGACGCGAGTTGCAGGAATTCCGGCATCGTGAATCAGTTCATAGGTATTTCCGGTGGCCACGATCTTAAATCCGTCCTCGTGGAAGCTTCTGGCCACCTCCACAACTTCGGCTTTGTCCTTGCGGTTGACGGAAATTAAAACCGTACCCTCCAGCGGAAGCTTGTTCTGTGTCGCCTCCTGCGCCTTATAGAACGCTTCGCCGTAGGAGTGGGAGAGTCCAAGCACTTCGCCGGTAGAACGCATCTCCGGCCCTAAGATCGGGTCTACTTCCTGGAACATATTGAACGGGAATACCGCCTCCTTCACACCGTAGTTCGGAATGATCTGTTCCTTTAAGGACGGCACAGGTGACGGACGTCCGGTCAGTTCGGCCGTAATGATATCGGTAGCCAGAGGCACCATGCGAATGTTGCAGACCTTGGATACCAGCGGCACGGTACGGGAGGCACGCGGATTGGCTTCCAATACGTATACTCTGTCATTTTCAATGGCATACTGCATGTTCATCAGGCCGACCACGTGCATTTCTTCCGCAATTTTACGGGTATATTCCTTGATTGTCTCCACGTTTTCCGGAGAGATCTGCACGGACGGAATGATGCAGGCGGAGTCCCCGGAGTGAACGCCGGCCAGCTCTATATGCTCCATGACTGCCGGCACAAATGCGTGAGTTCCGTCGCTGATCGCATCCGCCTCACATTCCATGGCGTGATTTAAGAAACGGTCGATCAGAATCGGCCTGTCAGGAGTGACTCCCACGGCGGCTTTCATATAGCCGATCATGCTTTCATCATCATACACGACCTCCATTCCCCGGCCGCCCAGCACGTAGGAAGGACGAACCATCACCGGATAACCGATCTTTGCCGCGATTGCCAGCGCCTCTTCCACGTTAACTGCCATCCCGGATTCCGGCATCGGAATCTCCAGCTTCTCCATCATGGCCCGGAACAAATCACGGTCCTCGGCAAGATCGATGACGGATGGCGGTGTTCCTAAAATCTTCACACCGTTCTTTTCCAAATCCGCTGCAAGATTTAACGGTGTCTGGCCGCCGAACTGGGCGATCACACCCGCAGGCTGTTCTTTCTTATAGATGCTCAGCACATCTTCCAGAGTCAGCGGTTCGAAATACAGTTTGTCAGAGGTATCGTAGTCGGTCGATACGGTCTCAGGATTACAGTTGACAATGATGGTCTCAAAGCCCAGCTTTTTAAGGGCAAGAGAGGCGTGAACACAGCAGTAATCGAACTCAATACCCTGGCCGATCCGGTTGGGACCGCCGCCCAGAATCATGATCTTCGGCTTCTCTGTGCTGACCGGGTTCCGGTCCGGTGCGTTATAGGTAGAGTAGTAGTAAGCGCTGTCTTCAGTCCCGCTCACATGAATCCCTTCCCATGCTTCTTCCACACCGATGGCAATGCGGTGATTCCGAATGGTTTCTTCCGGAATCTGGAGAAGCTGGCTTAAGTATTTATCGGAGAAACCGTCTTTTTTTGCGGCGGTAAGCATCTCATCGGAAGGAAGTCCGCCTCTGCAGGACAGAAGTGCTTCCTCTTCCTCAACCAGTTCCTTCATCTGCTCGATAAACCAGGTCTTCACTCTGGTGATCTCATGAATCTCTTCCACAGAGGCGCCTTTTCTTAACGCTTCATACATAATGAAATGGCGCTCACTGGAAGGGGTAACCAGCATATGGAGCAGCTGTTCTTTTGTGCGCATGTCGAAATCCTTTGCATGCCCCAGTCCATAGCGTCCCGTCTCCAGACTGCGGATTGCTTTCTGGAACGCTTCCTTATAGGTTTTGCCCACACTCATGACTTCGCCTACGGCACGCATCTGGGTTCCCAGCTTGTCCTCCACGCCTTTGAATTTTTCAAACGCCCAGCGTGCAAATTTGATTACCACATAATCGCCATCCGGAACGTATTTGTCCAGGGTGCCGTATTTTCCACAGGGGATATCCTTTAATGTCAGGCCGGTAGCCAGCATGGCGGACACCAGTGCGATAGGGAAGCCGGTAGCCTTGGAAGCCAGCGCCGAGGAACGGGAGGTCCGCGGATTGATCTCAATGACGATAATGCGGTCCGAAACGGGATCATGAGCGAACTGCACGTTGGTGCCGCCTATCACCTGAACGGATTCCACAATTTTGTAAGCCTGTTCCTGCAGGCGCTTCTGACACTCCGGAGATATGGTCAGCATGGGGGCCGAACAGAAGGAGTCTCCCGTATGAACGCCTAACGGATCTATATTTTCAATAAAGCAGACGGTGATCATACGGCCTTCGCTGTCGCGCACGATCTCCAGCTCCAGCTCTTCCCAGCCGAGAATGGATTCTTCTACCAGAACCTGTCCTACCAGGCTGGCCTGTAAGCCTCTGGCACAGACGGTCTTAAGCTCGTCTCTGTTGTATACGAGACCGCCGCCTGCACCGCCCATGGTATAGGCCGGACGCAGTACGACGGGATACCCCAGCTGATCTGCGATTTTTAATGCCTCGTCCACGCTGTAAGCCACCTCACTGCGGGCCATCTCGATGCCGAGTTCATTCATGGCCTTCTTGAATTCGACACGGTCCTCGCCGCGTTCGATGGCATCCACCTGTACACCGATCACCTTCACGTTGTATTTTTCCAGAATTCCTGCTTTATTAAGCTCGGAGCACAAATTTAAGCCAGACTGGCCGCCGAGGTTGGGAAGCAGAGCATCGGGCCGCTCCTTTGCGATAATCTGCTCTAAACGTTCCACGTTGAGCGGCTCGATATACGTTACATCCGCCGTCTCCGGGTCTGTCATGATCGTAGCGGGGTTGGAATTGACCAGTACAATTTCGTATCCCAGTTTCCGAAGCGCCTTGCAGGCCTGAGTACCGGAGTAGTCGAACTCGCATGCCTGACCGATGATGATCGGGCCGGAACCGATAATTAGTACTTTGTGAATATCCGTTCTCTGTGACATTATAATGTCCTCCTTGTAAAATGTAGACTCATCTATAGAATAATGATTCGATCTAGTCTATTCTAGTATAAGGCGGCCAAGTTTGAAAGTATTTTTTTCAATAATTGGCAAAAAATATGCATATTTTTCCCGAAAAGGGTGGGTAAATTTTCAACCTTCCTGTATTTATATTCACTGCTTATAATTACTTATAATAATAGAAAATGAAAGGGAAAACGGCACGCCGTTTTGAGAGGGTACGCAATGAAATTTACAGAAGGATACTGGTGTATAAAAAAAGAGATTACGCCGCTTTACGCAGTGGAGTACGCAGACAGCAGACAGAACGGAACTGAACTTACCGTATATGCGCCGGGGAAACATATATCAGACCGCGGCGACTGTCTGAATGTAGGGATGCTGACAATTCGGCTGACCAGTCCGATGGAGGATGTCATCCGGGTGTCTGTCAGCCATTTTGACGGTACGGTCATCCGCGGTCCTTTTGCCCGGATTTACGGTACACCGCCTCACACCGTGATTGAGGAAACCGACGAAGAGATTCGCTACCGCAGCGGCCGTACCACCGCGGTGATTGATAAAAGGCCGAATTCCTGGGGAATCCGTTTTCTGGACGGAGACAGGGAACTGACGAATACCGGTTTTCGGAATATGGCATATTTGACAAATCGGGAGACCGGAAAATGTTACATGGCAGAACAGCTTGCCATCGACGTGGATGAATATATCTACGGTCTGGGAGAACGCTACACTCCATTCGTAAAAAACGGACAGAGTGTGGAGATGTGGAATGAGGATGGCGGAACAGCCAGTGAGATTACGTATAAAAATATTCCGTTTTACATTACCAACAAAGGATATGGCGTCCTTCTGGAAAACGAAGGGGATGCCGCCTATGAGATTGCCAGCGAGAAGGTGGAACGCGTACAGTTCTCCGTGGAAGGGGAACGCCTTGACTACTGTGTGATTAACGGATCCAGTCCGAAAGGAACCATTTCCAAATATACGGAACTGACCGGCAGACCAGCCCTTCCTCCGGCCTGGTCCTTCGGATTGTGGCTCACGACCTCCTTTACGACCAGTTACGATGAGAAGACCACCTCCGGGTTTATAAACGGTATGGCGGACCGTGATATTCCCCTGCACGTCTTTCACTTTGACTGCTACTGGATGGAGGCGTTTGAGTGGTGCAATTTCACCTGGGATCCGAAGACATTTCCGGATCCGGAAGGAATGCTGAAACGCTGCCATGACAGAGGCTTAAAAATCTGTGTGTGGATCAATCCCTATATCGCACAGAAATCGCCCCTGTTTGAAGAGGGGAGGAGACTGGGATATCTGATAAAAAAAGAGAATGGAGACGTGTGGCAGACGGATATGTGGCAGGCTGGCATGGGGCTGGTGGATTTCACCAATCCGGGCGCTGCGGCCTGGTACCAGGCGAAGCTGAAAGTGCTTCTGGATATGGGGGCAGACTGCTTTAAAACGGACTTCGGAGAGCGGATTCCGGTAAAGGATATTGCTTATTACGACGGCTCTGATCCGGTGAAGATGCATAATTATTATACGCATCTTTACAATCAGACCGTGTTTGAACTTTTGGAGAGAGAGCGGGGAACCGGAGATGCCGTGGTTTTTGCGCGTTCTGCAACTGTGGGAGGCCAGCAGTTTCCTGTACACTGGGGCGGTGACTGCTCCGCCACGTATTCTTCCATGGCGGAGACTATCCGCAGCGGCCTTTCCCTGGCATGCGCGGGCTTTGGATTCTGGAGTCACGACATCAGCGGTTTTGAGAATACGGCTTCGGCCGATATTTATAAAAGGTGGTGCCAGTTTGGCCTTCTGAGCTCCCACAGCCGCCTCCACGGATCCTCCTCCTACCGTGTTCCGTGGCTCTTTGATGAGGAGGCGTGCCTCGTACTGCGGAAGTTTGTAAAACTGAAATGCGCGTTGATGCCGTATCTCTATCTGCAGGCGGTTACGGCTCATGAGGAGGGGATTCCAATGATGCGTCCGATGTTTGTGGAATTTCCGGGCGACCGGGCCTGCGAGACACTGGATAAACAGTATATGCTGGGCGATTCCCTGCTTACTGCACCGATCTTTAAGGAATCCGGCGAGGTGGAGTATTACCTGCCGGAAGGAATCTGGGTAAACTTACTGACCGGAAAAACCGTGACTGGCGGAAGATGGCAGAAGGAGACTCATGACTACTTCTCCCTGCCTCTCATGGTCCGGCCGGGCAGTGTGATAGCAGTCGGAAGCAATCGTGAAAAACCGGATTACAACTATGCGGAAGGCGTCAGATTCCTGCTGTATCTGCCGGAGACTGGGATGAAGGCTGAGACTGCTGTGACGGATCTGACCGGAAAAACCGTGATGACCGCCTGTGCGGAGCGGGAAGGGAACACGATTCGCCTTACGGTAAATGGCGGAAACAATGATTATACGTACGAGGTTCTGGGGGAAGAACTGCTTTCCGTCGTCTGCAGCTGAGAAGGAGGCCGCGCCTTTTTCTCTCAGGCCTGGGTGCAGTAACAGCATCCAGACTCACAGAAAATAAGAGTGTGCGTCCATATTGGAATTCTTTTCCTGAGATGGTATAATGGAAAAAGTGATTCTCCAAGGGGGAGGTATGTATGGACAACGCAATCAGATCAGAAAAACGAATTTGGCGGAAACAGGCTGCCAGGGCCGTGAAGGGTATGGCCCTGTTGTTCCTGTTATCCGCCGTTTTATACGGCTGCAGCAAAACAGGAAAAGGCGGAGCCGGAACCGCTGCCGGTCAGCAGGCGGAGATTTACGGAGTCAGCGAGGACAAAAAGCTGATTGTATACACTTCCCATAAAGAAGAGGTGTACGGCCCGATTATCAGGGAATTTGAAGAGCGCACCGGCATCTGGGTCGAGGTGAGGGATGGCGGTTCTACAGAACTTCTGGAGGCCATTGCGGGGGAGGCCGGGCAGCAGACGTGTGACATCATGTTTGGCGGCGGGGTCGAAAGCTATGATGCATACCGGGAGTATTTTGAACCATACCGGTGTAAGCTGATTGATAAACTGGACGACCGGTATTTGTCTCCGGATGACAGATGGACCGCGTTCACAGAGCTGCCCATCGTGTTTATTTATAACAATAAGCTGGTAAGCGGAGAGACGGCTCCCCACAGCTGGAAAGACTTTCTGGATGACGAGTGGCGGGGGAAGATCGCATTTGCAGCGCCTGGAAAATCGGGTACCAGCTATACGGCTCTGGCCACCATGATTTTAGTGCTTGATATGGACGAGCGGGAGCTGATGGAGGATTTTGTATACGCTCTGGATGGAAATGTATCAGCCGGTTCCGGAGAAGTCGTGGATGAGGTCAGCACAGGAATTCGTCTTGTCGGAATTACTCTGGAGGAGACAGCGAAGAAGCGGATTGCCAAAGGGGCGGATATCTCCATGATTTATCCGGAGGAAGGCACCAGTACCGTGCCGGACGGCTGCGCTCTGGTTAAGGGGGCTCCCCACGAAGACAATGCAAAGCTGTTTATTGATTTTACAGTCAGCGATGATGTTCAGAATCTGATTATGGACCAGTTCTGCCGCCGGACGGTGAGGAAGGACCTGCAGATGAAAGCAGCGGGCGAAGACATGAAGATCATGGATTTCGATCTCAAATGGGCCAGTGCGCATCAGGACGAGATCCTGGAACTGTGGTCGGAACTGATCCGGTAGAGAGGAAAAGCAATGTGGAACTTTATCAGAAAATCGTTTAAACGGGAACTTCTCGTAAGCTTTGTGGCCGTCGCGCTGCTTCCTCTGATACTCAGCTGTATCTTTCTGATTCAGATGTTCAAAGTGAAACTGGAGCGCGACTATCAGAAAAAGGATCTGGAACAGGCGGCCGTCATGGAGGAGAAGCTGACCACCCTGTTTCAAACCATCGATGACGTGACGCTGCATCTGAGTAAAGAGCCTGAGATCGCCGCTTCCATCAGAGAATCGGGAAACCGCGGAAGAAGCGCAGTCTATGCGAAACTGTACGAGGAGACTGCCAGCCTGCGGGAGATGGCTCAGTTTGACCTCTACTCGGAGGAGGGAATCTGTCTCTATTCCACCGGTGCAGGCATGTTTCACACTCAGCTCCCGGTTTACTGGGGAATCTTAAAGGTGGCAGAGGCCCATCCGGATGAGATGACGGTACGTCGTGAGAAGGAGTATTCCGGATCTTCCAATATTCTGCTGCGGGCCGCCCGCCCTGTCCTGGATTCAGAAGACAGCAGTGTGGGCTACGTTCTGGTAAGTATCAACGGATCCAATTTTGAAAAGATTCTGGGCGGTACTTACGGCAGCCAGGATGGAATCTGTATCTTAAATAATTTCTGGGAACCTGTCTACAGTACCGGAACCGCAGTCCGCGAGGAGATTGGGACGGTTCTGAGGCGCCGCCTGATGGCGGGCGAAGCGGTCGATGAACCTTTTCACAACAACAGCGTTTATATATCGGAAATTGGCAGGACGGGACTTTACAGCGTTTTTCTCCGGCCAAAGGTATTTACAGCCGATACGACGAAATCCATGTACAGCGTATTAATTGTTATGACGGCCGCCAGCCTGATGCTTTGTGCAGCGGTTGCGGCCAAGATGAGCAACCATCTGTCCCGGCCGATTCAGAGTCTGAATGAGGCGATGCATGAGGTGCAGAGCGGTAATCTCGAAGCAAGAGTCCATTCCACGAGAAATGATGAGTTTGGCCAGCTTTCCGAAAGCTTCAATACCATGGCATCGGAGCTGAAGACGTATATGGAAATGCAGGTCAGCCAGCAGAAGAAGCTGAATGAGGTGCAGATCGCAATGATGCAGGCTCAGTTAAACCCTCATTTCCTGTACAATACACTGGATACGATGAAATGGGTTGCCAAGGCGAACCACATCCCGGAGATCGCCACGCTTGCGGCAAAGCTTGCGAAAATCCTGCGGACCAGTATCTCCAACGCCCAGTTTATCACTCTGAAGGAGGAACTGGAGCTCGTGGACTGCTATGCAGAGATACAGAAGATCCGTTTTCAGGGAAAGTTCTGCTTTGATTACGAGCTTCCGGAGGAACTTGCGGGCTGCGTGGTTCCGAAGCTAGTCGTTCAGCCCATCGTGGAGAATGCCATGATACACGGCCTGAAAGACTGTGAGGAAGGCCATATTCTCGTCAGGGCGTGTTCGAAGGAAGGACGGCTCTTTATAGAGGTGATGGATGACGGCTGCGGAATCAGCGACGAGGTGCTGAACCATTTAAATAACCGGGGGGCAGGAGCAGGCGTCCCGGAAGAAGGCGGAGAGGAAGCGCTGCTCCGTCTTGGACACATCGGCTTTTATAATGTAGACACGATCATCCGGCTGCACTACGGCGCAGAATACGGACTGTCAGTCTGCAGGCCGGAAGGAGGAGGCACGAAGGTGACCATCATGATTCCGGTCAGACAGGGAGAGGAGTTATGTGATGCTTAAGGTATTGGTAATCGACGATGAGGTATTTGTGAGAAAAGGGATCGTTATGGAGACAGACTGGGCGTCCTTAGACTGTATGGTGGCCGGTGAGGCGGCGAATGGTCTGGAAGGGCTGGAGGCGTGCCGTAAATACAATCCGGATCTGATCATTTCCGATATCCGGATGCCGAAGATGGATGGAATCGAGATGCTGAAAATTCTTCGGGAAGAGGGAAACGATGTCTCCGTCATCTTTCTGACCGCCTACAGCGAATTTGAATATGCCAGAAATGCGTTAAAGCTCCTGGCTTTCGATTATTTACTGAAACCGTTTGAGGATGGGGAACTGGAAGACGCGGTCAGCCGGGTACGGGATAAGCTGGTAAGAGAGCGGGAAGAAAAAGAACGCCGGGAAGAGTCAAAGATTCTTTCGCCCGGAGCCAGGACGGGCGATAAGAGCCGATATATTAAAGAGGCCATCGCGTACATAACGGAACACTATAATGACAGTGACTTAAGTGTGGGCACCATCGCCGAGTCTCTGGGAATCAGCGAGGGACACTTAAGTCATCTGTTTAAGAAGGAGACGGATTACACCGTCATGGCCTATATAACCCGCTGCAGAATAAGGGAAGCGATGAAGCTTTTAACCAACTGCCGTTATAAGGTATACGAGGTGGGAGAGATGGTCGGATACCGCGACATCACCTATTTTTCCAGCACATTTAAGAAAATAGCGGGAGTTACGCCCTCCGAATACCAGGCTGCAAATTCTTAGGACCACACGGCCGGAAGACTGCGGACGCTCTGACGCTGATTCAGCGTGCAGAGGATTCCCCGTCTTTCCGTGGTTCAGTCACAGTCAAAGATCGTCTTCGCGGAAAGCAGGCTGCCGTACTTTGATTTCCAGTCGCGGTGAATATCAGAGGCGTCGAAAACAGGAAGCGCACCGCGTTCCATTTCCAACAAAATCATAAAATCGTATCTGTTTGGCAGATCAATCACGGAAGGATAGAAGGATACCCGGTGGATACCTTCTATTTTTTCTGCCTTTTTAAAGAGAGTTTCTATTTCAGGATACAGGGCGGCTTTCTCCTGGACAGTTTCAGAAAATTTTACGATGATATAGTGCTTCATGGCTGTGTTGCCTCCTTTTCTGGTTTCTTCATTGTATCAAGTATATCATAAGCAGGTAATCATTGAAACAGATGGTATATGAAAAAATACAGTGACCACAGTGTCAGGAACCGAAATAATCACCAATCCGCACTGGGATTTCTGATTATTTCAGAGCAAACGCGTACAATATAGATAAAAATAAATGTGCATAAACGAAAAAAATAATGCAAAATGTCAGAATAGGCAAAGGAATAACAGGATAGTCCAGTTCAAAATGACGAAGAGACCAGATATAATGAGTACATCAGATGATGCTGCAGCATCGAAAAGGCAGGAAAAGAAGAAGGAGGAGTAAGAAGTGAAAAAACAAATTTTATCAGCAGTTCTAATCAGTACCATGTTGGCGGCAACACTGGCCGGCTGCGGTTCCAAGGCAGCGGATCCAACGACCGCAGCACCGGCAGCCCAGACAGAGGCTGCGAAAGGGGAGGAGACGAAGGCTCCTGAGACCGAAGCAAAGGCAGAGGAACCGAAAGCGGATGATGGGAACCTTTCAGAAGTAGAGAAGATCATCAAAGAAGCCGAGTCCATGAGTATGGAAGAACTGGCAAAGAAGGCGATTGAAGAGTCCAACGGAAAAACGTTCTACGGAGTCGGAAACTCCAGCCGTGGAAAGACAGCCCTTCCGTTGTTCATCGAATACTTACAGTCGGTCGATCCGTCCTATACGATGGAATATGAATGGCAGCAGCCAAAGAACAATAAGATCTTTGAACAGTTATCGGCAGACTCCTTAAAATCCACCGGAACATTTGCCATGACACTGATCCAGGATGGCAATCAGATTGAGTCCAAGATGGTTCAGACCGGAATTTTAAAGACCTTTATTCCGAAGGAATGGGCGGAGGCCAACGGAACCACCGCAGATGCGTACACAGGATTTCTTCCGTTACAGACACTGAACAAAGTATTTATGTACAACTCTACGGGAACTGCTGAATTTAACAACTGCTGGGATTTCGTGGCAGAGGGCGTTCACCCGTTATACATGGATATTGACTCAGAGGTGGTAGGCAAGAACTTCCTGTACATGCTGACAGAAGATAAGTATGCCGGCTGGTTAAAAGACGCGTATGATGCATTAGACAGCAGCAAACAGGCTTATTTCAAACCGGTCATCGACGAGATGGCAACGGATGCCGCTGATTTGGGGCTCGGTGAAAACGGCGCCTACGCTCTCGCATGGATCAAGCTCTGGGTAGAGAACTACAATGAGCAGACTGATGACGGTCCGATCTGCAACACACTGGTATCCAAGACGGCAACTGACCAGTGCGGACTTCTCGTCTATTCAAAGCTCCGTTCCGTAGAGGAATCATCGGAAGTATCTGTTAACAATATCAAGGTTGCGGCTTATCAGGATGGCTATAAAGGCATCGGCGGCTACGGCTACTGCCATTACTTATTCCTGACCAACAACAGCCCGCTTCCGTGGACCTCCTGTGCATTCATCGCTTATATGACCAACACGGCAGACGGATTCTCCGCATGGGGCAAAGATATGGGCGGTTATTCTTCCAATCCAAAGGTTATGGAAGAGACTGAAAAGATCTACGGCCACAGCAAGGGCGGTTACAACGACAAGGGCGAAAACGAATTTGACAGCAAGAATGACAGAGGATATGAGTGGTGGACCACCGACGGCGAGCTGGTTCTGGAAGATCCGGAATACTGCGCAGATGTATCCTTTACCGTAGGAAGCTGGATTGAGCTGCTGACAAAATACAGCGATTCAGCTCAGTAGCCGATTACTCGCAGCAATAAGATAACGGGTGTGCCGCATTAAGGCTGTTCTTAATGCGGCAGCCCATTTTATAAGGAGTTAGCTATGGACCAGACAGTTAATCGTAAGTCAAACAATAAGGTCATCGTGCTTAATAAGATCAAGACATACTTTTCCAAACCGCAGAATATCATCCTTCTGTTGTTCGGCATTGTGCTGACTTTTACAACGGTTGCACCAATCGTGGCAATTGTGAAGGATACGCTCATGATCCATCCGGGAACCATCGATGCCCATTTAACGGGAAAGGCATCGGGCTATACAATTGTCAACTATGTTGACTTATTTACCAGCCGGCTGGCCAGAACGAATCTGTGGAAACCGTTATGGAATACGCTGCTTTTAGCGGTATTGACCTGTCTTATCTCGATCCTGTATGGCGGCGTGTTTGCCTTCCTTGTCACGAGGACCAATTTAAAATTTAAAAAGTATTTGAGTTCCATCTTTATTTTTCCGTATATCATGCCTCAGTGGACTCTGGCGGTTGTATGGCAGAATTTATTTAACAGCAATGCGGTGGTGGGAACGGCCAATGGACTGCTGGCCTCCCTGTTTGGAATACTGGCGCCCAAGTGGGTATGTCAGGGACTCTTTCCCAGTGCGGTTGTCCTGGGGCTTCACTACGCCCCATTTGCCTATATCCTCATCGGCGGCATTTTCCGCAACATGGATGCCAATCTGGAAGAGGCTGCCACCATTCTCGATACGCCGAAATGGAAAACCATGTTCCGGATTACCCTTCCAATGGTAAAACCGGCTATTCTGTCCACCGTACTTCTGGTATTCGGAAGCGCCATGGGAAGCTACCCGGTACCGCATTATCTGGGCTTTACGACGCTATCCACCAAATATATCTCCATGAACTCCAAGTATACCGGTGAGGCCAGTATTCTTGCCATTATCATGATGGTATTCGGAGTGGCAATTCTGACCATGAACCAGGTGAGTTTAAAGAGCAGAAAGAATTATACCACAGTTACAGGTAAATCGGGCCAGCTCTCCAAGATCAATCTGGGGAAAATGGGAAAGTATGTCATCGGTATTGTGATGATTGCAGCCACCTTCTTCACAAGTATATTCCCAATTCTTTCCTTTGCACTGGAAACCTTTCTTCCGAACCCGGGAGATTACAGCTTTTTATATACAAAAAATTTAAGCAACCTGACAACAAAATGGTGGCTGACCAGTGAAAATATCACGGAAAACGGGATGTACGGGCAGAAGGGAATCTTATATAACTCCACGATCTGGCACGCATTCTGGGGCACGCTTCTCGTCTCCGTATGCTGTGCGCTGATTGCCGGTACGATCGGTACCTTAATTGGATATGCGGTATCCAAGAACAGGAGAAGCAAATGGGCCAACTACGTAAATGGCGTGGCATTCCTGCCGTACTTAATGCCTTCCATCGCCGTTGGCGCCGCGTTCTTCATTCTCTTTTCCAACGAAAAGATCAATCTGTTCAACACCTATACGCTGTTAATCATCGCAGGAACCATCAAGTACATACCATTTGCCAGCAGAAGCGCCCTAAACTCCATGCTTCAGATCAGCAATGAGATTGAGGAGGCGGCGATTATTCAGGATCTGCCATGGTTTAAGAGGATGTTCCGAATCATCATACCGATTCAGAAATCGGCTATCATCAGCGGATATATGCTTCCGTTTATGACGTGTTTAAGAGAGTTATCCTTATTCCTGCTTCTCTGTACGCAGGGCTTCATACTTTCCACGACTCTGGATTACTTTGATGAAATGGGATTATATGCATTTTCCAGCGCCATTAACTTAATCCTGATCGTAACGATCCTGATATTTAACACATTAGTAAATAAACTGACCGGAGCAAGTCTGGACGACGGTATCGGAGGTAATTAACATGCCAGAAATTAAATTGACAAATGTGACAAAGAGATGGGGGAAGTTCTACGCGGTAGATAACTTAAACCTTGAAATAGAAGATAATTCTTTCATCACCCTGCTGGGCCCCTCCGGCTGCGGAAAGACAACGACCCTTCGTATGATCGCAGGACTGGAGACACCTACCAGCGGACGGATTTCCATCGGAGACCGGGTGGTATTTGACAGTGAGGCGGGGATCAATGTACCGGCTAACAAACGTAAAGTGGGCTTCTTATTCCAGAACTACGCGCTGTGGCCCAACATGACGGTTTATCAGAACATTTCCTTCGGTTTGAGCAACATCAAGGAGGAAATGCCTCAGATTGATTTCGAAGCAAAGACTGCAAACGATTTGATACAGGCCCTGAAGAACGGAAAACGGATCGCCGAGCTGGTGGAAGAGTGCCGGGACAAAAAGGGCAGACTGGATATGGATAAGGTCTACTTAAAACTGATTGACGCCTACACGCTGTCGATCTACACGGCAAAAACGCTGTTTGACTTTAAGATTCATGAGAGTTCTGACCCGGACGGCGCTGCGAAGGCAAAAGCGGCAGAACTGCAGACAAAGCTGGATTCGATCCGGGCATCCTACAGAGGAAAGGGCCAGGAATTAAACAGTGAATTTGCCGTAGTAAACGGCGGGAAACTATTGACAGAGAACAGAAAGCTTCATAAAGAAGAGGTAGAACAGGCGGTGAGACGTGTTTCCCGTATCGTTAAGATCGGACCGTTCATGAACCGTTACCCGGCGGAACTGTCAGGCGGACAGCAGCAGCGTGTTGCCATTGCCAGGACCCTGGCTCCCGAACCCGCGGTGCTCTTCATGGATGAACCGCTGTCGAACCTGGACGCCAAGCTGCGTCTGGAGATGCGTTATGAGCTTCAGCGTCTGCATGTGGAGACGGGCAGTACCTTCGTCTATGTCACCCATGATCAGATGGAGGCCATGACACTGGCTACAAAGATCTGTCTCATCAACAACGGCGTACTCCAGCAGTACGAGGCCCCCTTAGATGTATACAACCGTCCGCGCAATCTCTTCGTGGCAGATTTCGTCGGGAATCCTTCTATCAACTTCATGGAGGCAAAGGGCAGACAGAGAACTGATGGTTCCCTGGAGCTGACCGTCCTGGACGGTGAAAAAGCCGTATTCCTGCCGGAAAAACCGCTTTCCATGGATCGCTGGTTTATGGAACGGAACCAGGCTGATGAGGAGGCCGAGAAGAAAAAACAGGAAATCTTAAAAGACAAAAAGGCCGTGGAAAAAGGAAATAAAGACGAGACCTTTAAATACCATATTGCGAAGGTTGACGAGAGCGATTACGCGGTGGAAGACGATCCTGTGATCACAGACGAAGACTTTGTCATCGGCGTAAGACCGGAATGCATTAAGCTGAGTCCTGCCGGTCAGGGAAGCTTAAATGCTACGATCTACGGAGCCATGCCTACCGGTATGGAGTCCACCGTGAAACTCCGTGTCGGCGATTACCTGCTGACGGGTGTGATCTTTGGAGGCGTCACCTACCAGATCGGTGAGAAGGCCGGTGTGGATATCGAAGGAAACGATATTCTGCTGTTTGACCGGAAGTCAGGGAAATGCGTGACTGCGGGTAAGATTCAATTTGTAAAATAGAAGAAGGGCCGGAGTTATTATGAGATATGCCAGGTGTGCTTAGTCATCTGTCGTTTATCATGGTAACTCAGGCCCTTCCCACTTTTTTATTTCCATCATATAATATAGTGACAGAGGATAATCAGGGGAATTACCTGTATCTGATTCTGATCCTGCTGATTATACCCACGGCCATAAGGCAGGCGACCTCTATCTGACGGGTGTGGCACGGATGATGGCTGATTTTTTCGGTGATGACAACATATGCCGGCTTGGTGGTGACGAATTTCTGATTTTGATTCCGGATAAGACGGAAGAAGAGGCGGAGAACATGCTGGAAGAAGCCTGTCAGAAGATGAAAGAGACTTTCAAAGAGCAGAATGTGCCGATCCGGCTATCGGTCAGTTATGGGGTGGTGGAGGTGGGAAAACTGCCGTTTGCAGCCGTATCTGATATTTTGGAGCCTACAGACCGAAAGATGTATACAAAGAAAAAAGAAACTCATAAAATGAAACGGTGACAGAATATTAAACGAAAAATCAGCCCACGCAGCAGGGTGGAAAATGCTGTGTGGGCTGATTTTGCTGATTTTTATTCAGACTCCGAATTCTTCCAAAAGCTTATGCTGAAATTCTTTGTCCCCGGCCGCACGGATCATATCCTCTGTGCGGGAGGCGGCAATCAGCTTAAGATTTAACTGATTGATCCGATTTTGACCTTCCGTCAAGCCTTCAGCCAGTCCTTCTTCAAGTCCTTCCCTGCGAATGAACTGTTCCCGTTCCCAAGATTTCATATAATTAATTCCAACCTCCTTATCACGCTTCACCTTACTGACAAGATCGTGGATTTTGGCAATGTTATCGTCTGTCACATTGTCTTCCGTGCTCTTCTCCATATATTTTAACATATCGTACAGAGATTTTCCAGGATTTCCGACAGTGCCTTTCGTGTACAGATACAGCTTTACCAGGCCATCGTCGTAAGGAACAGACGGTTCTTCCAGACAATGGTTTTTCACCGTATATACCATACGATCCATGCCAAACGGATCGTATGGAAGAATCATAATAATTATGACATTTCTCAATTTGCTGTAATCTGCCCCTGTCTCCAGGAGCTGCGAGTCGATGAGGGCATCATAATAGCGGGTCCGCTTAGGCAGTGTTTCTTTTTCATACGTGTTATTGGGCTCAATATCATAGATATCTGCGGCAACCTCGATACCGTCTCCGGACCTGTCCTCAATATACGCATCCATCCGGATGCCGTGGCAGCCGGTATCGATCCCGAGTAAAACTTTTTGAGGGATAACTTTAATTTTCTGTATAGGCCGTCCCAGAATCGTACTGAGAAGAATCCGGCAGAATTCCTCCCCGATTCCTTCTTTGGAAACCATTTCCTGAAACAGGAAATCATCCATCAGGTTTAAATCTTCCAGTTTGCATTTTTTCATAAGCACGATTCTCCTTGGTCAGTATTAGATTTAATAATGTGGAATTTCTTCGGCAGAATGCCTGGATTCTTCTGTACTCAGAAGCTGTGGCAGAAGATGCAGCGCAGCGGAATACTGCGGCGATCAAAACTATGATAGTAATACTATAAACAATTGTCGGGTACTTTGCAAGTAAAAACGGCAATGAAGCAGGATAAACTTGTAAACTTACAGAATTATGAAAAGCCGCTTTCGTCAATTACTTTAGCCGAGATTTCGGGATTTTCGTTCCGGACCCGGCTCCCTGGCGGAACGAAAATTCCGAAATCTCTCTCAGCCTTATGAGGAACCACACTTCTCGGCAGCCTCCGTTCCCTCTGTCTTACTCCCCAATATTTTCCATATAAAGCGCTCTGTAATCATTCGGCGTCATACCCGCGGATTTTTTAAACTGGCGCGAAAAGTATTTTTCGTCCTCAAATCCCACTTCATGAGCGATCTGACGTATCTTTACCAGGGGATCCTTCAGCATATCCTTTGCGTGGCTGATTCTTATATTGTTCAAATAAGTAATCATGGTCACATGAAACGTCTGTTTGAACTTACGGCAAAGATATTCCTGATTGACGAAAAACATCTGCGCACAGGCGGCCTGGCTGAAGGGCTGGTTATAATTCAGTTCAATGTAGTGGGCAACCTGGTAAATCATGTCTGCCTCCGGAGCGTGTACAGACTTAAGTTCCTGATAGAGAAACGAGATATCCGCCTGCATCCGCTTCAAAAAGCGGGGAAAAGACAAATGCATGGATTCATCCATGGTATCGCAGAAGCGCATAACCTGATAGCCGGAAGCGTGAACAAAGCCTTTATGGCGTTGTTTCAGCAGATCCGCCCATGAGTCAATCAGCTGGTTTTCATCCTGTACGGCGTTCCATATAACAGCCAGATACGGGTTATAATTTGCCGTGCGGTTTTTGATCCAGAGAGCAAGGCTGTCAGCGATCAGCTCTTCATTGCCGGTTAGAAAGGCGGAGAGCAGCATGCGGTTATCCAGCTCCTTTTGACTGTCTGTCATTCGAAGTTGCATGACCTGCGTCAGGGAATCCGTTTTGAAAGATACAGGAGAAAAGACAGCCATATCAAAGGCGCCGAATGCCTTTTTGGCTTCCTGATATACTTCTATAATTCCAGCAGGAAAACGGCCGGAAGCAATTCCCATGCATGCAGGAAATGGCAGAGTGCTCTGCCTGTCTGTCAGGAATTCCTTCAGCTTTTCCATTAATGACGGATCCCATACAGTCAAAAACGCCGTGATCTCATGGACGCGGTCTGCCGGAAGCAGAAAACCGGCATTCCATCTGGTTAAGAAAGCAGAAATGGAATCGCGATAGCGGTGAAACGGTTCTTTCCAGGAATCATCCCCGGGAAGGACGAATGGCTCGGCATTAAAATAGGCAATCCCGCAGTCGGTGAGGCCGGACAGCTCGGGAGACAGTTCTGTCAGCTTATTGTATGCATGCTCCGGATGATCGCCATGAATCAGTCTTGACACCAGGTTTTCCCGGCATAAGGCCGTCATGGAACTGATCTGATCCTTATGTACCAGAGCCGTATGATACAAATTGTGTTCCTGGTTCCAGGCGAGGACCGCTTTTTTTACAGCCGCGATCAGCTGGTCCTGATCCAGCGGCTTTAAGAGATAATCCACACCTCCATGCTGCAGGGAACTTCTCACATAGTCGAAGTTATTATAGCCGGAAATGACGATAACCTTGATGTGCTGCATGGTTCCCGTAATATATTTCATCAAATCAATGCCGGATAAATCCTGCATGACGATATCGGTAATCAGGATCTCAGGCTGTTCTGCCTCCATGATACGGATCGCCTCCTGGGGCGTAAGGGCCTCATGGATTTCTGTGATCCCAAGCTCCTGCCACGGAACAAGAAGTTTTACGGCCCGGATCACGTGGGCTTCATCATCTACGATCAGTACTTTCATGACCTGCTCCTTTCTTCTGTGTATTCCAGCATCCGGTAGTCCGCCTGGATATGTATGGTGGTGCCAGTCTTTCCATCGGAAAGAATCTCCATGGAACACTGGTTTTTATAATTCAGCAGGAGACGCTGATAGACGTTCTGCATCCCGATGTTGTTTGATACGTACCGGTTTTCCTTATCTGCCTCCAGCTGCTGTTCGCTCTTTAAAACAGCAGAACTGCGGGATGGCTGCTCTTTTGAAAAGCGGTTTAGGGAGTCGACAAAGGTTACCGCGTCAGAGGAAGCCGCCGCTGCCTTTACCTGATGAAGAGAACGGGTCAGTTCTTCCAGCTTTTCTGCCGCAATTCCGGTTCCGGTATCGATCACGAAGAGGTGAAGATAGTTGCCTTCTGCATACGCACGGATGCTTAAGCGGCTGCATTCCAGCTTCAGCAGATTCCCATGGCGTATGGAATTTTCAACCAGAGGCTGCAGCGTCATCTTCGGGATCAGCATGGTTCCCGCCTCATCGGATATATCAAATTCTGTCTCCAGTGAATTTGGAAAACGAAGCTTCTGAAGCTTCAAATACAGCTCGATGTAATGAAGCGCGTTGTTTAGAGGAACGAGATTGTGAGCGGTATCCATGGAGTAGTGCATCATCTGGCCCAGAGCCGTGATGGACTGGTACAGAGGCAGATTGCCGCCCTCTAAGGCATTGGTTGCCAGACACTGGAGCGTGTTGTGGATAAAGTGAGGGTTGATCTGAGCCTGAAGGGCCTTTAATTCACTTGTCCGGTTTGCCAGCTCCAGCTGATACTGGTGTATGATGAAGTTTTTGATGGAGTACATCATCTTTCGGATAGTAATGAGCAGCGATCCAATCTCATCATTTTTCGTGTAGGTGATATAGGAAGACATATTGGCATCCAGATCGCCGGCACTGACGGCTTCCGCATAGGCCGTAACCTTGCGGATCGGCGCGGTAAAGCGAATGACGGTTATGACGATCAGAAGGATCTCCGCCAGCGTTACAAGGATAAAGGAGTACAGCATCATGTGGAAGAAGCGGCTTGCCTTTTCATATACAAAGGCTTTCGGTGATATTTTGATTAAATACCAGTCCACCGGAGCCTCCGAGATGCGGCTGCAGATGACAATATCCTCGGAATCCGCGTCGAGGACCACGGGGTCTCCCGGTTCCAGGGAGGCGGAAAGAATGTCCTGAATAACCGGATTGCGGGTCTGTGTGGCTATTTCTTCCGGTTTGCTGCTGTAGACGTAACTTCCATTCCCATCTACCAGACAGAGGTATTCCTTTTCCTTAAACAGGGGGGAACAGATGGAATCTAAGACAGATACGGGAATGTCGATGGTTATTTCTCCCAGGGAATCAGTGACGGAAGGAATCTGGTAAATCGGCATGTGCAGAGAAAAAACCAGGGAAAATTCTCTTCCGGACAATTCCTGGAAATTATAGTTGGACTGCATATGAGCCGATGTCACATAGGAGTGGTACGGTTCGCAGGGGAAACGCCGCTCCTGGCTTAAGTAAATATGGTCCTTTTCATACCGCTGCATATCGGACTGGAGCAGCAGGGATTTTTTTAAGTTAAATGCGGAAAGCTGAATCTGCGAGGCGTCCGGCACACTGGAATAGAGCGTCTGCAGAAAATCAAAGATCCGCGATTCCGTCTGAAGCAGGCGGTAGCTGGATACAGACTGTTCCCTTCCCGACAGAATATCCATGACCTCGGAGTTAAAGTAGAGACCGCGCGCCGTATAATCCACCAGCTTCACATAGTCGGAAATGCTGTTTCCGGTGGCGTGCATCGTATCGGTCGTCTGAGAGACAAATTCCTCGTCCAGAGACGTTTTGATATACTCGTAGGAAAAGAACCAATATACCAGAAACGGTACGAGAATACAGATAAAGAGCAGTGATAATAATTTGATTCGGATGCTGACAAAACGCTGACTGTTCATACACTTATTTCCCCCAACCCCACAGTGATCTGACACCATTCTACCATAAACACTAAATTCGTGAAAGACCTCATTAAGTGTTTGGGTGTGCATTCCTTTCTTCCAAACGGTGAAGTCAAAATTGTCCTCCTATCATATCAAAAACGTGAGTGTAAAAAAGAGCCGCATTCTATTACAATGAAGTCACAACAAAGAAAGAGAGAGAGAATCCAGAAAACAGAGTGATGGCTATTTTTAGTTTCCTCCCTGAAAGTGTCATGGTATACTAAAAGAAATATTGTGATATCAATCCATCAGGGGGAGTGTTTTACGATGAAGAGAAGGATTAAAACTGGTTTGATAACAGCGGGGATTATACTGGGATTAACAGGGTGCGGAAGCCAAAATGCGGAACGTGATGCGGCGGATTTACCCGCAGAACCGGGAATTGTGCTGACAGTGAGCATGCCGTCTTCCGAATGGGGCGGCTATGGGAAAGAACTGGAAAAACTGTATCAAAAGGATCACCCGGAGATTGAACGCATTGAGTGGAATCTGGTGGACCGCAGTATGTATTCCGATTTGCTGCGGGTCAGTCTGGCATCACAGAAGCTTCCGGATATCATCTGCGTAGGCTTTGAGGGCTCCATGGAAGAATGGAAAGACCATTTGCTTCCATTGGAAGATTTCACTTCACTGGAGAAGCTTCCGATGCCGTACCGCACCATGGGAAGTCTGGAGGGAACGGTCTACTCAGTCCCCATTCAGATTCAGGGGATCGGGATCGCCTATAACAGAAAGCTTTTAAAAGCAGCCGGCTGGGATCGTTTTCCCGTCACAAAATCCGAATTTGAACAGTTATGCACGGATCTGGAAGACCAGGAAATAAAGCCCATGATGAACCATTATAAAGAGACGCTGCTCACCATGGCCAATAACTTATTCATGCTTCCTGCGATGGCGGCGGACAATCCTGCCGCATATATGGAATCTCTGTTAGAAGAGGAGCGGCAGCAGGAGTATGAAGAGAACTGGCAGGCGCTGGCGGACTATTTTGATCTGACGCTTCGCTTCGGAAACCGGGATTCCTTAACGACGGGAGCACCGACCGCGAGAGATTACTTCTTCATCGAAAAATACGCAATGCTAAATGACGAGGGCAGCTGGCTTGCGCCGGTTCTGGCAAAGTCCAAACCGGTACTGGAAAAGGATATTTCCATCGGAGCGATCCCCCTCTACGAGGAAGCGGAGAGAAATAAGCTGATCGTGGAAGTGCAGGCGCTGTCTGTGGTAAAAAGCAGCCGCCATCCGGAGGAAGCCGGGGAGTTCCTTTACTGGCTTGCCACATCGGAGGAAGCGTCCCGGTATCTAAAAGAGACGATGGGCTGTCTTCCGGTCATGGACATGAACGACGAAAGCTTAGAGGGGCTGTCTCCTCTGGCGGCCGAAGTAAAGAAAAGCATAAACGAAGGCGAGACCGCGCTCGACGTAGTCAACTGCCTTCCGGGGGAACTGAAAAATAAGAGTGCCGAACTCTGGGGCTTTTACTTAACCGGTGATTTGAGCCGGGAGGAGGTTTTACAGGATTATCAATCTCTCTGGAAAGATTATATGAAACATAATTAGGGAGGTTATTCAAAATGTCAGTGATTCATTATCAGAAAAAAGAAGACATGAAGTTTGAGGCAGCAGGCAATGGAATTTTAAGGGCAGAGATGCTTCCGGGCATGGTGGAAGGCGTACATACCTACAAATGCAGGGTGGCAGCAGGAACCGTGGTGACGCTGGAAACCTTTGGCGATCAGACACAGATTTATTACTTTACCAAAGGCGAAGGCTATGTGGCCACACCGAAGAAGGCGTTTAACATCGAGGAACCGTCTCTGTTTATTCCAAACATGGACAAAGAAGAGAATCTTTTACACGCCGTAACAGACATGGAATTTTTGCAGCTGACTTGTGTCATGCTTCCGGAAGATTACGAGCAGTTCGATCACTGGCACATTGCACTGCCGAGATTTTGTCCGCTGAGCGGCTGCATCGAATATATTGAAGGCTTCCGTCCGGAAGGCATCAAAGCGCTTTCTATTCTGGATACCCATTTTCTTACCCGTATGACGATGGGCGCCATCATCGGAAAAGGACCGAACAAGGCGGATCCTCACAGCCACGACAACCTTTATCAGTGGTATTATGGAATGCCGGGTACGAAATTCATCTACCGTGCGGCGGATGAGGAGATCGAGCTTCACGAAGGCGACTGGGCCTTCATTCCAACCGACATTGAACATGCGATTGAAATTGAACCGGATGAGACGGTGAACTACGTCTGGTTTGAGATTGAACTGACAAAGGCAGAGCTGGCGGCAAAAAAAGCTCAGTAATTCATACAAGGAGAGGGACTTAATATGATGAAAAGAATAACGGCTGCGGTCTTAGCTGCGGCAATGGCAGCATCACTTACGGCATGCGGGGGCAATGGCGCAAAAGAAACGACACAGGCGGCGGCACAGACGTCTCAGGAGGCAGCCACAGTTGCAGGCGGCGCATCCACGACGGATGGAAAAGAGCCGGTCACCCTGAGATTCTCCTGGTGGGGCGGTGAGACAAGACATAAGGCGACCATGGCGGCCGTCGAGGCATTTGAACAGGAATATCCATGGGTAACCGTAGAATGTGAATACTCCTCCTGGGATGGCTGGACCGATAAAGTGGCCACCCAGCTGGCAGGAGGAACCGCTCCTGATCTGATGCAGATTAACTGGAACTGGCTTTACCAGTTTTCATCCGACGGTTCCAAGTTCGCAGATTTAAATCAGTTTAAAGACATCATCTCCCTTGACAACTGGTCAGAGACCAACTTGGCAGCCATGACCGTCGGCGGAAAGCTTCAGGGAGTTCCGATTTCCATCACAGGAAAGCTTCCGATGTACAACAAGACTACCTTCGACAAGGCCGGTGTTGCCATTCCCACATCTTTTGAAGAGCTTCGCGCGGCGGGAAAGGCATTTCAGGAAAAACTGGGCGACGATTACTATCCGTTGGCCGAGGAAGGCTACGAGAGAATGATCTGGATGGTCATGTACCTGCAGGAGAAGTACGGAAAAGAATGGATTAAGGATTTATCCGTCAATTACTCGGTGGAAGAAGTGACAGAGGGCATGGAATGGATCAACTCTCTGGAGGAAGACCATGTATTCCCGAAGATCGCCACCATTGCCGGGGACGGTGCGGAAAATTTCTTATCCAACAAGAAGTGGATGGACGGACACTACGCAGGACTGACCGAGTATGATTCCAACGTTCAGGAAATCGCTGACTCTTTAGATGAAGGCCAGGAGTTGGTACTGGGCGACTACCCGACCGATTTGGGACCGAATCCGGCTGGTATGAGCAAGGTTTCCCAGGGCTTCGCCATCACAGAGACCTCTGAACACAAGGAAGAGGCCGCCTTACTTCTGGAGTACATCACCTCCAACGAAAATGGCGTGAAATTAATGGGAACCGAGCGCGGAACCGTGTGCAACACAGCTGCGAAGAAGATTCTGGAGGATGCGGACATTTTAGGCGGTCAGACGCTGGAAGGCAACCAGAAGGTGCTTGCGTTCTGTCATTATACCTTTGATCCTAATTTTGAGAACTCTGCATTAAAGGAGCGTACCGGCGCTTACTATGAAGTATTTGACAACTTAAGCGCAGGAGCAGATCCGGCGGAGATGGCACAGTACCTAATCGATTCCATCAATGACGTGAATGCGGCTAACCCATACTAATTAAGAGTGACAGGATATAACAAAAAAGGGACGCTGCCGGGGCGGCGTTCCCTTTTTGTACCCTTTTTCAGCCAATTGTCTGGAAAATTCAACTAAAAATAAAAAGGAGGAGCTGTATTTAATGAATCTGACACCATTCTTCAAAGAATACATGAAAAATTACGAAGGGCTCGACGATTATCTGGTGGAAATTGATGGTCAGTCCATGTATGAATGGAATTATGAGGACGGCTGCTTATTTGTCGGCGCCTCCCGTCTTTATAAGCTGACGGGAGACCGGGAGTATCTGGATTTTATCGTAAAGATGGTGAGTCCCTATATTGAAGAGGACGGAACGATAAAGAGTTACCACCGGGAAGAGTACAATCTCGATTTTATCAATGCGGGAAAAATCTTCTACTTTCTCTATGATGAGACAGGAGAGGAGCGGTACAGGAGGGCGTGCGATACTCTGATGACCCAGCTGACCTATCAGCCCCGCCTGACTACCGGCAATTTCTGGCATAAGCTGATCTATCCGTTCCAGGTCTGGCTGGATGGCCTTTACATGGGACAGCCGTTTTATATGGAGTATGAAAACCGTTTTAACGAACGGAAGAATTACAGCGATATTATGAACCAGTTCAACCAGGCAAGAACGCTTCTCTATGATGAGAAGACCGGCCTGTATTACCACGCTTACGACGAATACAAAGACAGAAAATGGGCCGATCCCGAGACGGGGCTGTCACCCAACTTCTGGCTTCGCTCCATCGGCTGGTATTTAATGGCGCTGGTGGATTGCTATGAGCTGGCTTCCGAGGAAATCTATGAGGTGAAAGCCAGATTCGGTGAGCTTTTAAGAGAGGCGGTTCACGGAATTTTAAAGTATCAGGATGAGAAGAGCAAACTGTTCTTCCAGCTTCCTGCACTGCCGGATCAGGAGGGGAATTACCTGGAAACATCAGGGTCGCTCATGGTGGCCTACGCAGTTTTAAAGGGCTGCCGCCTGGGCGCTCTTCTGGAAGAAAAATATGCCGAAAGAGGAAAAGAAATCTACGATGCCGTGCTGGAACAGAACATATACCAGGCAGAAGACGGAGCTTACCATTTATCCGGAACGTGCGCAGTGGCAGGTCTGGGACCCCGTACAGAACGGGATGGAAGCATCGCCTACTACTTATCGGAGCCGGTAGTTGATGATGATGTAAAGGCCGTGGGGGTACTTATGATGGTAACGGCCGAACTGATGAAAATGGATTGATAGGAGTGAGAGTATGGAAGCACAGCCTGCAAAGACACGAAACTGGAAGAATTTTTACCGTAAATACAGGGGATTTTTCTACATCCTTCCATGGATAATAGGATTCATGATCTTTAAATTTTATCCATTTATCATGTCCCTGTTTTACAGCTTTACTAACTACAGCTTATTTAAGCCGGGAACGGAATTCATCGGTCTCGATAACTATTTAAGCATATTTCATACAAAGAAATACATAAAAGCGTTTAAGGTAACATTTCAATATGCATTTCTCACGGTGCCGTTAAAACTGGCGTTTTCCCTGTTCATCGCATATATCTTAAACTTTAAACTGAAATTCGTGAAAATGTTCCGGACCATCTACTACATTCCTTCCATCCTGGGAGGTTCCGTGGCAATCGCGGTTGTGTGGAAATTCATTTTCCAGGGGGACGGTTTAATCAATCAGTTTATCCAGATGTTCGGCGGTGAAAAGATTAATTTCCTTGGCAGCACCCACTATGCACTCTTCGTAATCTGCCTGCTTCGCGTGTGGCAGTTTGGTTCCGCTATGGTGATTTTTCTGGCTGCGCTAAAGGGCGTTCCGCAGGAACTTTACGAGGCCGCTTCGATCGATGGCGCCGGAAAATGGAGGCAGTTCTTCTCTGTTACGGTACCGCTGATTACACCGGTTATTTTCTATAATCTGATCACACAGCTCTGCGAGGCATTCCAGGAGTTCAACAGCGCATTTATCATCACAAAGGGAGGTCCTTTGGGCTCGACGACGCTGATCTCTCTGCTGATTTACCAGAATGCGTTCCGCACATATGAGATGGGACTTGCCAGCGCGATGGCGTGGCTGTTGTTTATTATCATCTGTACTCTGACCGTGGCTTCCTTTGCCAGCCAGAAGTACTGGGTTTATTACTCGGATGATGAGAGATAGGGGGGACGATAAGGATGAGTAAGAAAACAAGAGAACAGGTCAGCACGGTCCTTCGCTATACCGTTCTGATTCTGGTTGGCTTCGTCATGTTTTACCCGATGCTCTGGATGGTGGGCGCGTCTTTTAAGGCCAGCAACAATGAAATTTACTCGACCATCAGCTTTCTTCCGAAGAGTCCGTCGTTTCAGGCTTACATCGACGGCTGGACCGCGACGGGCAATCCGTACAGTCTTTATCTGATCAATACCTTCAAGATCGTCATACCGAAGGTGATCGGAGCGGTGGTGGCCAGTGTCGTAACGGCATACGGTTTTTCCCGGTTCGAGTTTCCGGGAAAGAATTTCTGGTTTTCTATCCTGCTGGCGACGCTGTTTCTGCCGCAGGTTGTCTTAAATATTCCCCAGTTCCTGTTATTCCGGACGTGGGGATGGACGAATTCCTATCTGCCGCTGGTCGTTCCGGCCTTTTTCGGAGCCGAACCGTACTTCATCTTTATGCTGGTTCAGTTCATGCGGTCCGTATCCAGGGAACTGGAGGAAGCGGCGGAGATCGACGGCTGTAATTCCTTCCAAAGACTGGTATACATCGTGGTACCCATGGTAAAGCCAACGATCGTCTCCGTGGCGCTGTTCCAGTTCATGTGGGCGTTTAACGATTTCCAGGGACCGTTAATCTATATCGACAGTGTGAAAAAGTATCCGACTTCCCTCGGCCTGCGTCTCTTGACAGATGCGGAAACCGGCTTTGAGTGGAACAAGGTGCTGGCACTGTCAGTTATCACCCTGCTTCCGTCTCTGATCGTATTCTTCCTGGCGCAGGATCAGTTCGTAGACGGCATTGCGGCAGGAGGTGTAAAGGGGTAAGTATATGAAAGCAAACGTGATTTTTAAGACTTCCCGGAAGTTTCTGCTGGAGTGGGAGGACTTCGGAGTCTTTTATACAGAGAAAGAGTATGAAGTGTGGCTGAATGGCCGGTATGTTCTGACAAGCAGCCGCGTGATCCAGACCGTGTCGGGCCTTGCACCCGACACGGAGTACCGCGTAACCCTGCGGTGCGGCGGAGACATCTGTTCCGAGTTTTCCGTCCGCACTGACTATGAATTTGTCACGCTGAACGTGCGGAGATTTGGCGCGAAGGGTGACGGGATCCATGATGATACGCTGGCCATCCAGACGGCGATCGCCTCCTGTCCGAAAGACGGGAGAGTGTATATACCGGAGGGGAAGTATCTTGTGACCAGCCTGTTTTTAAAAAGTGACTTCACACTGGACATCGGTAAAAATGCCGTGCTTTTGGGCCATGCAGAACGGGAGAAGTTCGGTGTGCTTCCCGGTATGATTCAGAGCTATGATGAGACAGGGGAATATAATCTCGGATCGTGGGAGGGAAATCCTCTCGATATCTTTACCAGCATGATTACGGGAATTCACGTGTCAAATGTAGTGATTACCGGGGAAGGTACCCTGGATGGATGCGCCACCTTTGACGACTGGTGGGAGGACGACAGGGCCAAAATCATAGCATTCCGGCCCCGTATGGTATTTTTAAATCACTGTGACCACGTGGTTCTTCACGGAGTCACCATACAGAACAGTCCTTCCTGGAATCTTCATCCCTATTTTTCGGATGATCTCCGTTTCCTCGATTTGACGATCTTAAATCCATGGGATTCCCCGAATACGGATGGCATGGATCCCGAATCGGTGAATGGTCTGGAAATTGCCGGCATCTATTTTTCCCTGGGAGACGACTGCATCGCACTCAAGTCCGGGAAATACTATATGGGCCATAAATACAAGGTGCCGTCGCAGAACATCGAGGTGCGCCAGTGCTGTATGAACAACGGACACGGCGCGGTGACCATCGGAAGTGAGATGGCGGCGGGAGTGAAACACGTTCACGTAAAAGACTGTTTATTCCTGCACACCGACCGCGGACTGCGGATCAAGACGAGGCGCGGACGAGGAAAAGACGCCGTTGTGGAAGATATCTGTTTTGAGAATATCCGCATGGACCATGTGCTGACTCCCTTTGTCTTAAATTCCTTTTACAACTGCTGTGATCCCGACTGCCATTCCGATTATGTGAAATGCAAGTCGCCTCTTCCGGTGGATGAGCGGACGCCCTCCGTGAAGCAGATGGTGTTCCGCAATATCGAGGCTCGCAACTGCCATGTAGCCGGAGCATTTCTGTATGGACTTCCTGAGAAAAAGGTAGATTACGTGGAATTCGACCATGTGACCATCGATTACGATGAAAATCCGGAACCGGATGAGCCCGCCATGATGGATGACATCGGGCTGACTGCAAAAATGGGACTCTACATCAACAATGTCCAGAAACTGGTGTTGAACGACGTCTCCATAAGCGGCTGTGAAGGCGAGCCCATGATTTTTGAACATATCGGCCAAATAACCGGAAATCAAACCATGACAGGCAGTACTGTTATCAATTCCGGCACGGAAGGAGAAAGAACATGAGTATGACGATTGCCGCTACGGCAAGTACGGCTGCGGGCGGAGATGATCCCATTCTGTTTCGGGGACCGTTTGAGGAGACGATTCCCCAGATGGCCGCGCTGGGATACCGCGCTGTGGAACTTCACATTTACGACTCGGACCAGATCGACCGGGAACGGTTATACCGCCTGTTGGCGGAGAATCACGTAGTTCTCACTTCCATCGGAACCGGTTCCGCCTATGAGCGGGACGGCATCTGTCTCGGAAGCTCGGATCCGGAGAAGCGGGCGGCGGCCATACGCCGTCTGACCGGACACATGGTGACAGCCGCCCCGTTCCATGGCATCGTTATCATCGGTCTCATCGCGGGAAGATTTTCCGACTGCGGCCAGGATGGAGAAGCATTTAAACGGAATCTGACGGAGAGCTTAAAGCTCTGCGCAAAGGAAGCAAAAGCACACGACGTAACCCTGGGCTTTGAGGTGATGAACCGGTTTGAGAGCGATTATGGAACCACGATCAGGGAGGCCTCCGGGCTCCTGCGTGCGGTGGGCTCTGACCGGCTGAAGCTTCATCTGGATACGGTTCACTTAAATATCGAGGAAGACGATATCGGCAAAGCGATCGAAAGCGCCGGCAGTGCCGTCTGCCACGTCCATGTGGCGGATAATAACCGCTGGTATCCGGGGCATGCCCACTATAATTTCACGGAAACACTGACAGCCCTGCACCGTGTAGGTTACCGCGGAGCGCTGGCCCTGGAAATCACGAATGCGCCAGATACAGAGACTGCCGCTAAAAAAAGCCTCTCCTATTTAAACTCAATTCTTGAGACACTGCCGCATCTTTCATGACGGCAGGAGAGAGGCGGACAGACGGAAGTGATAAGATGTTATTTGACAGAAAGCAGCTGGTAAAGCTGATAGTACCTCTGGTTTGTGAACAGGTAATTATGGGCACCATTGGGATTGCCGATATGCTGATGGTCGCCTCGGTAGGGGAGACAGCGATTTCGGGGATTTCCCTTATAGACTCCATCAACCTTTTATTTAACAGCATGTTTGCCGCGCTGGTGACAGGGGGAACCATCGTCTGTACCCAGTATCTGGGAAAACGGGAAGCGGATATGGCCAATCTTGCCGCAAAGCATCTGCTGGGGATTTCCCTTCTGTTCTCCCTGGCAGTGGCAGGTATGTGTTTTCTGTTTCGCAGAATGGTGGTATACGGTCTCTATGGTTCAGCGGAGCCGGAGGTTCTCCGCCAGGCCATGATTTATTTCTGCTTTTCCATGGCCTCCTATCCGTTTCTGATGATGCTGGACAGCTGCGGCGCCATTTTCCGTTCCATGGGAAATGCTGCGCTGCCATTTTCCGTATCCTTCTTTATGAGCATCATCAATATTGTGTTAAATGCTGTATTTATTTTTGGCCTTCACTGGGGCGTGTTCGGGGCCGGATTTGCAACCTTTCTGGCACGGGCCGTCAGCAGCGCAGCCATTTTTCTTTTTTTATACCATCACAAAGGGGCTGTCCGGATTCGATCCTTCTTTGGAAGCGGCTGGCACGGCTTCATGGTGAAAAATATTCTTAAGCTGGCGGTTCCAACCGGTCTGGAGGACAGCATTTTCCATATCGGAAAACTGCTGGTACAGGGAATTGTCACCTCCTATGGAACGGCGGCCATAGCCGCCAATGCGGTGGCGCTTACGATCTCTGAATTCACCCATATGCCCGGATTTGCCATCGGTCTCGCCCTGATTACTGTTGTAGGCCGCTGCGTCGGCGCAGGAGAGATCCAGCAGGCCAGGTATTACGTAAAAAAGATCACCGGGGTATCCTTTCTGGTGACAGGAGCGGCCGCGGTATTATCCTGGATTTTTGCGGGACCGGTGGTGGGTTTCTATCAGATGAACCGCGAGACGTGGGAACTGGCCTCTGAAATTGTGAGGTGGCAGGCCGTGGCGTGTCTCTTCTTCTGGGTACCGGCTTTTAATATATCCGACGCGTTAAGAGCCGCCAGCGACGTCCGCTTTACCATGGCTGTGTCCATGATCTCCATGTGGGTGTTCCGCGTCGGGTGCAGCGCTTTATTCCGGGAAATCCTGGATATTGGCGTCATCTGTGTATGGTTCGCCATGTTTTTAGACTGGATGTTCCGGGCAGTGGTTTTCCTGATCCGTTTTCATGGTTCGAAATGGGAGGGCAGAATGTTTCTTTGAGGAGACATTCTGAAAAAAATCAATTCTATTTGACAATAATACGATATCGAAGTATTATAGTATCAACAAAAGATTCGATATCGAAGTTAAATAGAAAAGTGAGGTCAGACCATGATTTATGCAGGAGAGGAAAAGTTAAAAAGACAGGCGGAAAACGGTTTCCCAAAGGGAATCACAAAGATCTGTGACAATGTGTATTTTGCACTGGGGTATGGCGGCAGTACCTGTACGCTGGTTATAGGAGAAAATTCCTGTATTCTGGTGGATACGTTAAACGGCACCGCTCCGGCGGAGGAGGTAAAGGAAGCGTTTAAAAAACTGACGGATAAGCCCATCAGGACCATTATCTATACCCACTACTTCCATTTCGACCACACCTCCGGGGCGTCGGTATTTGCAGAACCGGGTACGCGGATTATTGGAAGGAAACCGACCTACCCTCAATACGGCAGAACCGGTATGATCCGGGATATCTGCGGAGTGCGGGGGGCCAGGCAGTTTGGCGTTGGCTTAACGCCGGAAGAAAACATCTGTGTCGGAATCGGACCGCGAAATGAAATTAACGGTGAGAAGGGGAATCTTCCCTGCAGTGAACTGTTTGAGGAGGAGCTGCTGGAACTGGAGTCAGACGGCATTAAGGCAGTTCTGGCGGCAGCACCCGGAGAGACGGATGACCAGATCTTCGTCTGGTTCCCGCAGCACCGGGTTCTCTGCTGCGGTGACAACTATTATGAATCCTGGCCGAACTTATATGCGATCCGCGGCGGTCAGTACCGTGACATAAGCGGCTGGATCGATTCGCTGGATAAGATGAGGGAATACAGGGCAGAGTATCTGCTTCCGGGACATACGAAGGCAGTAATCGGCAGCAGGCAGGTGGAAACAACTCTGAAAAACTACCGGGACGCGCTGGAATATGTGCTCACAGAGACGCTTCAGGGCATGAATGAGGGACTTACGCCGGATGAACTGGTTGAACGCGTCCACCTTCCGGAACCGCTTGCATCCCTCCCGTATCTGCAGGAGTATTACGGAACCGTGGAATGGTCTGTCCGTTCCATCTACACCGGATACCTGGGCTGGTTTGACGGAAATCCCACAAAGTTAGGACACATGGCCACGAAAGAGCGGGCGGAAAAGACGGTTTCCATGATGGGTGGTCCCGCACGGGTGCTTGCCGAAGGAGCCGCAGCCCTGAAGCGCGGAGAGGCACAGTGGGCTGCAGAGCTTTGTGACCTTCTGTTAGCCTGCAGGAAAGAAACTGAGGAAGCCTCTGTTCTCAAAGCCGACGCGCTGACCGAACTGGGGAGGGCACAGACGAGCGCCAACGCCCGCCACTATTATCTCACATGTGCCAGACAGTTAAGGGGGGAAGGCGGAACCCTTAAACTGAACGGCGCCATGATGGATGTAGGAAAGAAGCAGGAGGACAACGGATGATCGACAATACCTTTACGCTGATCAGCCGCATCGATGGAGAGATCCGGCGCTTTATCACAGAAGAGCTGGCAGCGGAAGGCATCGCGGATATTGTGCCTTCCCATGGAGCGATTATTATGGAACTGATGAAGCACGGCCAGATGCCCATGAATGAACTGGCCCGCCGTATTGACAGGACACCGCAGACCGTCACATGTCTGATAAAGAAGCTTGTAAACACCGGATATGTGACGACCGGAAAGTCTTCGGGTGACAGCCGTGTGACCATGGCCGCTTTAACGGAGCAGGGGAGGCATTTAGCCTCTGTACTTCAGCGTATTTCAGAGAAAATCTACGAACGCCAGTACTTCGGAATTCCGGAAGATGACATCCCCATCCTGCGCGGCGCATTAATGAAAATGCACTCTAATTTTGCGGAGAAGGAACTGTAGAACGAAACAGCATCAAAGTTACAGGATCTCCTGAATTTCCATAGACCAGCCAGGGCCGCCGTACATGTAGGATTCAGTAAGAGTCACCGTGTGCAGGCGGCCGTTTAGCTTAACGGTAGCCGGAATGTCTCTTTTTACGTATTCCAGTGTGATAGAACTCTTTTTACAGTAGGTTTCCAAAGCGGCAAAGAATTCTTCCGAAGAACCGGGTTTTTCGTCCAGATCGATGAGGAGAATCCTTCCGGCCGCACCACTGTTTAAATCCCTGGCAACAGATTTCAGATAACGGTATTCTGCCTCCCACAGCAGTAAAAGAACTGCCGCACTGGTCAAAAGCATGGTCCGTACGGGCAGAGGAAGATTCTGTGCCAGAAAAAACAGGCAGAACAGAACGATATAACACCAGGCCGCTGCCGCTGCACCGCGAAAGAATACGGAATCCAGCCGCGCAGCCAGACTGCGGATCAGCTGCAGAAAGCAGCCTGCGGCCAGGTAGCCGGAAAGGACTGCCGGAAACAACGACCATACCGGTCCGACGCCTTCCGGTGCAGCGAGGCGCAGTGCCGTCAGAGAGCATATAAACAGCAGCATTCCAAGAAAAAGGCCCTGCTTAAACGTTTCCATAAGATTTTCTTTCATTTCGCACCTCCATAATATGACTGCGGACGTCTTTTAAATACTTTCTTGATATATAGACGATATCGTTATTGGGAAACGAGGCCGCCATCAATCCGTTTACCATCGGCCGGTAGGCCGTTACCCGATCCATATTCATAATAACTGATTTGGAAATCCGGATAAATCCGGGCGGAAGAAGGCGCTCCAGCTCATACAGCCTTTTCTTTACCTCCAATATTTCAGCATCCGTGTGTACCAGCTGCTTTTCCCGTACAGTCTCAATGAAGCAGATCGAGCTCTCCGGCAGCTGTACGATTTCATTTCCGCGGTAACACGTCAGAAGAATGCTGTGATACCGTTCCTGTTCCACATATTCCACCAGCCTTTCTATGGCCCGGTCCTTCTGATGGACATAAAATTCCGCATGCTCAGGTTCCTGCCCGGGAACCACTCTGACCAACGTCTGCATGTCTGTCTCCTCCTGACTTTTTGTTCTTCGGTCTCTTCCTCCCCGCTTTTTAAAGCTTTCCTATCAGGGAATTGTTCCAGATGCGGTTATTATAAAGGATGATCTGATAAATATCCATGTGTTTCCGGTAAGAGGCAGTATTTCAAGGGTAAGTGGCAGCTGCGGGTTCAGGAAAAACGATTATATTTTTCAAAAAGGTTTTTTTAAGCGGAAAAATCTGGTATGATGAGAAATAGGAAATTAAGTACGATAGAAAAAGGAAAATACCATATGAAGATACGGCTGGAAGAAAAATATACAGATCCGGTGACCGGCGGCGGCAACGAGCGCTGGATCAAAGAAAAATACCAGGAAAACTGTCTGCTCCGTATGAATCATTATGCGGTTATGACTATCCACATAAAAAATTTCAGAGGGTATCTTCTGCGGTATGGAAAGAACGCCTCAGAGGAGATACTGAAGGAATTTTACGATGTGACAGAGGGGCTTCTTCACGAAAACGAATGGCTTTCCAGAATTTATTCCGACCATTTTGTCATACTGCTCCAGCGGGAGAGTAAGGAAGCCCTGGTGCAGTTTATTTATGACGCAGACTGGGCAGGATGTCAGTACCCGGACCCCAGGACCCATTTGAAAATCTTCTATTCCTTTGGCGTCTATATGATCGATACTCCGGATGATGATTTCTATACGGCGCTTAATAAGGCGGAGCTTGCCCGTACGATGTGCAGCCACGTTCACCTTAGGAATACCTCTTATGATTTTTACAACAGCAGTACATTAAAAAGGTATTTGCAGGACTGCGAGATTGAAGAGAAAGCGGCGGAAGCAGTGGAGAAGGGGAGATTTATTCCTTATCTGCAGCCCAAAGTGCGGCTGAGCGACGAGAAAATCGTCGGAGCGGAAGTTCTGCTGCGCTGGTTTGATGAGAACGGAAAACTGATTCCGCTTAAAGACTACCTCCCGGTTCTTGACAGAAACGGATATATCAGAAATGTGGATCTGTATATATTTGAAACGATGTGCAGGAAGCTGCAGGAATGCAGAGACGCCGGGATACCGGTCGTGCCGCTGTCGTTTAATATCTCAAAATCCTATTATAATGATGACAATCTGTTTACTGACTATATGGAAGTGTTTGACCAGTACGAGGTGCCGGAATCCTGGATTCAGTTTGAACTGATGGAAAGCATCTCCTTCGACGACAGCGCCAGAATGATGCGTCTGATCCCCGGATTTAAAAGGCGGGGATTTGTCTGCATGCTGGATGACTTTGGAAGCGGGTATTCTTCATTTCAGGTCATCTCCAGCCTTCAGCTGGACGGACTGAAGATCGACCGTCAGTTTTTCACGAAAGCGTTTAACCCTCAGGACTGCGCCATCACAGAGACAATCATTCAAATTGCAAAGACGCTTCACATGGAGACGATTGCCGAGGGTGTGGAGCAGAAAGAGTACATCGATTTCCTGAAACATGCGGGCTGTGACATGGTACAGGGGTTCTATTATTATAAACCTATGCCGGTGGATGATTTCTTCCATCTGCTGGCGTCTCAGAACGAGTTTTGATTTCTTAAATTTTATATTGATTTATAGAATAATATTTAGTATATTATGTAATAGATTATCTTAGGCCAGACTTGAAAGGGGAATTGTGATGATAAAAGTAGCTGTAGATGCCATGGGCGGCGATTATGCACCGGCTGAGATGGTGGCAGGTGCCGTACAGGCAGTGAACGCGAACAGGGAGATCTCCGTCCTCCTGGTAGGGCAGGAACCGGCAGTAGCTGAGGAACTGAAAAAGCATAGCTTTCCGGCGGAGCAGATACAGATTGTTCCTGCGACAGAGATAATCGAGACGGAAGAACCTCCGGTGAATGCCATACGAAAGAAAAAAGACTCTTCCATTGTGGTTGGCATGAATCTGGTGAAAAAGAAGGAAGCGGATGCCTTCGTATCCGCCGGCAGCTCCGGCGCCATCTTAGTTGGCGGCCAGGTGATTGTCGGAAGGATCAAAGGAGTGGAAAGACCTCCGCTTGCGCCGTTAATCCCCACTGAAAAAGGCGCGTCTCTGCTGATTGACTGCGGTGCCAATGTCGATGCCAGGGCTTCCCATCTGGTACAGTTTGCACGCATGGGTTCCATCTACATGGAACATGTGATGGGGGTGAAGAATCCACGGGTGGCCATCGTCAATATCGGGGCAGAGGAAGAGAAAGGGAACGCACTTGTCAAGGAGACGTTTCCGCTTCTCAAGGAATGCAGGGACATAAACTTCATCGGAAGCATTGAGGCGAGGGAGATTCCGCATGGCGGTGCCGATGTCATTGTATGCGAAGCATTTGTAGGCAATGTAATCCTGAAGCTTTACGAAGGAGTAGGTGCCACTCTGATCAGTAAGGTCAAGAGCGGCATGATGGTGAACTTAAGAAGTAAGATTGGAGCACTGCTTGTAAAACCAGCGCTTAAGGAGACACTGAAATCCTTTGATTCGTCTCAGTACGGCGGAGCACCGCTTCTCGGACTGAACGGTCTGGTGGTAAAAACCCACGGGAATTCCAAGGCTAAGGAAGTGTGTAATTCCATTCTTCAATGCATGACCTTTAAAGAACAGGGGATTAATGATAAGATAAGAGAGAGCCTGACTGCTGAAAATCAGGAAAATAAAGAATAGGAGAGAGGAAGGGAAAAGATGGAATTTGAAAAGTTACAGAAAATTGTCGCAGAGGTACTTAATGTTGAACCGGAGGAGGTAACCATGGCTTCTACATTCGTAGATGACTTAGGTGCAGATTCCCTGGATGTATTCCAGATCGTCATGGGTATCGAAGAGGAATTCGATATCGAGATACCGGCCGAGGTAGCAGAGAAGATCGCTACAGTCGGTGATGCGGTAGAACAGATTAAGAACGCGCTGAATTAATAGATGTGGGTGTTGCAGGGCGGCATGATGCCGCCTGTCCGCAACACCTTCTTTCATAGTAAAGGAAAGAGGAAATAATGAGCAAAAAATTACATGAGCTGGAAGGGCGGATCGGCTACCGTTTTACGGACAGGCAGCTTCTTACGCAGGCCATGACCCACAGCTCCTACGCCAACGAACACCGCTTGAATAAGCTGGAATGCAATGAGCGGCTGGAATTTTTAGGGGATTCCGTGCTGGAGGTCGTTTCCAGCGATTTTTTATATCACAAATATCCGGAGAGGCCGGAAGGAGACTTGACGAAGATCCGTGCCAGCATTGTATGTGAACCGACGCTTGCCTACTGCGCGGAGGACATTGATTTAGGAGCGTATTTACTGCTGGGAAAGGGAGAAGAGGCGACAGGCGGACGCGGAAGGGCATCGGTCGTGTCGGATGCCATGGAAGCCCTCATCGGTGCGATCTATCTGGACGGTGGTTTTGCTAATGCAAAAGAGTTTATCCTTCGATTTATCATGAACGACATCGAGCATAAACAGCTCTTTTTTGATAGCAAGACTATCTTACAGGAGATCGTGCAGAGCCAGACCGATCAACCGCTTGCCTATGAGCTTCTGCGGGAGGAGGGGCCTGACCACAACAAGCTCTTTGAATCGCGGGCGCTCATTGGGGAAGAGGAGATCGGCCGGGGAACCGGAAGGACGAAGAAGGCCGCGGAGGCAGTCGCCGCTTATCACGGAATTTTAAAGCTTAAGAAAATGGAAAAGGAAAGGCAGGCATAGCCGTCTGCCGACGGTAATTATGTATTTAAAAAGTATTGAAATACAGGGCTTTAAATCATTTGCCAACAAGATCGTATTTGAATTTCATAACGGAATTACCGGTATTGTGGGACCTAACGGCAGCGGAAAGAGCAATGTTGCGGACGCAGTGCGCTGGGTGCTGGGAGAGCAGAAGGTCAAACAGCTTCGAAGCTCCAGCATGCAGGATGTCATCTTCTCCGGAACAGAGACGAGAAAGCCCCAGGGCTTTGCCAGTGTCGCCATTACTCTGGACAACTCCGACCATCAGCTGGCTATCGATTACGATCAGGTGACGGTGACGAGGCGTGTCTACCGTTCCGGTGAAAGCGAATACATGATCAACGGAAGTACCTGCCGTTTAAAGGACATCAACGAGCTGTTCTATGACACCGGTATCGGCAAGGAAGGCTACTCCATCATCGGACAGGGCCAGATCGATAAGATATTAAGCGGAAAACCGGAAGAGAGGCGGGAACTCTTTGATGAGGCGGCCGGAATCGTTAAGTTTAAGCGAAGAAAAGCCATCGCGCAGAAGAAACTGGAGGATGAGAAACAGAATCTGGTCCGTGTGACTGATATTTTATCGGAACTGGAGAAGCAGGTCGGTCCTCTGGCAAAGCAGTCCGAGGCCGCGAAGGAGTATCTGCGTTTAAAAGAAGATTTAAAAAAATACGATGTGAACCAGTTCCTGCTGGAAACCGCCGGAACGCGCGGCCAGTTAAAAGAGACGGAAGAAAACGCAGCCATTGTATCGAAGGATCTGGAAGAAACGAGACAGGCTTCCGAACATATCCGTGTGGAATATGAGACCCTCGACGCCATCTTATCCGGGCTGGAGGCAGCCGCAGGTGAAGCCAGAACGGCGCTCAGTGAGGCCAACATGGAAAAGGGTACCCTCGAAGGCCGTGTAGGTGTGCTGAACGAGCAGATCAACACGGAAAAGATGAACGCGGAGCACATTGGAAAGCGAATGACAGCGATCCACGGGGAAATCGCAGATAAGAAGACGAAGGTCTCCGCCTACGAGGAAGAACGAAGCGGTATTGCCGCCCAGGTTAAGGAATCCTTAGAACGCCTGGCCGCTGCTGAGGAGGCCCTGAAGAAGAAGGACGAGGAGATCCGGGCGCTGGAGGAAGAGATTGAATCCGGCAAGGGAAACATCATCGACACCTTAAACGAGAAGGCCTCCATAAACGCCAGACAGCAGCGGTACGAAACCATGCTGGAACAGGTAAATGTCCGGCGTTCCGAGGTATGTCAGAAGCTTTTAAAGTATAAGAGCGACGAATCGGAGCAGGATGGCCGGTTAGACGAGTTAAACCGTCAGCTGGAAGAGATTGAGGCCGAAATCGCCAGTCTCGGAGACGCCCAGGCAGCGGCCGAGACGAGGACGGAGGAGCTGGATCATGAGGTCCGCCGCCTGAACAGGAATTTAAACGATAAGCAGCAGGAATACCACACCAGCTATACGAAGCTGGAATCGCTGAAGAATATAGCGGAACGGTATGAGGGCTACGGCGGAAGCATCCGCCGCGTCATGGAGGTCAGAGACCGTATTCACGGCATCCACGGCGTTGTGGCCGATTTAATCACCGTTCCGAAGAAGTATGAGATCGCGGTGGAGACGGCGCTGGGCGGAAGCATCCAGAACATTGTGACGGATTCCGAACAGACGGCGAAGCAGCTGATTGAATATCTGAAGAAAAACCGGTACGGAAGGGCGACCTTCTTACCGCTTACCAGCATCGGCAGCAAGAACACCTTTAATCAGGACAAGGCGCTGAAGGAGCCCGGTGTCTTAGGACTGGCCAACAGTCTGGTGGAGACAGACGGCCAGTATGAAGGGCTGATCCGGTATCTGCTGGGTCGGGTCGTGGTGGTGGATACCATCGACAACGCCATTGCACTGGCCAGAAAATTCCAGTATTCCCTGCGGATCGTCACCCTGGAGGGCGAGCTGCTGAGCGCGGGCGGTTCCATGACCGGCGGCGCATTTAAGAACACCAGCAATTTACTGGGCAGAAAGCGGGAGATCGAGGAACTGGAAGGGGCCTGTACCAAGGCGCTGACCGATGTGGACCGGATCGAACAGGATCTGGTGATGAACGAGGCGCTTCTGGCCGAGAGCCGGGAAGAACTGGAATCGTTAAAATCCAGGAAACAGGAGAGCTATCTGCGCCAGAATACGGTCCGCATGAGCATTTCCAGGACTGAGGATAAAAAGGAAGAGATCCGGGAATCCTATGGCGATCTGGAACGCGAAAACAGCCAGCTGGAGGAGCAGATCCGGGAGATTGGCAGGAGCCGCAGCGAGCTGGCCGACGAAGTTATCCGGCTGGAGGAGCAGAACCAGGATATCAACAGCCGCCTGGATTCCTGCCACGAGCGTCTTGACGCGTCGAAGGCAGAACGGGAGGAGGCTTCCAGAGCACTTTCCACCGTCCAGCTAGAGGCATCCGGTCTCAAACAGAAGGACGATTTCGAACTGGAGAATATCCGGCGGGTCAAGGAAGACGTCCGCCGTCTGGAGGAGGAGCTTTCCGGCCTTTCCGGCGGCACCGATGATTCCAACCTGATTATCGAAGAAAAGCTGGCGGAAATCGCCGGATTAAAGGCGCAGATTGAGAATACCGTGATACGCGCTGCAGGACTCGAGTCTGTGATCGCGGAAAAGACGGCAGAGAGAGAAGAAAAGTCAAGACAGCAGAAGGAACTCTTTCAGAAGCGGGAAGAACTTTCCGACCGGATGAGCCGTCTCGACAAGGATTTATTTCGTCTGCAGAGTCAGAAGGAGAAGCTGGAGGAACGCCTGGAAAATTCGGCAAACTACATGTGGGATGAGTACGAGCTGACCTATTCCGCCGCACTGGAACTTAAGGGCGGGGAGGAGGAATCCCTTCCGGAGATCCGAAAGCACATCGCCTCCTTAAAAGAAGAGATCAAGAAGCTCGGCAATGTCAATGTCAACGCCATTGAGGATTATAAAGAAGTATCGGAACGGTACGTATTCATGAAGACCCAGCACGACGATCTGGTTACGGCGGAGGAGACGCTGCTTAAGATCATCGATGAACTGGATACCGGTATGAGAAGGCAGTTTGAGGAGAAATTCAAGGAGATCCGTACCGAATTCGACAAAGTATTTAAGGAGCTGTTCGGCGGAGGCCGCGGTACTCTGGAACTGGTGGAGGATGAGGATATCCTGGAAGCGGGAATTCAGATTATCTCCCAGCCGCCGGGCAAAAAACTGCAGAATATGATGCAGCTCTCCGGTGGAGAGAAGGCCCTGACTGCCATTGCGCTGCTGTTCGCGATTCAGAACTTAAAACCGTCTCCCTTCTGTCTGCTGGATGAGATCGAGGCGGCGTTAGACGATTCGAATGTGGACAGATATGCAAAATATTTACATAAACTGACGAAGTATACACAGTTTATCGTCATCACCCACCGTCACGGAACGATGGTGGCCGCAGACCGTTTATACGGTATTACCATGCAGGAGAAAGGCGTTTCAACGCTTGTTTCGGTAAATCTGATAGAAGAAGATTTAGATAAGTAAAAGGAGGCCGTCTATGAGTGAGAAAAAGGGATTCTTTGGGAAACTGGTAGCAGGACTGCAAAAGACAAGGGACAATATTATATCGGGAATGGATTCCATTTTCAGCGGCTTTTCAGCCATCGATGATGAGTTTTATGAGGAGATCGAAGAGACTCTGATCATGGGAGACTTGGGAATTCAGACCACCATGTCGATTGTGGAGGATTTAAGAAAAAAGGTAAAGGAACAGGGAATTAAAGACCCGTCGGAATGCAAAGAGCTTCTGATGGAAAGCATTCGGGATCAGATGGATCTGGGAGAAAACGCGTATGAATACGAGAACCGCCAGTCTGTTCTTCTGATCATCGGAGTCAACGGAGTGGGAAAGACCACTTCCGTCGGCAAGCTGGCCGGCCAGTTAAAGGATGACGGGAAAAAGGTAATTCTCGCAGCGGCAGATACCTTCCGCGCCGCCGCGATCGAGCAGCTGACGGAATGGGCCAACCGGGCCGGCGTGGATATCATTGCACAGCAGGAAGGCTCCGATCCGGCTGCAGTCGTCTACGACGCCGTAGCCGCTGCCAAATCACGCCGCGCGGATATTCTGATCTGCGATACGGCGGGACGGCTTCACAATAAGAAGAATCTGATGGAAGAGCTTAAGAAGATTAACCGGATCATCGACAAGGAGTTTCCGGAGGCCTACCGGGAGACGCTGGTAGTGCTGGACGGTACGACCGGACAGAATGCACTTTCACAGGCCAGACAGTTTATGGAAGTGGCGGATATTACGGGAATCATCTTAACGAAGCTGGATGGAACCGCCAAAGGCGGAATCGCCGTGGCAATCCAGTCGGAACTGGGGATTCCGGTCAAATACGTGGGGGTTGGAGAGAAGATCGACGATCTGCAGAAATTTAACGCGGAAGAGTTTGTAAATGCATTATTCCATGTGGAAGAGAAAGAAGAGGCGTAAGGTATGTTGACATTAGAGAAATTTGAAGAGGCAACCGAGGTTGTGAGCAAAGTAACCCAGGAGACAAAGCTGGTGTACAGCGAGTATTTTTCTTCCCAGACAGGCAACCGTGTCTGGTTCAAACCGGAAAATATGCAGTATACAGGGGCTTATAAGGTGCGTGGTGCTTATTATAAGATCAGCACCTTAAGCGAGGAAGAAAAGGCGAAGGGCTTAATCACCGCTTCTGCAGGCAATCACGCTCAGGGTGTGGCCTACGCCGCGAAGCTGGCCGGAATCTCCGCAACCATCGTTATGCCGACGACAACGCCGCTCATGAAGGTAAACCGGACCAAGGGGTACGGCGCGGAGGTCGTTCTGGAAGGCGACGTCTTCGATGAAGCCTGCAGCTACGCCTATAAGCTGGCAGAGGAAAAAGGCCTTACCTTTATCCATCCGTTTAACGATCTGGATGTGGCTACCGGTCAGGGAACCATAGCCATGGAGATCATCAAGGAACTGCCGACCGTGGATTACATACTCGTTCCCATCGGCGGCGGCGGACTCTGTACCGGTGTTGCCACACTGGCGAAGATGCTGAATCCGAAGATCAAAGTCATCGGCGTAGAGCCGGCCGGCGCCAACTGCATGCAGGAATCACTGCGCCAGGGCAAGGTCGTCGCCTTAAACGGCGTCAACACGATTGCGGACGGTACGGCGGTTCAATGCCCGGGCGATAAGCTGTTTCCTTATATTCAGGAAAATGTGGATGACATCATCACCATCGAAGATTCAGAGCTGATCGTTTCCTTCCTCGACATGGTGGAGAATCATAAGATGATCGTGGAGAACTCCGGTCTTCTGACTGTAGCCGCCTTAAAGCATATGAAGGCTGAAAACAAGAAGATCGTTTCCATCTTAAGCGGCGGCAACATGGATGTCATTACCATGGCTTCCATCGTACAGCACGGTCTGATCCAGAGAGACCGGGTATTTACCGTGTCCGTCCTGCTTCCGGATAAGCCGGGTGAGCTGGCCAAGGTTTCCACGCTTCTTGCGAAAGAACAGGGCAACGTAATCCGCCTGGAACACAATCAGTTCATCAGCATCAACCGGAACTCTGCCGTGGAGCTGCGCATCACCATAGAAGCTTACGGCACAGAACACAAAAACACCATTATGGCCGCGCTCACCGAAGCAGGATACCGTCCGAAGCTGGTGAAGTCCAAAGGAACTTACGCGGATTAAGATATCAAACTATTTAGAATCACCATAAACAAGCAGAAGAACCGCGGTGACCGGCAGGATACCGCGGTTCTTCTGCTTTTGTTAATGATTCGTACTCTCTCTCAATCCCTCTTTCGTCAAACGCAGATTCCTGAACAAAACGGAATCCTTCGGAAGGATCGCCCCCTCCTGGCTGACCACGGCGGCCGCCACCTGATTGGCAGCCGCGATGGCATCTCGCAGGCTGCTGCCTTTCTGAAGGCCGGCGAGAATGGCCCCGATATGGGAGTCGCCTGCTCCTATGGTGTCCACAACCCTTGACGGGATTCCCGGGACCACATAGGCGTGTTCCGCGCTTTCGCGGCAGTATGCGCCGCGTTCTCCCAGTGTTACAATGACCGGACTTCCCGTTATCTGGTAAAGCGCGGCCGCGGCATCTGCCACGCAGTCCCTGCCGCCCAGCTCCAGCGCTTCCTGCTCATTGATATGAAGTACGGGGGAGAGTGCGAGGATTCGGTTCAGCCGCTCTCCTGGAAGTCTGGTTCCGCGGGGACCGGGTGCAAAAAACAGCTTCGGTCCACGCTCTGCTTCAAAATACTCCACCAGAGCTTCCCCCGTTGGTTCTTCCACCTCCAGTCCGCAGAGATAGGCCATGGAATAGTCTTCCATGCGGTATGGTTCCATCCATTCTTTCCGAAAGGTGTATTCGACGCCGTGCAGAGAGAGAAACGTCCGCTCTCCGGAGGCTTCCACAAGGCAGTAACAGCAGCCGTTTTCTTTTTCCGGGAGATAAACCGGTATGGAAAAACCGTGGGCGGTCAGAGCTTCCTTTACAAAATCGCCGTATATTCCGCCGCCCACCGGGGAAAGGAAGGTAAACTCCGAGCCGGAGTATAGCAGAACATGCGCTGCATTGCAGGCACAGCCCCCAAGCGCCATGGACTGACTTTTCGGATGAAGGTCTTCTCCCGTTACGGGGAGATGATCCAGCTTCAGGATGATATCCACGCATGTGGAGCCGATGACCAGTATTTTTTTCATAATTGCCTCCGGTTTTCTGATTTTTTCGTTATAAAAACGTAAGATTATTATACGCGGAACTGGAAGTTCCTTCAATTGCTTTTCCCTGTTTCCTATGTTAAAATTTTAGAGAACTGTTAGTACAGGAAATACAAGAGAAGAGAGATGAAGATAGATGTACGATCAGATTACAGCCATGGCAAAAGAGATTTTTGAAAGAAGCGTGGCGAGGAGAAGAGACTTGCACCGGCATCCGGAGACGGGCTGGCTGGAGATGCGCACTTCCGCCGTCATCGCCGGGATTCTGACGGAGCTGGGGTATGAGGTACTGACCGGCAGTAACGTGTTGGATGGAGAAGCCAGACTGGGCCTTCCTTCGGAGGAGGTGCTGCGGGAACATGCAAACCTGGTAAGAGAAAGCTGGAATACGCCCCTTACATACCTGACAGAAGAGATGGAGGCGGGATATACCGGGGTAATCGGAATCCTGCGCTGTGGTCCGGGCCCCGTCTGCGCCCTTCGGTTTGATATCGACGCCCTCGGTGTTCTTGAGGATGAGAGCTCCGGCCACAGACCGGCCCGCGAGGGCTTTGCTTCCCTGTGTCCGGGCGTTATGCACGCCTGCGGCCATGACGGCCATACCGCCATCGGCCTCGGTGTGGCGGAGGTCCTTATGAGCGTAAAAGAACAGCTGCACGGAACTGTGAAGCTGATCTTTCAGCCCGCCGAGGAAGGCGTGCGTGGGGCGAGAGCCATCGTTTCCAGGGGGCATTTGGACGATGTGGATTACTTTATCGGAACCCATCTCGCGCCTTTAGACGGCCCCGATGACGGAGCGGTGACTCCGGCGACCTATGGCTCTCTGGCCACGACCAAATACGACGTGATCTACCATGGCGCTCCGGCTCATGCCGGCGGATTCCCTGAAAAGGGACGAAACGCCCTCCTGGCTGCAGCCTCCGCAGCGATGGGCCTGGCGGCCATTCCTCGTCACAGCGAAGGGGCCAGCCGGGTCAATACTGGGACGCTTCACGCAGGTACCGGAAGGAATGTAATCCCCGATTACGCGAAGATGGAGATAGAGCTGAGAGGAGAAACGACAGCAGTCAACGCATATATGGAAGACAGCGCCAGACGCATCTGTGAGGCCGCTGCAGCTATGTATGGCTGTACCTGCGAGATGATCTGCATGGGAGCTGCCGATTCCCACCACAGCGATCTGGCACTGGCTGACAGAGCCGCTGCGCTTATCGGGCGGAAACTTCCGGATATCCGGGTCAGCAGTGTGAGAAACGTCAGGAACTGGGGAAGCGAAGATATTTCCCTGATGATGAACCGGGTCCAGTCCCACGGCGGCCAGGCCATCTGCATGCGGAACATGACCCGCATGGAAGCGCCCCAGCACACAGCGGATTTCGATTTTGACGAAACGGTACTGGAAGAGGGAATACGGATTTTCTCTGCCGTTACCTGTGATTTAATGCAGGATGAGACCTGCAAGGATACGAGACAGCGAGGAGAAAACAAATGAAAATTATCATATCCCCGGCCAAGAAGATGAGAGTACAGACTGACATCATGGAAGAGACGGGCATGCCGGTCTTTCTGGAAGATGCAAAACAGCTTCATGGCCTGTTAAAGGAGTATTCCATGGAACAGCTGGGAAAGCTGTTCGGCGCCAATGAAGCGATCACAAGACAGAACTACGAGCGTTATCAGACCATGGATTTAGAGAGGGGCCTGACACCGGCTGTCCTGGCTTATGTCGGCCTTCAGTACCAGTCCATGGCTCCCGATATTTTTACCGGCTCCCAATGGGACTATGTAAAAGATCATCTGCGGATACTGAGCGGATTTTACGGCGTTTTAAAGGCATGCGACGGCGTCGTTCCATACAGGCTGGAGATGCAGGCCAGGCTTCCCGTCGATGGGAACAGGGATCTGTATGGTTTCTGGGGAAGCCGCATCTATGAGGAACTGACCGCAGATGGAGAATCCGTGATTGTCAATCTTGCATCGAAGGAGTACAGCCGGGCGGTGGAACCATGGCTGAAGGCTTCTGACACCTTCATCACCTGTGTCTTCGGCACAGAGCAGGGAGGGAAGGTACGGGTTAAGGCGACTGCCGCAAAGATGGCGAGAGGTGAGATGGTGCGTTTTATGGCTGCCAACGGCATAGAATGTGTTGGAAAATTAAAGGAGTTTACTGCGTTGGGATACCGTTACCGGGAAGAATATTCCTGTGAAAAGGAATATGTTTATGTTCAGGAGACATGATTATGCGGCATAAAAAGAACATTTTGTTTTATTTTTTACTCTGTATGGCAGTGGCATTTACGGGCCTTACGCCCATGACAGTATACGGGGCGGCTGACTGGCCGTCCGAAGTCGCCATGGAAGCGGATGGCGGAATCCTGATGGATGCGGATACGGGGACAATCCTTTATGGAAAGAATATCAACGAGGCGTATTATCCGGCCAGTATCACGAAGCTGCTGACGGCCCAGGTGGTACTGGACCGGTGCAGGCTGGATGAAGTGGTGGAATTCTCTCAGAATGCTGTCTACAACGTGGAGCAGGGGAGTAAGAGCCTGAGCATGGATACGGGAGACCGGATGTCGGTAAAGGACTGCTTATACGGTCTGATCCTGCATTCGGCCAACGAGGTGGCCAATGCTCTGGCTGAACATGCAGCCGGGAGCACGGAAGAATTTGCGAAGCTGATGAATAAAAAGGCGAAGGAGCTGGGCTGTACCGGATCGAATTTCGTCAATCCCAGCGGTTTAAACGATCCGGATCACTATACTACCGCCTACGATATGGCCTTAATTGCCAGGTCGGCGTTAAATTATCCTGAGATTGTCGAAATCATGGGGACGAGAGTCTATAAGATTCCGCCATCTAAAAAAGCGCCCGAGGGACAGACCATATCACCGGGGCACAAGATGCTCAAAAAGAATGATTCCGCCTATGATCCCAGAGTCTTTGGCGGAAAAACCGGATTTACGTCGCTGGCCGGCAATACCCTGGTGACTTATGCGAAAAAAGACGATATGACGCTGATTTCGGTTATTTTAAATGGTCACCAGACGCATTATACCGATACAAAAAAACTGCTGGACTTCGGCTTCAGCCAGTTCGAGTCTAAGAAGCTTGCCGACTATGAAGGCAGTCTCGTCCCGGAAAACCATCTGACCTACTCAGACTCCCGGACGGACCAGTCGCTTCTTCTGCTGAACCAAAACAGCCGCATCGTGCTTCCGAAGGAGGCTGATCTGTCTGCCGTCGTCCCAATCGTGAGCTACGACGAGACTTCTCTTACTCCCTCCGGAACCGTCGTGACGGTTAATTACCTGTATGGAGAGCGTACAGTCGGCCACGCCTGGATTACCCCCAATCCAGCCATCCAAAGCCGCCTCACCCGGTCTGCCGTCCCGGATGGTATATCAGATGGGTCCGATCCCGGCAATCGTCCGGCGATGAAGTTCTCCCGCCGCTGGTTTCTGGCTGCCGGAGCCGCCGCTGTACTGGCCGTCATCGCAGGCGGCATTCTGTTTATCCTGAAGAGACAGAAAATAAGGGAAGCGAAAGCGGCGGCTGTGAGAAAGCACCGAAGAGAGCAGTGGATGCAGGAATCCGGCTGTTCGGCGGAAGAATTCGGGGCGCTGCTTGCCAGACGCAGGGGCTCTTCGGGGAAAAAGCATAGAAAATGACAGAGCGCCGTTATTTTCCCAGGTATCGGCGATGCGGTTACTGAACACTGCTTAGAGACCTCCGGGCATTTCTTTCAAGACTTTTCTTGCATTCCCTGCATTGACAAGCAGTCTGTTCTATCATACAATAGTGACAGTGATACAATGCGAATGGCAGCTGCCATTCGCATTTGCCCGTTTATGGAATATGAACAGAATCGTTCATGTTACGGATTGGAGGTGAATCTATGGATTATGCTTACCGGATTTTGGCAGTTGATGACGAGCCTGATATACTCCGGACGAACCGCAGGTACTTAGAAGCGCAGGGATACCAGGTTGACACGGCAGCCTGCGCGTCAGAAGCGCTGGAACATCTGAAAAATCAGAATTATGACGCGATCTTATTGGATGTACTGCTGCCCGATAGGAACGGATTTGCGCTTTGTGAGGCGATTCGGGCCCTTACCTCTGCGCCCATCCTGTTTCTTAACTGTATGGATGAGGAGGAGGACAAGATCGAGGGTCTGATGGCTGGGGGTGATGACTATATCACCAAACCATACAGCTTAAAGGAGCTGGCGGCGCGGGTATACGCCCAGGTGCGGCGCGTCTCCATGAAGAGATTTGCCATCGACCACTCGAACCAGCTTTTGCTGGTCGATGGCCAGATCATCCCACTGCCCCAGAAGGAGTTTGAACTGTTTTTGTTTCTGTTTGGCAATCCCGGCCAGATTTTTCCGGCGGCAGAACTGTATCAGCAGGTCTGGCGCACTGGGGAAACAGACAGTGCAAACACTGTGGCAGTACATATCAAGCGGCTGCGGCATAAGCTGGAGGATGCTGGGGCCGTGATTGGCCGGATCGAGACGGTTCGGGGGGAAGGCTACCGCTTCATACCTGGTTCGGAAGCGAGGATAAAGATATGAAACGCTTTTTGGCAATCTTTTTATTGATTCTGGCTTTGTGCGCCGCGCTGTTTGTTACCATGTCCGTGTCTTTTGTATCAAAGGGGCCGGAGGCGGTGGATGGGGTTCTGGATTATAGAGGAACTGACTTTACCTCCTCGGTTTATCAGCTGGATGGCCAATGGGAATTTTATTACGGCAGTCTTTATGCGCCGGAAGAGTTTAAGCAGGGAACGCCAAAAGGCCGGGAATTGATCACGCTGCCCGGTTCCTGGGCCGGCCTGGGATATCCGGTTCTCGGCCATGCCACCTACCGGCTGACCCTTCAGACGGATCCTGGGGAAATCTATCTGCTCTTTATTCCGGAGATCATTTCATCTGCGGTGATCTGGAACAACGGTACGGAGATTTACCGGGCCGGTCAGGTGGGAGATTCCGCTGCCAATACAGTGACCGGTGTGCGCAATGAACTGCTGGCGGTGTCATCAGAAGACGGGACTTTGGAACTGGTGGTTTGGGCTGCCAATTATCATCTGACCGACAGCGGCCTGTTTTATCCAATCCTGTTTGGCCGCGATACCGTCATGCTCCATCATTTACTCTGGCAGCGGGCAGCGGCCGCCGCCGCTATGGGAGGCATATTGCTGATCGGTGTGTACCACCTGTTTTTATATCTGTTCCGCCGAATGGAACGCTTGTATCTGGTGTACAGCGTAACCTGTGTTGTGACAGTGCTGCGGCTGGTGATGGAGACGAACTCAATGGTACAATATTTCTGCCGGGATGGGCTGACTTTTTTCCTGAGCCGGGTTTATCTGCTGCTGTTTGCGCTCCATTCCATCTGCATCTGCCTTTTTATGCTGGAGGCGTTTTCCCTCCGCTTAAGCCGTCTTCATCGCAGAGTGGTGATGGCCTGCTTTGCGCTGCCGGTGTTGGGAGTGTTTCTGCTGCCGAATACGGCGGCGGTGGCCGGTCTGTTCCTTGCGCTGATCCCCAACGGCCTGGCTGCGGCGCTTGCCCTTCGAAGCGGCAAAGTTGGCAGGGACCCTTACCGGCTCTTGTATCTATTCAGCCTGGTTCTCTTCATCATCTATGCGCCGCTGACCAAGACGGTGCTGGAGGCAAAGCTGTATATACCTGGCGCCGTATCCAACTTATTCCTCATCCTCAGCCAGTGCGTGATGCTTTCCCGCAGTTATGCCGACGCTCATGAACAAGTGGAACGGGTCAATGAAAATCTGGAACGGATTGTGGAGGAACGGACCGCACAGCTGAACGACACCAACAGGCAGCTGTCCGCCTCCCAGGCCGCACTGCGGGAGATGATCAGTAACATTTCCCATGATTTAAAGACCCCGCTGACGGTGCTTAACAACTATTTGGAACTGTTGGGGGATGATGCCATCGCCTCCAACGAGAAGGAGAGAGCGGAGTACATAGGGATTGCCTACCATAAGAACCTAGACCTTCAGCGTCTCGTTCATAACCTGTTTGAGGTCACCCGTATGGAGGCGGGAACTGCGGTTTACCGTCTGGACTGGGTGGAAGGGTCCAGTCTTTTAGAAGAAGCGGGAAGTAAATATGGCGATTTAATCCGTGATAAAGAGCTTTCCTTTTCGGTTGGGGCGGACTGCGCCGCAGAGCTTTTGATCGACCGGCACAAAATCTGGAGTGTGCTGGACAACTTAGTCTACAATGCGCTGCGCCACACGCCGAAAGGCGGGAGCATCTCCTTGAAACTGTGTGAAGCCGGTGAGCGGGCCAATCTTGTGGTGGCCGATACCGGGGAAGGGATTGGCGCGGAGCATCTTCCTCACATCTTCCAGCGATTCTATAAGGTGTCACCGGAACGGGGAGAGAAGGATGGGTCCAGCGGGCTGGGATTATATATCGTGAAAAATACCGCAGAAGCTATGGGAGGGACCGTGGAGGTGGAAAGCAGGCCGGGCAAAGGAACGGTATTCACCCTGACGTTTCCGGCAAGGGTATCCGAAGCTCAAAAGCCGGTTTTGCCTGCAGACGCTGCTCAACGATGACATAATCCCGTCTTTGACAGTCCTTTTAACTAAGACATTGCTGGTTTACACGCTGATCTTTATGGTCAGGGTGTCAAAGACCCGAGGAAGTCTTGCCCGCCGTGAAGAGCGGTGTTATAATATAAAAGGAATCATAAAACAAGGAGGGCAATCATGGATTACAGAAAAGTGGCGGAAGCCAGAAAATCAATCAGAGAATTTACAGACAAACCCGTATCCGGAGAACTGAAAGAAGCGCTCAAAAAAAGCTTCGCAGAATGCAGGCGTCTTGTACCAGATATCAAAACAGAGATACTAATACTTGATCAATCAGAATGCGGCTGTCTCCAGGGCAATGCAGGTTACGAAGGCCTTACGTTTGAGGCGCCCGCCTATCTGCTTCTCCTTTCAGAAGTGAAGCCGGGCTATCTTGAAAATGTGGGCTACATGAACGAGGACATCATCCTTCACATGACCGACATGGGACTAGACAGCTGCTGGCTGACCGTCGATGACGATCCGGCGCTCCGGGCTGCGCTAAAGATCGGGGATGACAGAAAAGTTGCTGCCATCACTGCCTTTGGCTATGGAAAAAAGGAGAGAAGCCTGACGAGGCTCCATATCAGAAGTATTTCTGATGTGGATGTCATCACGAGAGAGGGCCACCTGGCACCGAAGATTTCACTCGCACAGATGGTTTATGGCGATGCATGGGGCAAAGAAGCCGATTTGGATGAGATGTATATCGACGACGGCCTCAGAGATGCCCTGTATGCGGCAAGCTATGCGCCAACCTTCTTAAACCGCCAGTCCTTCCGCCTGCTCCTGGCTGACGGAAAAGCAATCCTGGTGAAGATGATGGACTCCATGACCGGCGAACTCGATGCCAGATTAAACTGCGGGGCTGTCATGCTGAATTTCGCAGCGGCTCTCGATGAACGCCGTCCGTTCCAGACAAAGTGGACACTGGGCAGTCTGAGCGGATATGAACTGCCGGCTGACTGTGAGATCGTTGGATACTGCAGTCTTTAAGAACTATTATGAAAGCAACGAAGATCACAAGAATTCAAAAGTTGGCATCATTGGCGGTAACCGCGGTTTTAACCGGCTCCCTTCTCATACTCGGGGGCTTTGCTTCAGATGCACAGGAGCCGGAGCGGCAAATACAGACAGACTCAGATGTAACAGATGGATGGCTCAACGATTCGAAGAATCCCGAAAGTAAAAAATGGAGGCACAGCTTTAAAACCGAAGGCTTTTTCGTAAATCAATACGGAATCCGCCTTGCATGGAATAATGATTCATCCCTCTATCAGACGACCCGGCAGGTCACAGCAGGGGAGGTATATACCGTATCCTTTATCGAAGAACTGAAACAGTATGCAGATAATCCGGCTGTCATGGAAGCCATTCGCCTGGCCATACTGGAGGAACGGGAGACAGAAGAGAATTCCACCAATCAGTGGGTCACCAATTTTATTATGACAAATCCTGTCGTGGTGGGAGTGGATGGCCCTTATCAGGAGACATATGATGAGCTTGCCGCTTTATTCTATGAGTCAGGGAAAAAAGAATACTATTCTTCCGTGCTGGAAAAGTCCTCAAAGGAGACGCAGGCTGCTATGGCAGAACGTGCCTATAAGGAACATAACATTCCCTGCTTCAGCATGACGGTGCAGATCCTGACGGCAGAAGAGAGGCTTCAGTATCTGGAAAAATCCTATCAGGATAATCAGACCGCATTCTTCTCCATCCTGTTTTCAGATCTTGCCGGGAACGAACAGACATCATACGCATATCGTGCCTATGAAGACGACCGGAAGGATTTTTTCAGTATCGCCGTAGAATCGTTAGATTCTTATCAGTGCGAAGCACTGGCCAAACGGGCATACCGTGAAGGGAAAAAGGAATTTCTGTACCTGATACCGGGTGCCAAAGACGATAAGGATTTCTAACAGCACTTCCATAAGAAAACAGGACGCCTGCTGTATTACGAGGCAGGTGTCCTGTTTTCATGTTCTCTGGGAGAGATTCCCGTTACCTTTTTAAATACCTTACTGAAATAGTAGGGATTATCAAAGCCCAGCATATCCGAGATCTCATACATCAGATACTGGTGTGTATCAATCAGTTCCTTGGCGTGTTCGATTTTCACTGTGGCAATATAATCGGACAGTGTGCTGCCGGTAAGCTTCTTAAAGGTGTTGCTCAAATGGCCGGCACTGATGTTCAAACAGTCAGCGATATCAGCCAGGGTCAGCTTTTCCATGTAATGCTCGTCTACATAGGCTCTGGCCTGCTCCACCAGCTTATCGGAACGGGTGGACTTCCGGTCGTTCAGCAGCCGGCAGAGTTTGCTGCAGAAGCTCTGGAGCCAGGTCAGAATATCGGCCAGGCTGTTAAACTGATAGAGCCGTCCCGCCACATTGATCGCATAGGGAAAGATATCCCCGTAGCTGTTATCCGCGCTCTCAAAATATGAATACAGATATGTATAGAGATTGATACACGCGCTGGCCGCCTGATCCTTGCCCGGCTGGTTTTCCTTAAAGAGAGTGATAATCTGCCCGAAGACAGCCGCAAGCTTATCACTGTCGTTCTGTGCGATCGCGGCAGATAAATCTTTTTTGAAAATATTGATATTAAAATCCTTTGCCCTGCTCATGTGATATTTCTGCCCCTGGTAGAAAACCACCGGTGAGCTGGATTCGAAATAGTAGACCTCCAGCGCAGTCTGCGCCTCTGACAGCGCATCCTTAAGAAGCGAGATATCCGATTTCCGCCTGCTCACGCCGAATACGGCGCTGAACTCGAAATACGTCTTTAAAGCCACCGTCATCTTCTGACAGAACTCCGACACCACCGTCTCAAATACATCGCCATCCTTTAGGGAAGCGGCCAGCAGATACGTATCCGTCCGGAACTCGAGAAGCGTATGGCAGCGAAAGGTTCTGGTGGCGATTCCGCCCAGTATGTCCATCAGCTGTTTGCTGATCTGATGGAAATCGTAGGGATCGTCATCAGTCTCAAACGCAATATTGATGGGGCTTATGGAGAAGAGAAGCAAAAACGGATCCGGATATTCCGCCCTTACCTTATCCGGCACCTCCGGGTTATTCCCGGACAGCAGAAGCTGGCTCAAATAGTTTTTGGATGCATTCTCCTGATTGTCCTTCATCAGGTCATTTAACAGCTGGTGCTGTTTCTGGCTCACAAGCAGCTCACACGCCTCCTTGGCCCGCGCAAGGGAGGCGGCCAGCGCTTCCTCGTTTAAATCCAGCTTGACAAGGTAGTCGGAAGCCCCCAGGGAGAGCGCTTTTCTCACAAGGTGAAACTCTTCCAAGTTGGTCAGTACGATGAAGGAGAAGGTACAGCCCTCATCCTTGCATTTCTCCACCAGCTCCAGTCCGTTTAACACCGGCATCCGGATATCGGTGATGACGATGTCCGGTTTCAGCTCCATGATCATATCAAAAGCGGACGGACCGTTGGTCGCTTTGCCGATGATGGTGCAGTCATACTCCTCCCAGGTGATAAGAGATGCGATACCGGCCAGGATAAGCGGTTCATCGTCCACGATAATAACTCTGTACATAATTTTTTTCCTCCCCGCGGCCGGCCTTTAAAATTCCAGCGGCAGCGTTATGGTAATAGTGGTATATTGATCAACAACACTTTCAATCGTCAGGCCGTAATCCTCGCCGTATACCAGCTTGAATCTGCGGTCTACATTGGGAAGGCCGATGCCGCTCATGTTGCTGCGGGTAATTCTGGAAGTATCGGTCAGCAGTTTTTTAATATTTTCAGGCGAAATACCGATGCCGTTATCCGTGACGGATATATGCAGGACGCCGGACTTAACCCAGACGCGGATGGTGATGAGCCCCGTCCGTCCGCTGGGCTCGATGCCGCTGAAGATGGCATTTTCCACGATTGGCTGCAGCGTCAGTTTAATGATCCTTGCATCGTAAAGTTCCTCCTGTTCGACAATAATGTCGATGTCAAACAGTTCAATATACCGGATTTTTTCAATAATAACATAATTTTGGAGAAAATCCAACTCCTGGCGCAGCGTTACTTTCTCATTGAAGCCCTTAGCCATATTCTTTAATAAGGAGGAGAGAGCGGTAACCACCGACACGATTCCGCTGTTTTTCTGCATAGTTGCAATCCATTTGATGGAATCCAGCGTGTTATAGAGGAAATGGGGGTTGATCTGGGCCTGAAGCATCTTGATTTCCATATCCTTTTTTTCTTTTTCATTTTCCACTCTCGTCTCCAGAAGGGTGGAAATGTGCCCCGACATATGATTGATCTGCCGTCCGATCATACCGATCTCATCATCTGTCTCAATGGAGTGATCCGGTTCGAAATCCCCCCTGGAAATCAGCTCCAGACGCTTCGTCAGACGGCTGATGGGAGCGCCCAGCTGGCGCGAGATTAAGAGCGAGAGAGTGAGCCCGATCGCGATGCAGAAGAAAAATACGATCAGAACCGTTCTCCGGATAACGCCGTGATCCAGCTGCATCCGGCTCTCCGGGCGGATCTCAAAGAAGAGAAGACCGCTGACCGGCTGTTTTACATAGGTGATTACACAGTTTTCGTGGTTCAGCTTCATCTGATAATTGCCTTCCGCCCCTTTGTCAGCCAGAAGACTGCCGATTATGGCGGAAGTGTCAAATTCGCCGTTCACATCGGTCGAAGCAATGATATCCCCGCCTGCAGTCACGGCATACACAAGCGCATCTGGCGGCAGACTTTTCAGCGTATCCGAAAACAGGGTCGTAGAGATCCCCAGGAAGACCCAGGATTCCTCAGGCTTCGACCGGGCGCTGTATTGGAGCGGCCGGAGGAGCGGAAGAAGCTTTGGCCCGGCCGAACGACCGCTGCTGAATGTAAACGGATTATCTTCCAGGGAAAGGGTATACTGTGAGTTTTCCCTGTATAACAGAGAAGAAAACCAGGGGGCTTTCATAATGTTTTCCACATCCGTGGACGCGCCAAAGGAGTTCCCTGCCTGAAGAACGAGACCATTATGAAAGAGCACGATTTTATTGATATACCTGCTGTAACCGGAGATGGCGCAGAAATCCCGCAGTACATCGGAGGCATAGACCGCCATGTGGGTATTATAGGGCTTGTTGGGGCTGTCCAGAGTGGTGGCGAAGAACAGCGATTTCCGTTCCGCGCAGTTCAGCACGATATTCACCATTTCATCGTATGCCACCTGGAGCCGCTCCGACAGCGCCCGGACGCGGTTTGCGGAGTTATTGGTCTCACTGATGATGACATCCTGACAGTAGGAACGATAGTTATAGAAGCTTACTGCGCTGGCTATACAGATAATGACCAGCATATTATATAAGATCAGTTTCTTCTGAAAGGTTTTCGGCATTTTTCCGTTTTTCTGTTTTTCTGCTCTCTTCATATTTCAACCCTTTCCATATGTTTTCAATGATATCATACTAATAAAACCGCAGGATTTCAATTGCCGAAGCAGCACGACATGAAAAAAATACAAGAATCTGTAAATAGTATATTTTTTCCGGCTGTTATTTTATCAAATCAGAAAAATAGTAACAGAATTATAAAAATCGTTGATTTAACCTGAGTGAAATATTTGGTATTCTTATGTCATCAAGGAACACAAACAATTGTGATTCAAAAATAAGGGAGGTTTTAACATGAAGTTAAAGAGAGTTGCAGCACTGACACTGGCAGCCGGAATGGCATGCACATCACTCGCAGCATGCGGAAGCAAGAACACACCAACAGCGGCACCTGAGACCGCAGCAAAGGAAGAGGCCACAACCGCTGCAGATGCAGAGAGCAGGGAAGAGACCACAGCAGCAAGCGGTGAGAAGCAAGTTCTTTCCGTAACCACATGGGATTATGACACAACCCCGCAGTTCTCCGCAGTAGTAAAAGCGTATGAAGCAAAGAATCCGAACGTAGAGATCAAGGTCATCGACACTTCCGCAGACGAGTACAACAACTCACTGGGAATCAGCTTATCCGCTGCTCAGGCCGATCCTGATGTAATCTGGGTAAAGGACATGGGCTCCATGCTTCAGATGGCAGATAAGGGCCAGCTGCTTCCGTTAGATGATATGATCAAAGCAGACAACCTGGACTTATCCGTATACAGTGGTGCAGCAGAGCAGTTAATGTACAACGATACAACCTACGGACTTCCATACCGTTCCGACTGGTACGTATTATATTATAACAAGGATTTATTTGACGCAGCAGGCGTAGAGTATCCTTCCAATGATATGACATGGGGCGAATACGATGAACTGGCAGCAAAGATGACCTCCGGTGAGGGCAGCGCCAAAGTATACGGAACACATGATCACACATGGCAGGCACTCGTTACCAACTGGGCTGTTCAGGACGGAAAGCACACCGTTGTTGAGAAAGATTACTCCTTCTTAAAGCCATATTATGAGGAAGCGCTTGCATTACAGGAAAATGGTTATATGCAGGACTACTCCACATTAAAGACAGCCAACATTCACTATTCATCTGTATTTAAGAATCAGCAGTGCGCTATGATGCCGATGGGTACATGGTTTATCGCAACCATGATGCAGGCTCAGACGGAAGGCGAAACCGACTTCAACTGGGGCGTAGCAAGAATTCCTCATCCGGAAGATACAGAATCCGGTTACACAGTAGGTGCTTTAACACCAATCGGAATCAGCGCTTACACTGATCAGAAAGATTTAGCATGGGATTTCGTAAAATTTGCCTCCTCTGAAGAAGCAGCCAACATTCTTGCTGAGCAGGGCGTATTCACAGGCATCCAGACAGACGAATCCATCAACACCATCGCATCCGCAGAGAATTTCCCGGAAGGCGACAGCAACAAGGAAGCTTTAACCTATACACATTACGCATTTGACCGTCCTCTTGATCCTCAGATCGAAGAGATCCGTAAGCCATTAGACGAAGTACATGAGATGATCATGATCAAGGCTTACTCCATCGACGACGGTATTGCAGAACTGAACAAACGTGTAGCAGAAATAAAGGGCTGGAACTAATCATTAACAGGTTCCCATGACAGAAAGAGCGCCTCTGTAAACTTCTTATGGTGAGCGCTCTTTCTTATGGGAAAAAGCAGCTCTGACAGGTACTTTTTGCCTGCAGGGCAGATCATATCGCACAGCATGCCGCCGGGAAGCGGTGACCGTGTGCCAGAACCAGGAGGTATAATAATATGGAAGATAAAAAGAAGAAAGGTCTTTCCTCGCGTCAGAAGAGAGTGATCCGCGACAATATGGTCGGTTATGCATTCATACTGCCGAATCTGATCGGCTACGCGATTTTCATCTTCATTCCCGTATGTTTTTCTTTTCTATTAAGTGTCATGAAATGGGATGCCTCCCAGGCTCCCATGGAGTTTGTAGGGCTTGCCAATTTCGCTCAGATCTTTCAGGATGAGATCTTTATGAAGTCCTTCTGGAACACCATTGAGTACGCACTCATGACGGTCCTTCCGACTCTGGTGCTTTCCCTGCTTTTAGCCGTTCTTTTAAATAATAAGCTGAAGGGAATCGCCATTTTCCGTACGGCAATCTATTTCCCGTATATCGCTTCCATCGTGGCGGTGGGAGCTGTCTGGAACATGCTGTTTCAGCCGGATTTCGGACCGGTCAATGAATTTTTAAAATTTATAGGAATCGCCAATCCGCCCCGCTGGGTAGTGGATGTGAACTGGGCCATGGTGGCCATTTCCATCGTCAGTATCTGGAAATACATGGGATATTACATGATTGTTTATCTGGCAGCCCTTCAGGGAATCTCGAGTTCCCTCTATGAAGCAGCCAGCATCGACGGTGCGAACGGCTTGCAGAAGCTTCGTTACATAACGATTCCGATGCTGACACCTACCACATTCTTCGTCTTAATCATGCTGACGATCCAGTGTTTCAAGGTATTCGACTTAGTATACGTTATGACCGGCGGCGGTCCCGGCAATGCGACCAAGACCCTGGTCAACTATATCTATGAAAAAGCATTTACCAGCTGGCAGCTGGGGCCGGCAAGCGCAGGCGCAATCATCCTGTTCGCCGTTGTACTTGTCATCACGCTCATTCAGTTCACCGGTGAGAAAAAATGGTCTAAGGACTTAATGTAAAGGAGGGAAACGGTATGCAGACAAATCATAAATCATACAAAGGTCTCATCTATATTTTATTAGTTTTACTGTCATTATTCATGCTGGTTCCTTTCTACTGGATGGTGATTTCCTCCTTAAAGCTTAATAAGGACGTTTTCTCCATTCCCATGAAATGGTGGCCGGATACCATGCACTGGGATAACTACCAGATCATCTGGAAAAAGCTTCCGCTCATGACGTTCTTCTTAAATACGGCCAAGCTGACGATCTGCACCACGGTGATCCAGCTGTTCACCAGCTGTCTTGCGGCTTACGGCTTTACAAAGACGAAATTTAAGGGAAGAGATTTGATTTTCCTGATGTACGTTACCACCATTGCGGTTCCGTGGCAGGTATATATGATTCCTCAGTTCATTCTGATTTCCAAGATGGGATTAAATGATACTCATATCGGACTGATCCTGATGCAGGCGTTCTCTGCATTCGGCGTATTCTTAATCCGTCAGTTCTATATCAGTATCCCGGATGAGCTCTGTGAGGCGGCCAGAATCGATGGTTTGGGAGAGTTCGGAATCTTCTCAAGAATTGTACTTCCACTGGGAAAACCGGCGATGGCTACCCTGACGATCTTCACCTTCACCACTGTGTGGAACGATTTTATGGGACCCCTCATTTACTTAAAGACAAAGGAATTAAAGACGATTCAGTTAGGTATCCGTATGTTTATTTCCCAGTATGGCGCCGACTACGCATGGATCATGGCAGCATCCGTCTGTTCCCTGATCCCGGTTGTCATCGTATTCTTAAGCTGTCAGAAGTTCTTCGTGGAAGGCGTGGCAGCAAGCGGAATTAAGGGATAAAGAATAATAAAAACTTCGGACACGGTAATAATAAGGAGAATGAACTATGGCACAGACCCTTGACACGATCCGGAACTATCCGGGCATGGAAGAGGGGATGATAACTACGGCGCTTGACGGCGCCGTAGCTGTTATCCGGGAAAATCTTCCAGTATTTACAGAAAAATTCCAGTCCTCCAACAGCTTTGACGGTTTCTATGAACCGACGGAAAATGTGGAATGGACCACCGGCTTCTGGACCGGCTCCATCTGGCTGGCCTATGAGCATACCGGAGATGAGGCATTCAAACAGGCCGCCGATATCCAGGTGGAAAGCTTTTTAGAGCGGATTGAGAAGAAAATCGATGTCAATCACCACGATATGGGCTTCTTATACAGCCTGTCCTGTGTGGCAGCCTATAAGCTGACCGGTAATGAGCATGCTAAAAAAGCTGCACTTTTAGCTGCCGACCATCTGGCGGAGCGTTACAGGGAAAAAGGAAACTTCCTTCAGGCCTGGGGAAATCCGGGCGAACCCAAAGAGTACCGCCTGATCATCGACTGCCTCTTGAACCTTCCGATCCTTTACTGGGCGACAGAGGTAACAGGAGATGAGTCCTACGCGCAGAAAGCGGAAAATCACATCAAAACCGCTATGAAATGTATCTTAAGACCCGACAATTCCACGTACCATACCCATTTCTTTGATGTGGAGACCGGTGAGCCGACATACGGCGTCACACATCAGGGCAACCGGAACGGTTCCGCATGGGCGAGAGGCCAGGCGTGGGGCGTCTACGGCATCGCTCTCAGCTACCGCTATTTAAAGAATCCGGAATACGTGGATTTATTCTGCCGTGTTACGGATTACTTTATCGAGCATCTGCCGGAAGATCTCGTTCCCTACTGGGATTTCGATTTCGATACGGGAAGCACAGAACCAAGAGATTCTTCCGCATCGGCCATCGCTGTCTGCGGAATCCTGGAGATGGCCAAATATTTAGATCAGGAAAAGGCCGGCCGCTACTTAACGGCTGCGGACCGCATGCTGCGGGCTCTCGTGGATCACTGCGCCAACACGGACATCACAAAATCCAACGGACTGTTGCTTCACGGTACGTATGCAAGGGATTCGAAGGAAAATACCTGCACGAACCGCGGTGTAGATGAATGCAATACATGGGGAGACTATTTCTATATGGAAGCCCTTACCCGGCTTTCGCAGGATTGGAAGTTATACTGGTAAAGGAGATGAGACATCCATGAAAACCAATCTGCTGTATGTCTTCGCGGACCAGTGGCGCGCCGAGGCCGTAGGCTCTCTCGGAAGCGATCAGGTCGTAACGCCGAACATCGACCGTTTTTCAGAGGAAAGTGTCTGCTGTACCAACGCATACAGCACCTTTCCCTTATGTTCCCCGCACCGGGCCTCGCTCATGACGGGCAAATACCCGTTCCGCCTGGGGATGTGGACGAACTGCAAGATCGGCCTGGAGGAGAAGATCATGTTAAAGCCCCAGGAGACGTGTATCGCCAATGTGTTAAAGGACGCCGGTTTCGCAACAGGTTATATCGGCAAATGGCACCTTGACGCGTCGGAACTCAATTTTAGTCCGCATCCAAAGTCCGGTGCAGGCGAGTGGGATGCCTATACGCCGCCGGGAGAGAGACGACAGGGCTTCGATTATTTCCTGTCCTATGGGGCATGTGACGATCATCTCGATCCCCATTACTGGCTGGATGATGAGACTCAGATAAAACCCGGCAAATGGTCTGCGGAATTTGAGACCGATAAAGCCATTGAATATATGAATCAGAAGAAGGACGGAGAGGAACCGTTCGCTCTGTTTGTCTCCTATAATCCGCCGCACCTGCCGTATGAGCTGGTACCGGAGCGCTATTATGAGAAATTTAAAAATCTGAAGGTTCACTACCGTCCCAATGTGCCGGAATCCATGCGGGAAGAGGGCGGTCTCTTAGAGACACAGACACGCCAGTACTTTGCTGCGGTTCATGGAATTGACGAGCAGTTTGGAAGAATCCTGGCATGGCTGAAGGAAAACGGCATGGAGGAGAACACGCTTGTGGTTCTATCCGCCGATCACGGGGAAATGCTGGGGTCCCATGGACTTATGAGCAAGAATATCTGGTATGATGAAGCACTTCACATCCCGCTGATATTCCGGCAGAAGGGAAGACTGATGCCGGGGAAAAATGATGTGATCTTCGCAAGTCCTGACCACATGCCGACGCTCTTAGAGCTTCTGGATCTGGCTGTGCCGGAGACGTGTGAGGGATACAGCCATGCCGATAGTCTGATCAGAGGCAGCGCAGTGCCCGGTGAACCGGAAGATATGCTGATCTGCTCCTATCCGGGAGGCGCGGATATGGTTGCCGCATTTTCGAAGCGTGGTCTGACACACAAGGCCTACGGCTGGCGGGGGATCAGAAACAGGCGGTATACTTATGTCATCACTAATGGCTACGCCCCCGATGAGCCCCAGAGAGAGCTTCTCTATGACAGAGAGCTTGATCCGTATGAAATGAATCCGGCTGCCATAGAGAAAGACTGTACAGATGAACGTATCCTGGCGTTTCGGGAACGGCTTAAGGATTATCTGGAATTAACAGAAGACCCATTTCTCTGGGACAGACCCCGATGTGAAACGGTACAGTAACAGAAATGCAGGATGAAAATACCGCCCTTTTGGTTTTGCTGAAGAGCTTACCAAAAGGGCGGCATTCTTTTTTCAGGCAACGGTACCGTACAGTCCGTCAGATATCCGCCGCCAGATTCTCTTGTATTTCCCCAAATCGCCTCGTCGCCAGTTCGCTTGGCTCTCCCTTTTTACAGAAGGCCAGCTTAGCCAGCTTCGGCACGACCCGTTCCACCACAATCTGCCCGTCCACCGTTTTCTTTTCCAGCTCATGGAATGCTTCCAGGAAACGGGCATCCTTTCTGGCCCGTTCGTAGAAGGAGAGAACGTAGACGTACTCAAAAAGATTATAGTTCCGGAACGGATATTCCACCTGCATAAACAGCGTTCCGATCCCGTAATGGCACGGACCGATCGGCTTCCGTATCGTCCAGTGATCCAGTAAAAACTCCACCGCCCGGTCCAGCGCCGGTTCCCTGTTGATATAATCACTAAAGCGGAAGGCATTGAGTGCAAGAAGTGTTGGATGCGGATTGGAATACTCTGTTTCCGGGCCATGGCCAAAGGAAAACTTTCGGCATCTCCAGCCGCCGTCCTGATACTGGCTGTCCAGGAAGTAGCGGAATGTGGTCTTAAGCCGCTCATCCTCTCCATATCCCAGGCGGCACAACACCTGCGCCGCGCAGGCCGTATGACAGGGATAGATACTTCCCTTCGGATAGCACCGGATGCGGCCATCCTTCTGCCATGCGCTGAAAATCAGCTCTGCAGCTTCCTTTAATACGGGTTCTTCCGGTTCCATCCCCAGTTCCATCAGATAGCTTACGCAGTCCAGTGTGGAAAACGGCGCCCCTTTCTGCAGCCGGTGGTCCGGTGTATCCCACAGCAGACCTCCCTGGTCGTAACGGTGGGAGAGGATTACTGCCGCATCCGCTTCGTACTTTTTATCGATTGCCATTTTCTTCCCTCCTGTGGCGTTTCCTGATTAATGATTCTTTTTTTCGCTGACTTCCTCAAGAAGCAGCTTCGGCTCAGCTACCAGAGAGTAGTTCGTATGGTAAATGACAAATCCCGGGGCGCCGCCGGCCACCTTCCGGATATGCTTTCTCTGGATGTAGTCGATCTCCACCTTCTCATTCTCCCGGCCCTTGGAATAGTAAGCAGCCAGGGAACCGGCTTCCTCAAATACATGGTCGGGCAGTTCTTTCCCTTCTGTCTTCACAATGACGTGGGAACCAGGAATACCCTTTGCATGGAACCACCAGTCGCCGCCATTTGCCAGCTTGAAGGTAAGTTCGTCGTTCTGGTAGTTGTTCTTGCCGACGTAGATGTGGAATCCGTCGGAGGTAATATAGTGGAACGGCCGGCTCGTAATCTTCGGTTTCTTATCACCGGCGCGCCTGTGTTTGATGTAGCCGTATTCCATCAGTTCTTCCTTGATCTGAACGAGGTCTTCCTCCTTCAGCGCAATATCGAGCGCGGCGCTGACCGATTCCAGATGATCGATTTCCCGCTTTGTATCCTGCGTCTGTTCCGAGAGGGCCTCATAGGTTCGTTTCAGCTTATTGTACTTATCAAAAAACTTCTGAGAATTTTCCCTGGCGGTCAGCTGGTCATCCAGCGGAATTGTGATTTCTTCATTGGTGTAGTAGTTTAAGCAGGTCAGCTTTTTTTCTCCGCCTTCCAGTTCGTAGCCGTACGTGTTGAGCAGTTCGCCGCAGACCTTGTACTTGTCCCTTTTCTCCGTGTCTTTTAACTGCTTCATCTGCAGATCATACTTTTTATAATTTCTCTCCAGTGCAGTCTGAACGATTTTCCGCAGGTCTACAGACTTCTGGCGGATTCTCGTCAAAACATTCCGGGAGGCATAGTATTCCTCCAGCAAAGTGCTGATGGAATCATAGGTCACGGTCGAATAACCGTCCCCGTCATAACAGGTGAGCGGGAGAGCGGAAAATTCCACCGGCTCATTCTGGTGATAGATAATGTTTGGAGTGAAGCTGTGCGTTCTCACATCATCCATCATAAGCGAAAACATATGGCAGAAATGGATCAGCTCCGCCTCCGACAGTTCGTTGGCTGAAACGTCACCGTCGATGGAGGCAAGCTGGCAAAGCTCCGTACCGATGATGGGGCTGATGCCTGTCAGCTTCATATAGAGCGCTTTCTGAACCGGCGCAGCCGTGTGGCCGATCAGTTCCATAAATTCCGTCTCCGATATGGTGAGCGGGTCCTTTTTCTCCACCGTCTGAGGAATAAAATAGGGACGGCCGGGCAGAACCTCGCGAACGGAGCTGACCTGCGCGGATATATGCTTAATGCTGTCGAGAATCACGTCCTCCTCATTGCAGAAGATAATGTTGCTGTGCTTGCCCATGATCTCGATATAGAGTCTCTTTATCCGCTTATCCCCCAGTTCATCGAGATGCTCGACCTCCAGGCAGATGATTCGTTCCAGTCCAGGCTGGCTGACTCTGATAATGCGGCCGTTTCCGATGTGTTTTCTCAGAAGCATACAGAAATTGGGGGCCGTTAACGGGCTCTGTTTGTTCCGCTCCGTAAAATAGAGAAGCGGCAGACTGGCGCTCGCAGATATGAGCAGGCGCCACGTGTTTTTCTGATTCTTAACGGTAAACAGCAGTTCATCCTTTTCCGGCTGGGCGATCTTCGCAATCTTTCCGCCCTCCAGACGAGTTTTCAGTTCTGCTTTGAGACTGGCCATTACAATTCCGTCTAATGCCATTGTTGTACCTCTATTCTTTTCAATGTTTATGTCTTTCTAATTTTCATGATCGTCAAACGGGTGAAAGTCCTCATCTGCGTCGCCGTCTTCGCCGTGGTTCATGAATTCCCTGGCGCTGACGCGGTTTCTCATGCGTTCTTCCTCCACTTTTTCAGACAGCATCTCTTTTACATGGTCACTGTCCTTTATATTGGTAATTTTCAAGCATTTTAAATCGAGATCCGTACTGTCAATATGAATCGTCCCCAGTCCAAAAATCCTCTGGATGATATTTTTGCTCAGACTGATATTTAAAATGCGGTAGAGGCGTACCTCTTCTTCCTTTGTATTGAAGAAACCGGTTTCTACAAAAAGGCGGCCCTCATCCATTCCATATTTCGTAAAGGTCCATGGGAGTCCGCACCAGAGGCGCTTTCTATCGTACCAGATCATACTTTCCTTCTTCATAGCTGTTCTCCTTTATCGTTCAACTGACTGAAACTGGATATATTATACTATGGAATACTCCTTTCGTCCAGTTTTGCCCTCCAGAAAACTATTTGACTTGTTTTTTATTATGACTTATAATGGATGGTATCTATGGCGAAAGGAAGGCACAAGGAATGATAAAAAGCATGACAGGTTTTGGAAGATTCGAAACCGTCACGGATGAATATAAGATTTCCGTCGAGATGAAGGCGGTAAATCACAGATATCTGGATTTAAGCATCAAGATGCCAAAGAAGTTCAATTATTTTGAAGCCGGAATCAGGAATCTGCTGAAGAATTATATCCAGCGCGGAAAAGTCGACGTGTTTATTACGTATGAAGATTACACGGAGAACAAGCTGTGCTTGAAGTATAACAGCGCGCTTGCCGCAGAATACATGGATTACTTTGCCAGGATGGAGACTCAGTTTGGTATACGAAATGACGTGACAGTATCCACGCTTTCCAGATGTCCGGAGGTTCTCTCCATGGAGGATGTTCCGGAAGACGAGGAGCATATGTGGAAGCTTCTTTCCGAGACGGTCGAAGAGGCAGCCCGCAGGTTTGTGGAAACACGAGTTACAGAGGGAGATCATTTAAAGGCTGATTTACAGGGCAAGTTAAACTACATGACCAGTCTTGTGGACTTTATCGAGGAGCGCTCCCCGCGGATTATCGAGGAGTACCGCGCCAAGCTGGAAGACAAGGTAAAAGAACTGCTTGCAAATACCACCATCGATGAAGGACGAATCGCCACAGAAGTGACTATTTTTGCCGATAAGATCTGTGTGGATGAAGAAACTGTACGTTTGAGAAGCCACATTGAGAATACGAAGGTTGAGCTGGAGGCCGGCGGAAGCGTAGGAAGAAAGCTGGATTTTATCGCCCAGGAGATGAACCGGGAGGCCAACACGATTTTATCGAAGGCCACTGATTTGGAGATTTCTGACAAGGCCATTGCGCTGAAGACCGAGATCGAGAAGGTAAGAGAACAGATTCAGAACATAGAATAAAAAGCAAAGGTGGAAACTTATGAACGAGCATGGTGTGCTGGCAGTCATATCGGGCTTTTCCGGCGCAGGAAAAGGCACCCTTATGAAGGCCCTGCTTGAAAAGTATGACAATTATGCGCTGTCCATATCCGCTACCACCAGGAATCCCAGGGAGGGAGAAGCGGATGGACGGGAATACTTTTTTGTAACGGAAGACCGTTTTAAAGAGATGATCGGACAGGACGCGCTGATCGAATACGCACAGTACGTCAACCATTACTACGGAACTCCGAAGGAGTACGTATTAAACCAGATGGAACAGGGGAAGGACGTGCTTCTGGAGATTGAGATTCAGGGCGCCTTAAAGGTTAAGGAGCGTTTCCCGGAAGCTATTCTGATCTTCGTCATGCCGCCGAGTGCGGAGGAACTGAAGAGACGGCTGGTCGGCAGAGGCACGGAAAGTATGGAGGTGATTCATGCAAGACTCCGCAGAGCAGTGGAAGAGGCGGAGGGCATGGACTCCTACGATTATATCTTAATCAACGACGATATCGCCTCCTGCACGGAGCGGCTTCATCAGATGATCAGAGTACAGCACAGCAGAGTTTCAAATAATCTGGCATTTTTATCCCAGATCAGGGAAGAATTAAAGAATATATAGCCATCAGGAAAGGGGAATGAAAGATGTTACATCCATCTTATTCAGATTTAATTAAAGTAGTAAACAGTGAGGTAGAGCCAGGAGAACAGCCGGTTGTTCAGAGCCGTTATTCCATCGTGATCGCTGCCGCAAAGAGGGCAAGGCAGATCATCGGAGGAGCTGAGTCTGATCTTCCAACCGCTGGAAAGAAGCCGCTTTCCGTTGCCGTAGAAGAGTTATATGACGGCGATGTAAAGATCTTAAGTGAAGCGGATGCAACTGAAGAGGACGATTGATAAGGTTGAAGGCCGTCTCCACATTGACAGAGATGGCCTTTCCGTTTTGATAGTTTCGCAAATAGAAGATACGAAAAGACAGGAGTTATGACATTTTATGAAATTACTATGCATTTCGCTGGGCTGCGATAAAAACCTGGTGGATACGGAGATGATGCTGGGCCTCTTAAACAGGGACGGCTATACCTTTACGGATGATGAATACGAAGCGGATGTCATCGTCATCAACACATGTTGTTTTATCGGCGACGCCAAGGAGGAGAGCGTGAATACCATTCTCGAGATGGCGCAGATGAAGGAGGTCGGAAAGTGTAAGGCGCTGATTGTCACAGGCTGCCTCGCACAGCGCTATAAACAGGAGATCGTCGACGAGATTCCGGAAGTGGACGGAATTCTCGGCACCACCACCTATGATGAGATATCCCACGTGCTGGCCGAGACACTGGACGGCCGAGAGCACGTCCAGTGCTTCCACGATCTGGATATCATCCCGGAAGTGAAGACAGACCGGGTGATTACCACAGGAGGCCATTACGCGTTTCTGAAGATTGCAGAAGGCTGTGACAAGCACTGCACCTACTGTATCATTCCCAGCCTGCGCGGCAATTTCCGCAGCGTTCCCATGGAACGTCTGGTGTCGGAGGCACAGTCGCTGGCCGATCAGGGGGTGAAGGAGCTGATTCTGGTAGCTCAGGAGACGACGCTTTACGGTGTGGATCTCTATGGAAAGAAATCGCTTCCCGAACTCTTAAAGAAGCTTTGCCGGATTTCCGGGATTCAGTGGATCCGGATCCAGTACTGCTATCCGGAAGAGATCACGGATGAACTGATCCAGACCATGAAGACCGAAGAAAAGATCTGCCATTATATCGACATGCCGATCCAGCACGCCAGTGACACGATCCTGCGACGCATGGGACGGAGGACATCCCGGGCCCAGTTAAAGGAGATGATCGGCAAACTGCGCAGTGAGATTCCTGATATCGCCATCCGTACGACGCTGATCTCCGGATTCCCGGGGGAGACAGAGGAAGATCATGAGATACTGATGGAATTTGTGGATGAGATGGAATTCGAACGTCTCGGTGTGTTCGCCTATTCCGCGGAAGAAGACACTCCGGCGGCAGGATTTCCGGATCAGGTTTTACAGGAAGTGAAGGAAGAGCGGCGCGATGCCATCATGGAGCTTCAGCAGGAAATCTCCTTCGACCATTCCCAGTCCATGGTCGGAAGATCGCTGGAGGTTATGATCGAAGGCAAGGTTGCCGATGAAAATGCCTATGTGGGAAGGACCTATATGGACGGCCCCGGTGTGGACGGCATGATTTTTATCCAGACCGGCGAGGAACTGATGTCCGGCGCCTTTGTGCGGGCCAGGGTCACAGGCGCGCTGGAATACGATTTAATAGGGGAGATTGAAGATGAATTTACCGAATAAACTGACGATTCTTCGAATCATCATGATTCCGTTTTTTGTACTCTTTATGCTGCTGGACGGCGGTGCGAACCAGACGTACCGCTATATCGCCGCGGTCATTTTCATCGTGGCCAGCTTTACCGACTTACTGGATGGAAAGATCGCCAGGAAATACAATCTGGTAACCAACTTTGGCAAATTTATGGACCCGCTGGCTGACAAGCTTCTGGTCTGTTCCGGCTTAATCTGTTTCGTCGGTCTTGGAGCGCTTCCGGCCTGGTTCGTGATTATCATTATCAGCCGTGAGTTCATCATCAGCGGCTTCCGTCTGGTCGCATCCGACAACGGTGTCGTGATCGCCGCCAGCTACTGGGGGAAATTTAAGACCGTCTCTCAGATGATTATGTCTGTGCTGCTGATTGTCAATATCCCGGCACTGTCCATACTGACCGCCATTTTCAGCGTCATTGCGCTGGTGCTGACGGTGGTTTCACTGATCGATTACATTGCGAAAAATTATCGTGTTCTTACGGAAGGGAGTCTGTAAATCATTATGGTTGTTGAATTAATTTCAGTCGGAACAGAACTTTTACTCGGAAATATCGTGAATACCAACGCCCAGTTTCTCGCGGAGAAATGCGCGTCACTCGGTCTGTCCATGTACCATCAGGTCACGGTGGGAGACAACCGGGAACGGCTGGCGGAGGACATCAGTACGGCGCTTAAGAGGGCGGACATCATCATCCTTACCGGTGGCCTGGGCCCTACGGAGGACGACATCACAAAGGAGGTCTGTGCCGACGTTATGGGATTTAAGCTGGTGGAAGATCCGCATACGAGAGAGCGGATCGAGGCGTATTTCAAAGATGGCATTTATCCGGTCATCACGGATAACAACTGGAAACAGGCTCTTGTTCCGGAAGGCTGCAAGGTTCTCGACAATCATAACGGTACAGCCCCCGGACTGATTATGGAAAAGGATGGAAAGACGGCGATTCTTCTTCCGGGTCCCTTTAACGAGTTAAAGCCTCTTTTTCTGGATGAGGTTTCCCCCTGCCTTCAGAAATTACAGCCTGAGGTGATCCGTTCCCAGATGATCAAGATCTGCGGCCATGGGGAGAGCCAGGTGGAAGACCAGATCAAGGACCTGATCGCCGCACAGACGAATCCGACCATTGCTCCTTACGCGAAGACGGCAGAGGTACACTTACGCGTTACGGCGCGCGCCGCCGATGACGAGACCGCCAAAAGTCTGATCAAGCCGGTAGTAAAAGAAATCAAGAACCGGTTCGGCGACGATATCTATACGACGAAGGAAGAGGAGACCCTGGAGATGGCGGTTGTCCGTCTCCTTAAAAAGTATGAGCTCACGGTTACCACTGCCGAATCCTGCACCGGCGGACTGATCGCCGGACGCCTGGTGAATGTGTCCGGAGCCTCCGAAGTGTTCCGCGAGGGCTTTGTCACCTACTCCAATAAGGCAAAGAGAAAAATCCTCGATGTCAGCAAGGGAACGCTTAAGAAGTACGGCGCAGTCAGCGAACAGACTGCGAAGGAGATGGCCACGGGAGGCGTATTTGCCACTGACGCCGACGTCTGTATCGCCGTTACCGGAATTGCCGGACCTTCAACCGAAGGGGACAAGCCTGTCGGACTCGTCTACATTGCCTGCTATATGAAGGATAAAGTGAAGGTGGAGGAATACCACTTTAAGGGCAACCGGGACAAGATCCGGGAACAGGCAGTCGTAAAATCACTGGATCTCCTGCGCAGGTCCATACTCGCAAATTATCGGGGATAAGTCTTCAGGAGGATAAATACATTGGAAACCCGTTTCATAAAAAAACAGATGACAGCGGCGTATCAATATTCTTATACGAGGCTGGCGCTTAATTACTATACGTTATACGAAACTATAACAGAAGAACCGGAGCTGTCCGGAAAGGGAGGAGCATTTCTCGCCACCCTTCACGAACTCATCGGAGCGTTTCTGGAGGGCGGAGACATCCTTTCCCGTCTGGATCAGCTCCGGGAAGAAGTTACCCGTGAAGTGGAGATTCTGACGGCTTACACGGACTGCTTTCAGATCTATGAATACGTGTTAAACCGCATGGAGAGATCCTACCGGTCTCTGCCGAAAACAGGCCTTGACGATGAGTCCTTCCTGGCCATGCTGATGGCATTTATTACGAATACCAGGGAATCCGCCGTCATGAACGGGCGCATCCGTCAGATTATCGGCCAGCTTCCCGTTCGTCTGACAAAACAGAAATTCTACGGCCTCGTGCTGGAGGGGCTCTCGGTTTATATCGGTTCCCCCGTGGAAAGCCTTCATGACATGATGTATACGCTCAGGACCGAGTCCATGGCTTCCCTTCCGGAGGGAATGGCGGAGGGGCGAAGGCCCCTGTATGAGACGCTGATGCAGTTCGGCCATATGGATTACCGCAGCCTTTCCCCGGAGGCGTTTACGGAAGCACAGGCGAAGCTGATGGGCGTAAGCGCCGAGTTAAACGAAGAAGCGGAATGCTTTGTAAGCCTTCAGGAAATCATCAATGATTTATACGTTCTTTCTCTTGCGAAAAGCGATGCGGTCATTGATGTCAACGAGGAAAATCTCTATCGTTCCATCATCGCCGGTGTCCAGGACAATCTGATGAAGAAAGACGGCAGTGAACCGGCTGACTCCTTTGCCGCGCTTCTCACACAGATGGAAGGACGTCAGGAGGCCTATTACGAGAGATTTCTCCGCTCGGAAATTCCGCCGGAGACACCGGAACTGCTCGCTGATCCGGATTATGTGAGAGCCCGCAACATTGATCTTCTCCTTTCCGGAAGCTCTTTTATGAGTTTAAAGAAGACTGCCGCAGAGAATGATCCAAAGGAGAGCGAACTTAAGAAGCTGGCAGACCGCGCGTATCTGGAAAAAACCGCGGAAGCGTATTTCAGTGAACTGGATACCGTTTTTTCCGACACCTCCAGGCCGGTCATGCGCGCCATCATGGCGAAAGTACTGTCGGATCTTCCGGTGTACTTTCATTCGATCGACGAGATTAAGTCTTACATCAGAGGGAGCCTGGAAAGCTGCGGGGACGAGGCGGAAAAAGAAACCTGCAAGGAATTATTGGAAGAGCTGATGGAATATGAAAATAAGCTGGTATGACCACTTGTACGTGGGTGACAAGGCGAAAAAAAAGCGTTATCAGATCATACAGTCAATCAGAAATTCCCGCCTGATTTCGGGGGCTTATGTGATTACACCCTCATTAAGTGGGAATAATGTACTTGATATCTATCCGGCCATGGAGCTTTCTGCCCCGTGGTACAGGGAAGATGAGTTCTTTATTATTGGAATCGCGGCCGACTACTGGGAGGCCTTAGAGGTGACGAGACAGATCGTGGAGGAGCTGTATCAGAATACCGGCGGCTTCGACTTGACCGGATATTTAAACGGCCGGCCGCTGCGAAAGAGTCACCGTGACGATCCGGCTCAGGGCATGTCCGAACATGTTCCGGAAGCCGGCAGGATGTGAGGTGTCCATGCTTCCTATCATATTATTTATTTTAAAGCTGCTGGGAATTCTGGTACTGATTCTGCTGGGACTCGTTCTCGGAGTGCTCCTTCTGATTCTTCTTGTACCGGTCAGATACCGGATCGAAGGCTCCTATTATGAACAGTTGAAGGGGAAGGCCCGCATCACATGGCTGCTACATATTGTTTCTGTAACGGCAGCCTTTGAAGACGAGTTTTCCGTTGGGATCCGCCTGTTTGGCTTCCGGCTTTTTAAGCCTGTGGAGGAGAGCAGGGAAGATGCCGAAGATATGATGGTTCATGCCATGGAAACGACGGACCGGGAAACCGAAGAATTCACCGGCGATCTGGTAAGAGATGCAGAAAAATCCGGCAAAAAACAGCTGGCGGAAGAGGGAAAGCAAGTGCCTTTGCCGGAGGAACCACGCCCCGGCCGGGAAAAGGAAGCCAGCCAGGCAAGCGATGAAAAAAACGGGAAAGCCGGGAAAACTGCCGACAGGCTTTCGTCAATTTACGCAAAACTTAAGTTTTCTTTCAAGGGGATGTGTGATAAACTAAAAGCCATAAAAGAGAAAAAAGAAGAGATTCAGGCATGGATTACCGATGAAAATAACAGAAAGACCATCCGCCTTCTTTTAAAGCAGTTAAAGAAACTGGTCCGCCACCTCCTTCCCCGAAAGGGAAAGGGCGAAGTGGTATTCGGCTTCGACGATCCCTATACGACCGGACAGGTCTTAACTGCGGTCAGCGTGATTTATCCGTTCTGCCATAAGCTGATTGATATCTATCCGGAGTTTGACAGACAGGTATTTACGGCGGAGGGACATTTTAGCGGAAGAATCCGGGCAGGCACACTGCTTCTCATCGCGGGAAGAATGCTGCTCGATAAGAATTTCAGAGGCCTTTTAAGAAAATGGCTTCGGTAAGCGGACAACACACGTCCGTCATGTCCGATAAAACAGGGCACGCTGAGTGCTCATAGCGAGGAGGAACTATTCAGATGGCAGATAATTATTTTACCTCTACAGTGGAGGCTCTGTTCAAGGGTATGGATACCTTTGTGACAACAAAAACCGTAGTGGGAGAGGCAGTAAAGGTGGATGATACCATCATCCTTCCTCTGGTGGATGTGACCTGCGGTATGGCTGCCGGTTCATTTGCTGAGAATTCAAAACAGAAGGGCGCAGGCGGTATGAATGCAAAGATGAGTCCCAGCGCAATTTTAATCATCCAGAACGGGGTGACTAAGCTGGTCAACATCAAACAGCAGGATGCCATGACAAAGATTCTGGACATGGTGCCTGACTTCGTGAATAAATTTACAGGGGGATCCCATGACATATCCCCTGATGCACTGAAAGTAGCGGAGGAGATGGCCGCGGCGGAAGAGACGGATCAGGAATAAGAATAGGATAAGCCGCATACTATATCATATAGCATGGTAACGGATTGAGGGATGATATGAAGAGGGTATGTGGTCTGATGCTGTTCTGCTTCGGTGCAGGAATGGCAATTCTGCTTTTTATCCCGGCAACAATTATGACGATATTATTCATCATCGCCTGTATGGTTCTGGGATATAACTTATTCTGCTGGTAATGAGCGATTGTTGGAAACGGGAGAGACGTGTCCTGGTGCCCGTTTCCGATTAAAATAAAGAGCCGAACTGCCCTGGCAGCCAGCTGTTTCTCCACCTATGATATCAAAAACTCCAGGCTGACAACAGCCTGGAGTTTTCTTTCTTAAATGATTAAGCTCTCTCAACTAAACCGGATCTTAAGCAGGAAGTACATACGTACATCTTCTTAGCGCCTCCGTTAACTTTAACCTTAACGGACTTTACGTTTGCTTTCCACATCTTGTTAGATCTTCTATGGGAATGGCTCACCGCATTACCAAAGTGAGCAGCTTTTTCACAGATTGCACATTTAGCCATGTTTGCACCTCCTTAAACGCTACTTGGATTTTCTGTTATAAAAATCCACAACAAATGTATGATAACAGAAATTGCATAGTTTTGCAAGTGAAATTTAAAAATTTGTTTCTTTTTTTGGGAAAATAATGTATAATCAAATCAGTCAGAATGATAGGAGGTAAAAATTATGAAGGGTTACATCAACAATAAACTGGGTGAAATCCAGATTGGCCCTGATGTTATCGCTATGTATGCGGGCACTACCGCAGTGGAATGTTTCGGTATTGTCGGCATGGCGGCTGTCAGCATGAAGGACGGCCTTGTTAAGCTTTTAAAACGCGAAAGTCTGACGCACGGAATCAACGTGAATATACAGGACAACCATATCACCATCGACTTCCATGTCATCGTAGCATATGGAATCAGTATTTCGGCAGTTGCTGACAATCTGATCGAAAATGTGAAGTACAAAGTAGAAGAATTCACCGGCATGACGGTAGATAAGATCAACATCTTCGTTGAAGGTGTAAGAGTGATAGATTAAGGAGGAAACTACCTGTGGGTATGAAGTATATAGACGGAGAGATGCTGAAGAAAGCATTTTTGGCCGGTGCAAAAGGATTGGAAGCTAAGAAGGAATGGATCAATGAACTCAACGTATTCCCAGTTCCGGACGGGGATACGGGTACGAATATGACGATGACCATCATGTCGGCGGCAAGAGAAGTGGCGGCCATCGAACATCCGGACATGGAATCTCTGGCAAAGGCCATTTCTTCCGGCTCATTAAGAGGCGCCCGCGGCAACTCCGGCGTTATTCTTTCCCAGCTTTTCAGAGGCTTTACAAAAGAAATAAAGACGGTGGATAAGATCACGACCACAACGCTTGCGAATTCCTTCGTCAGGGCGACGGAGACGGCTTATAAGGCCGTTATGAAGCCGAAGGAGGGAACGATCCTGACTGTCGCCAAGGGAATGGCCGACAAGGCCGTGGAACTGGTGACGGAGACGGAAGATATCATCGAATTCTGTCAGAAGGTGATTGAACACGGCGATTACGTGCTGAGCCAGACGCCGGAGATGCTGCCCGTTCTGAAGCAGGCCGGTGTCGTCGATTCCGGCGGACAGGGCCTTATGCAGGTCGTAAAGAGCGCTCTGGACTGTCTGATGGGCAAGGAACTGGATTTATCCGTAGAAGGCGTTAAGAGCGCTGCAGGCGTATCCGGCGGTGCTGCGGTGACCGATGATTTCGATATCAGGTTCGGCTACTGCACCGAATTTATTGTAAATCTGGAAAAGCCTTACGACGAGAAGAGCGAACACGATTTTAAGGGATATTTAGAGTCTATCGGCGATTCCATCGTTGTCGTTTCCGACGACGATATCGTCAAGGTTCACGTCCATACCAATGATCCGGGACTTGCGATCCAGAAGGCGCTGACCTACGGCTCCCTGTCACGCATGAAGATTGATAACATGAGGGAAGAGCATCAGGAAAAGCTGATCAAGGACTCAGAGAAGCTGGCTGCTGCACAGAAAGAGGCTGAAGAGAAGGACGCGGGGCCGAGAAAGCCTTACGGATTCATCTCCGTATCAGTGGGAGAGGGGCTTGACGAGATCTTTAAGGGAATCGGAGCCGACTACCTCATCCAGGGCGGCCAGACCATGAATCCCAGTACTGAAGATATGTTAAATGCCATCGACCGGGTAAACGCCGATACTGTTTATATCCTTCCGAATAACAAGAACATCATTCTTGCGGCAGAACAGGCCAAAAAGCTTACAAAGGATAAGCATGTCATCGTAATCCCCTCCAGGACGATCCCACAGGGAATTACCGCTCTGATCAACTTCGCTCCCGATTTATCCGCGGAAGAGAATGAGAAGGTGATGACCGAAGAGATGCAGCGCGTAAAGACCGGCCAGATTACGTATGCGGTGCGCAATACCACGATTGATGACATCGAGATCACCGAGGGGGACATTATGGCTCTCGGAGACCACGGAATCCTGGCGGCCGGGAAAGCCATTGAGCAGACGGCTCTGGAATCCATGAAGTCCATGGTGGATGAAGAATCTGAGCTGATTACCATCTATTACGGCGCAGATGTGTCAGAAGAAGATGCAGAAACGCTTCGCGAAAAGGCCGAGGATTCCTTCGGCGACTGTGAAGTAGAGCTGCATCCGGGCGGTCAGCCAATCTACTATTATCTGATATCCGTAGAGTAGAACAGAAGAAACAGAATTAGCTCCCGGGCAGACGAACTGTCCGGGAACTTTTTACTGTATTGTATATATGATGTGAAAGGTGAAGGAAATATGAATCAACAACCGCTTGATAGCTTAAAGGGCATCGGTGAAAAGACAGGCAGGCTGTTTGCAAAGCTGGGGATTGAAACCGTGGATGAACTGCTGGAATACTATCCCCGGGCCTACGACGCCTGCGAGGAGCCTGTGTCCGTCGGCGAGCTGAAGCCGGATACCGTGATGGCGGTCTCCGGAGTGCTGTTTAAGAGCGCGGAGGTGAAGCGTTACAGCCATATTCAGGTGATTACCACCATGATCCGGGACATTACCGGCTCCCTGACGCTTACCTGGTACAATATGCCCTATCTGCACGCCACCTTAAAGGCCGGTATGCGCGCCGTATTCCGCGGACGCGTGGTTAAGAAGAACGGCCGCCTTACGATGGAACAGCCGGAGATCTTTCTGGGAGATGCCTACGGAGAGGTCATTCATTCCATGCAGCCCATCTACGGACAGACAAAGGGACTTCCCAACAAGACCATTGTGCGGGCAGTGAAACAGGCGCTGTCGGCAAGACAGATGGTCCGCGATTACATGCCCCTGGATTTGCGGATTCGCCATGAACTGGCAGAATATAATTTTGCCATCGAGCATATTCATTTTCCCACAGACCGGACAGAACTTCTTTTTGCCAGAAAGCGCCTCGTTTTCGATGAGTTTTTCCTGTTTCTCATGGCGGTGCGCCGCCTAAAGGACAGGCGTGTGGACCGGGAAAGCCATTTTCCGATGAAGCCATCCGATGAAGTGATGAGACTTGTAAAAAATCTCCCCTACGCGCTGACCAATGCGCAAAACAAAGTACTGACGGAAGTATTTCGCGATATGACCGGTAAAAAGGTGATGAACCGGTTAATTCAGGGAGATGTGGGCTCCGGTAAAACCATAATCGCCGTCCTCGCTCTGCTGGAGACCGCCTGCAACGGGTTTCAGGGTGCTCTTATGGTGCCGACGGAGGTTCTTGCGCGTCAGCACTACGAGTCAATGCTCTCCCTGTTTGAAGAAAACGGCATTGAGAAACAGGTCGTGCTGGTAACCGGCTCCATGACGGCAAAGGAGAAGCGTACTGCTTACGAAAAGATCGCCTCCCATGAGGCGGATATCATCGTTGGAACCCATGCGCTCATACAGGAAAAGGTAGTCTACGATAAGCTTGCCCTCGTCATCACCGACGAACAGCACCGCTTCGGCGTCAGCCAGCGTGAGATGCTGGGAGACAAGGGGGATGAGCCCCACATACTCGTTATGAGTGCGACGCCGATTCCCAGGACTCTGGCTATTATCATATACGGCGATCTCGATATCTCCATTATCGATGAGCTGCCGGCCAACCGGCTTCCTATTAAGAACTGTGTCGTAGACACCAGCTACCGCAGCACGGCATACTCCTTTATAAAGGGAGAGGTGGCCGCCGGGCGCCAGGCCTACGTGATCTGTCCTATGGTAGAGGCCAGTGAGATGATTGAGGCGGAGAACGTTCTCGATTACTCCAAAAAACTTCAGAGCGCACTTCCGGGAATTTCAGTAGAATACCTTCACGGCAAGATGAAGGCCAGGGAGAAAAACGCAATTATGGAACGGTTTGCCGCAGGGGAGATTAAGGTTCTTGTCTCCACCACAGTCGTGGAAGTGGGAGTCAACGTTCCCAACGCCACCGTGATGATGATTGAAAATGCGGAGCGATTCGGACTGGCCCAGCTCCATCAGCTTCGGGGCCGTGTAGGGCGTGGAAAGCACCAGTCCTACTGCATTCTCGTGGATGGTTCCGGTCAGGAAGGAACCAGGGAGCGTCTGACCATATTGAGTAAATCCAATGACGGTTTTTTTATCGCCTCCGAGGATTTAAAGCTGCGGGGGCCGGGAGATATCTTCGGACTCAGACAGAGCGGAGACTTGGAGTTTAAGCTGGCCGATATCTTTACCGATGCCAACATCTTAAAGACCGTATCCGAAGAGGTCAACCGTCTGCTTGACGAAGATCCGGAACTCACCTCAGAGGAGCATATTGAGCTGGGAAAAAAACTCAGCCTTTATTTGGAGAAAAGCTATGACAAGCTGAATCTGTAAATACAGGGTTGAAATTAACAGGGCAGCATGGTAAACTTATGTTGTTAAAAATATAACGGCATCTGTCTTACAATTAAGGAGGGCTTATATGAACAGACAGGAGTTAAAATTTGATGCAAAGGAAAAGATGCGGCAGGCGGCTGTAAATCCCTATGTGGTTACCATCATCATGGGAGTCATCATCGTTATTATGTCTGTTGTTCAGGTGGTTCTCAATGTCTGGGGTGAGCTCATCTCCTCGGGAACTGCCGTCAGCGGAGGAGAATTCAGTACATACGTCGTTTCCTCCATTGTATTTTTTGTTGTTTACTTATTGATCAGTACAATTCTGCAGTTTGGTTACAGCTCCTACTGTTTGAAGGTGGCGAACCGGGACAGTTCCATGTCCTACGGGGATTTGTTTTCGTCGCTGAAATATCTGCTGAAGGCCATCGGACTGACGCTTATGATCTCAATATTTGTTATGCTGTGGTGTCTGTTGCTGATTATACCGGGTATCATTGCTGCGTACCGTTATTCCCAGGCCATCTTCATCATGGTTGAGAATCCAGATAAAGGTGTGATGCAGTGTATCCGTGAAAGCAAAGAGATGATGGCTGGACACAAGATGGAATACTTCATTTTAGAAATCTCTTTCTTCTTCTGGATGCTGCTGGGCAGTGTTACCTGCGGTCTGGCGTACATCTATGTCTATCCGTATATGACGGTTACGTTTGCCAATTACTATAACCGCTTAAAGCCGGTGTCCGTGGTTTACGAGGATGCAGGAACCACATATTAACTGAATCACAGGAAAACAGGAAAAATGACCGCCTCTTTATCCGGAAAGAGGCGGTTCTTCTTGTATGCCTGCGGTTAATTTGATAAAATAACAGGAAAGATCATCAGATCCAATTTATGGTGGGAGGCGCTGGGATGAAAGAAGCGATCGAAGCAATTAAGACAAATATCGGACGGGTACTGGTTGGAAAAGAAGAGGTGACGGACTGCCTTCTCTCTGCGATTCTGGCAGGCGGCCACGTACTTTTGGAGGATGTTCCCGGAACGGGCAAGACCATTCTGGCAAAATCTCTGGCGAAGAGCATGGAGCTTTCCTTTTCGAGGGTACAGTTTACGCCGGACCTGCTGCCGTCTGATATCACCGGTCTCAACTATTACAACCAGAAGGAGGGTGAATTCGTCTTTCGCAGAGGCCCCGTATTTACGAATCTGCTTCTTGCTGATGAGATCAACCGGGCCACGCCCAGGACACAGTCCAGTCTGCTGGAGTGTATGGAGGAGCATCAGGTCACCATCGACGGGGAGACAAAGAAGCTGGAAGAGCCGTTTTTCGTCATCGCAACCCAGAACCCCATCGAGACAGCGGGGACGTATCCGCTCCCTGAGGCCCAGTTAGACCGTTTTCTGATGCAGATTCCCATGGGACTTCCCGACGCAGCGGAGGAGAGGCAGATTCTTGAGCGTTTTGGCAGAGAGAATCCCTATGACAGCCTCACCGCCGTCTGTGACCGGGAGACACTGCTGGCGCTGATGAAGGAGGCGGAAGCGGTATACGTCCATCCGCAGCTGATGGATTATCTCGTCGAACTGGTTCTCGCTACCAGAAAGCACGGAGAAGTGGAAGGGGGCGTCAGCCCGCGCGGCAGCCTCGCCTTTTACCGGGCTGTCCGGGCCTATGCCCTGGTGAAGGGGCGGGACTACGTGGTTCCTGAGGATATAAAGGCGCTGGCCGTTCCCGTCCTGGCCCACAGGCTGGTTCTCGCCAGGACTCTGACCGGAAGAAGCACGGGCCGCCAGGTGATTGAACAGATTTTAAATACCGTCTTTGTACCTACAGAGGAGTGGAATGCATAAATGGAACTGATCCTCATGGCCCTTGGGGCCTGTATCCTCTACGTTCTTCAGCGCGCCCTGTACGAGCGGTTCTGGAAGAAAGGACTGACTGCGGATGCAGCGTTTCAGGACAATCCTGCAGTCTGCGGCAGCGAGGCATATCTCCTTGAAACTGTCATCAATGCGAAATTTCTTCCGCTTTCCATTCTGCGGGTAAAATTCCGCATCGGCAGGGAACTGGAATTCGTCACAGGAGAGAACTCCGCCGTATCCGACTATACGTACCGCAACGATGTTTTCTCGGTCTTCCCTTATCAGAAGATTACCAGAAAGCTTACGTTCCACTGCAGCAAACGCGGCTATTACGAGATCAAAAGTCTGGACCTGGTAAGCCACGATCTGTTCTTTTCCGGCCATCTCATCGAGACTCTGTCCCTGGATTCTCATTTATACGTCTATCCGGCGGCAGCGGACGGCAGCCGTCTGAACGTACCGTTCCAGAAGATGATGGGTACCTGTTTATCGAGAAACAGGCTGGTTGCCGATCCCTTTGAGTTAAAGGGAATCCGGGAATATCAGACCTACGACTCCATGCACAGCGTGAACTGGAAGGCCACCGCCCGTACCGGTGCCTTAAAGGTCAACGTTCACGAGTCCACGGCAACACAGAATATCTTCCTGTTCCTGAATATGGATTCTGACTATCCGTGGGCGTCGGAGGCTCTCAGAGAGGAAGCCGTCTCAATCTGCGGATCTTTCATCGGCGCGTTTGTCTCAGAAGGAATTCCAACCGGATTTTTCAGCAACGGAATGGATGCTTTGATCGGGGAACCATCCTTCGTTCCGGCCGGAGCGGGAGTGAGCCATGTCACCCGGTGTATGGAGGCACTCAGCCGCCTCCGCTACGACATTCCGATGACTCCCTTTGAGACGCTCATGAGGGAATGCAGCCTGGAAAAGAAAGCGGAAGACTGTCTGTATATCATGATCTCATCCTGCAGACGGCCGGAGTTGCAGACCGCATACCAGGAATTCTGCCGTTACAGCCCGGGCTCCTTATGGATTGCCCCGCTGCGGCCGGAGGACGAGGTGACGCTTTCCCTCTGTCCGGCTGCGCTTGCAATGAAGTGGGAGGTGCCTTATGACAAAATTTAAATGGATCAACCGGTGGATTACCGCTGATTTAAGCGGAATCCATATCATGACGGCCGTCCTCTGCGTCTTCCTGTATGGCGCAGGATACTTAATTCCAAGTTCCCGGCTTATGACCGCCGGATATGCCGGATTGTTTCTGACAATCCTTTTCTTTCTGTTCCATTTACAGCTCCACGCCTGTGACAACTTTTTAAGCATGCACCCGTCGACGGATCATATCCCGAAATCACAGATGAAGCTGGTAAATGGGGTCTACATGGCTGTGTTTCTGGCTGCCGCGGGTGCTTTTATGGCGGTGTTCTCCTTACTCCGCGCAGACTGGCTGATCCATGGGATTCAGTCTGTCCTGACGGCTCTGCTTCGGTTTCTGGCCCATTTTCTTCCGGAAGCGGTAAACGAGCCGGTGGAATCCATGCCTGCAGGGAGTTTTATTCCGCCCGAGTTGGGAGAGGCGGCGGATCCCTCTCTTTTTGCCAAAATTCTGGATGCGGCTGTCACCGTCATCTCCGTCATAGTCCTGGTTTTTCTCGCCGCCGCTTTGCTCAGACAGCTGTTCTTTCTGCTGCTCCGTTTCTTAAAGCCGAGAGAAGACGGGGATGAAAAGGAGTTTATAAAGCCTGCTGCCGTGTTCAGCAGAGCCGGGGCCCAGCGGACGAAGGAGACGCCTCTGTGGAGAGATTTTACGATAGAGGGAAGAATCCGCAGAGCATATAAACGGGAGATTTTAAGAAGGCTTGCCGGAAGAAACCGTATTTCCCGTACGGAAACGCCGGAGGAGCTGGAGCAAAAAAGCGGCTTGCCGGAGGAGCCTTCCCTTTGTGCGGTCTATCATCAGGTATATGAGAAGGCGCGTTATGGAAAGGGATGCACCAAAGAAGATCTGGAGCGTTTGAAATACCAAAAGACATTGGAGGAATAGAACTATGAAGAGCGTATTAATTGGAATAGCAGGAGGCACCGGTTCAGGAAAATCTACCTTTACCAACCGGTTAAAGGATGCATTTCACGATGATATCGCTGTGCTTTATCATGACAATTACTATAAAAAGCAGGATGGCATTCCCTTCGACGAACGAAAAAAGATGAATTATGACCATCCGGAGGCCTTTGAGACAGAGCTTCTTCTGGATCAGCTGGCCGGGCTGAGGAACGGGAAAACCGTCCAATGTCCCGTGTACGATTATTCCCGGCACAACCGGTCGGATCAGTTTTTAACGGTCCACCCGAAAAAGGTGATACTGGTGGAGGGAATCCTGGTCTTTGCCGACCAGAGGCTCCGCGATATGTTCGACATCAAGATTTTTGTGGAGGCGGATGCAGATGAACGGATTCTGCGGCGTGTGATCCGGGATGTCAAGGAACGGGGACGGGATATCGAAGGCGTGGTGGAACAGTATTTAACAACCGTCAAACCCATGCACTACCTGTACGTGGAACCGACCAAGCCGCTGGCGGATATTATCATAAACAGCGGAATGAACGAAGTTGCCTTCCAGCTGGTCCGGACATCGATTGAAAAAATACTGGGAGAGCCATAGAGTGATAGGAGGACACAGGCAATGTTTTTCTGGCAGAAAAAAGAAGTTCTGGTTACATTTTCACTGAACGATTTTAACCGTGTAAAGGATATTCTGGCTGCAAATCATATCCCGTATGACTGGAAGACTGTACCGTCCTGCGGCCGCCGGGGCCGCAGGACGCTGGGGACTGCATTTATGGATGAATCCGTTTTGAGACAGTACTATCTTTATGTGTCGAAAAAGGAGTATGAGCGGGCACAATATCTTGTACAGAACGTATTTGGGAGGCAGTCATGAATCCTATCCCATTTCGTATAGAAAAAGCAGTTCCGAAAGATTACTCCTCAATCTGTTGCCTGATCGCTGAAGAGCACGCAATGCATGTATTGGCCCGTCCTGATGTATTTCAGCCATGCGATGAACTTTTGACAGTGGAAGAATATGAGGCCATGCAGAAAAATGACTCATTTTTTCTGTTTACTGCCAAAACCATCGGTGATGAAACAGCAGGTCTCTGTTTTGCAAAACTGACCGAAACGGATTCCCCGCTGCTCCGCAAAAAGAAAATTCTGTATATAGAAGATTTTATTGTATCGGAATCTTTTCGTCGTCAGGGAATAGGCCGTATGCTGTATGCAAAAGTTAAAGAGACCGCAGCTTTGTCTGGAGCCTCCAGTGTGGAACTGACAGTCTGGAACTTTAACGAAAGCGCGGTTTCCTTTTACCGCGCATTAGGAATGCAGGTTCAATTTGCTCATATGGAAGAAAATATAAAGGAAAATCTCATATAAGTCTTGACATTATACCCTGTATACCCCTTATTCTGAGGCTGAAAGGAGGCGGAGTGCGATGACGATTAAAGAGGTGGAACAGCTGACAGGCATCACCCGTCAGAATATCCGTTTTTATGAAAGAGAAGGGCTGATTACGCCTCGCAGGAATCCGGAGAACCAGTACCGGGAATATTCTGCAGACGACGTAAAGACACTTCATCGAATCAGACTGTACCGGAAGCTGAACGTATCCATCGAAGATATCAGAAGGCTGGAAGACCGGACTCTGTCCCTGGAAAGCTGCATGGAACAATGTATTTCCAACACAGAAAGGGAGATGGTAAGAATGACAAAAATTAAGGAGGTTTGTGAAGAACTCAGGAAACAGGATTTAGACGGAAAGTCACCGGATGTGGAAAAAACGCTGGAGCAGATCGATGGTTATGAAAAATCAGGGTATCAGTTTACCGATATTTCCAAAGACTATTGGAGTATGGACGTTGTCTGTGAGGTAAGAAAGCTAAACAGACAGCTTATCAAAGCACTGGTATTTTCCTTTATCATGGTATTTATCTGCAACATGCTCTATTTTGCGCTGTCAAAACCGCAGTGGATGCTGATGCTGCCAGCCTCAGTGATCGGCTATACTGCGCTTTGGCTGTATTGGGCCGGAAAAAACAGGGCGGTCGTAGGAAAACATCTTCATTTTACGCCTGCGCCTGCCCGCGTTTATCTGGCTGCTGCAGTGATCGGTCTTTTGTTCTATGTGATTGTAGACGGCAGCATAACCGTCACTACGACTTTTTTTCCTGCCCCTGCAGCTCTGATAAATAATGTTACCCGCGCGGGTTCCATCTGGCTGTCTCTGGTTCTGTTTTTCAGAAATATGCTTTACAGCCTGATTGCCTGTATCCTGTTTTATGATACGTATAAGCAGAAAAGCATCATTTCCGCACTGGCGCTGAGTTCTCTGCTGTTTGCCCTGACCTGCCTCAATCCGTATACAGCGGCCGGGTACGTGTTGTTTGGAATCTGTCTGGGACTTTTATACGAGTTTACGGATTCTCTGCTTGTCAGTATGACACCAGTACTTTTTGAATCCGCCCTCACGGTTGTCCTGTGCCTTGTGGAACTGTATGTTCCCGGCACACTCCCTGAATTTACCGGAACGGGTTCCATGGCTTCCGCATCACAGCTGCTTCCATGGCTTCTGCTTGCCATACTTCTGATTCTGATCCTTCTCTATACGGTAAGCCGTATATCAGGTAAAAAAATCGACTGGAGCCAGGAATGGGAAAAAGCGCGTTCCATCTCCGCTCCTTCGTCCGGGAAAACCACGATTCTGGACTCGGCCGCTTTTCATGAAATAGAAAAAGAAAGGAAGAGAAATTACCGGCTTGCAGACGGTTCTTTCATCGCGGCTGTTCTCATAGCACTATGGTATATGACGAGCATTCTTTGACAAAAATTTTGGAAAAACCTTCTAGTGTATTATTCTTCTTCAGAGCCATAATAGGAGTGTAGCACAAAACACACCATGAAAAACACAAAACAAAAGCATGGTGATAGACGAAAAGGAGGCATATCAATATGTCAGGAAAATCTTCTAACACAACAAATGTACCAGAAGCAAGAGAAGCAATGGACAGATTCAAAATGGAAGTTGCAAACGAGATCGGTGTTCCGTTAACAAACGGTTACAACGGAAACTTAACCTCTGCACAGAACGGTTCTGTTGGTGGCTATATGGTTAAGAAAATGATCGAAGCTCAGGAAAGACAGATGGCTGGTAAATAAGCCAAAAAACAATAAGGAAGGGCCTTCAGTTTAAAACTGAAGGCTCTTTTTTACCGTTACCGGGTTGTATATCTTCCGTTTTCATACTATAATGGTACATAATACAAGAAGAATGAGGGACACCATTTCATGAGAGTAATAGCAGGAAAAGCCAGAAGGCTTCTTTTAAAAACCATAGATGGTCTGGATACGAGACCCACCACAGACCGCATCAAAGAGACTTTATTTAACATTTTAAATCCGGATCTGCCGGGAAGCACCTTTCTTGATCTCTTTTCCGGCAGCGGCGGCATCGGCATCGAGGCTTTAAGCCGGGGAGCCGACAGGGCAGTCTTTATCGAGATGAATCCCAAAGCCGCAGAATGCATACGGGAAAACCTTCAGACTACGAAGTTTACAGATGAATCCATTGTCATGAACTGCGATGTTTTAACCGGCCTTAAGCGCCTGGAGGGAAAGGATTACGTCTTTGATTTTGTCTTCATGGATCCTCCCTACGGTAAGGAATTAGAGCGCCAGGTTCTTACCTTTCTGTCAGCCTCCCCTCTCATTTCAGAGGACACGCTTATGATCGTGGAGGCAGATCTGAAAACCGGTTTTGATTATCTGGAATCCCTGGGACTCGAGTGCCGCAGGGAAAAAATCTATAAGACGAATAAACATGTTTTTATCGCAAAAGGAGAGGTTTTATGAAAACGGCCGTATATCCGGGAAGCTTTGATCCGGTAACGCTGGGCCATCTCGATATCATTGAGCGCTCGGCGCGGATGTCCGATCAGTTAATTATCGGAGTTTTGAATAATAATTCAAAAACTCCGTTGTTTTCTGTTCAAGAACGTGTTAATATGTTAAAGGAAATAACGAAAGATTTAGGCAATGTGGAAGTGAAGGCTTTTGCAGGGCTTTTAATCGATTTTGTGCGCGACAATCAGGCTGACGTGGTGATCCGCGGCCTCCGGGCCGTCACTGATTTTGAATACGAGCTTCAGCTGGCACAGACCAACCGGGTGATCGCGCCGGAAGTGGATACCATATTTTTGACAACGAATTTAAAATACTCCTATTTGAGTTCCAGCATCGTCAAGGAAATTGCATTTTATGACGGAGACATCAGTGCATTCGTTCCTGCCAGCGTGGCAGAATGCATCAGGAGAAAGATGGCAGATAGAAAATAGAATAGATAGAAAAACGGGTAAGGAGAGAGACGCATTATGATGAGTAGAATTGAACAGTTAATTGGTGAAATTGAAGAATATATCGACGGCTGTAAGTACCAGCCGCTTTCCAACAGCAAGATCGTCGTAAACCGTGACGAACTGGAAGAGCTTCTTGTGGAGCTGCGTCTTCGCATCCCGGATGAGATCAAGCAGTATCAGAAAATCATCAGCAACCGCGACGCGATCTTAAACGAAGCTCATCAGCAGGCGGATTCCATACTCGCCCAGGCTTCCGCCCATACGGATGAACTGGTAAATGAGCATGAGATTATGCAGAAGGCGTATGCCCAGGCCAACGAGATCATCAATCAGGCCAATTTACAGGCGCAGGACATCGTGGAAAAAGCCGTTTCTGACGCCAATGATATCCGCCAGAGCGCCGTCCAGTACACAGATGATATGTTAAAGAGCCTTCAGACCATCATCAGCCACTCCATGGAAGGAGCACAGGGCAGATTTGACGCCTTTATGACTTCCATGCAGTCCAGCTACGATATTGTCTCCTCCAACCGTCAGGAATTGACGGGAGCGGTTATGCCGCCCACAGAAGGCGACGGCAGTATGCCAACAGAATAAAGATTGCCGCAGAAAGCAGACTGTGAACCGCTTTCCATGCTACATAGTGCCGGATGGATAATCCGGCATTTTTTATGACGCTCTTTGTCTGAAAGATTCCTGACAGTCCGCCAAATGCGGCAGCGGCGGCGATCCACATGCCGCCTGCCATGGAAGGAATTGCCCCGGAGATGGCGCGGATTCCGGTTGTGATCTCCACAAAGCCCAGCAGAGCCGCTTTTCCGGCCGGATTATGGAGCGGAAGTCCCGTAATATAAAAAACGAGAATCGAAAACAGCATGATATAGCCGCCGATCTTCACCATGACTTCACAGGAATCCATCAGACTTTCGTCAAAGGTCAGCTGTGCCTCCCTGGCATATGGAAGCGACGGGGAGACCGCCTGTATCCCATAGACTTTTCGGGACAGCTCTGCGAGAATGAATACCGGTAAATAGACGGAGACCATTAACAGCCATACGGGGACAGCTCCCGGCAGCTCGGAAGCGGCGTAGCCCAGAAGAAACATGGGACTGGGATGGTTGCAGATGCTTAATAAGTATCTGGCTTCCGCCTTCGTGATCCGCTCCCCATCCAGAAAATCACTGCAGTTTCTCGCTCCCATGGGATAGCCGCAGAGGAGACCGGAGACGAGAATATAGCTTCCTGAGTCGGAAAGCTTTAAAACATTCCGAAGGAACCCGCGGAAGGGAAATGTCAGAATATGAATCGCGTCCAGGGCGACGATGACATTGGAGCAGATCATAAACGGCAGGAGTGCGGGAAGTACTACCGTTGCCCACAGAACCAGTCCGTTTTTTGCCCCCTGGGACGCGGCCGCCGGACTTAACAGAAGAATGCAGAGCACCGCAACCGAACAGAAGCGGAAGAAGGATTTTTTCATGAGCACCTGAATAGATTGTTTTATACAAATATATGATGAGGCTGTATCGATATGATGATGATTCTTCTTTTAATCCTGCTTCTTTCCTTCTTTCATGTGACCATGATCGATTACCTTTACAATAACCCCACCTATTACCAGCTGGACGCCTATACGTATGAGAGCGACGATTTCCGCAGCATGAAGCTGGGGAACTTAATCGCAGAATCGGGTCCCATCGATTACGATCTTCTAACCTCCCTGATGATCGAGCACAATTACGACCTGACTGACAATAAGGATACCATCTGCCATACAGACCGGCTGCTGGCCGTGAAACCGGCGGAATACCGAAAGCTGAAACAGGCGTATGAGACGGTTCTTGGCGATTTAAAGTTCTTTCCCATCCCGGAAAATACGAATGCCGCCTCTCCTCCCGTCACGTTTGAAAACGGCTGGATGGATAAGCGTACATACGGAGGGGAACGCTGCCATGAAGGCTGTGACATCATGGGTACGGAACGGCCCCGGGGATATTATCCCGTCGTTTCCATGTCGGACGGAGTCGTGGAAAAAGTAGGATGGCTGGAGAAAGGCGGGTGGCGGATCGGAATCCGTGCTCCGGGAGGAGCCTATCTCTATTACGCCCATTTGTACGGCTACAGCAGGGAGTGGCAGGAGGGAGATGCCGTAAAGGCGGGAGAACTGCTGGGATTTATGGGCGACACCGGGTACAGCACAGTAGAAGGAACCACCGGCAATTTTGAGGTCCATCTTCATGTCGGGATCTATATGAAGACGGACCATGAAGATGAAATGAGTATCAATCCCTACTGGGTATTAAAATATCTGCAGAAATACCGGTTGAAATATTCCTATTAGTATATTAAGATTGCCATAGTGTATGATCATGATTCTGACACGCTATGCCATAGAGAAAGACAGGAGTTGCACACGTGAGCGAATTGAAACTTTCGGAAGAGTACTTAAACAGAATGCGAGACTTACTGGGGGAAGAGGAATTTTCCGCCTATCTAAAAAGCTTTGACGAGGAGCGGCTGTACGGACTGCGGGTCAATACGGCAAAGACCTCGCCGGAAGCATTTCCGGAACTGGTCCCCTGGGATTTAAAGAAGATTCCCTGGATTCCTAACGGCTTTTGTTATGAGGGGACAAAACGCCCGGCCAAGGATCCTTACTATTATGCCGGCCTCTATTACCTGCAGGAGCCCAGTGCCATGACGCCGGCCATGCTGCTGCCCGTGGAGCCGGGAGACCGGGTCCTGGACTTATGCGCGGCGCCCGGAGGAAAGAGCACGGAACTGGGGGTTAAGCTGGCGGGGAAAGGCGTCCTCATCTCCAACGATATCAGCAATTCCAGGGCAAAGGCCCTGCTTAAAAACCTGGAACTCTGGGGGATCGCCAATATCTGCGTCACCAGCGAGACGCCTGATAAGCTGGCAGGTGTATTCGGACCATGGTTCGATAAAATCTTAATTGACGCGCCGTGTTCCGGAGAAGGCATGTTCCGCAAGGACGAGGATATGGTTAAAAGCTACGAAGAGCACGGGCCGGAGTATTACAGCAGGATTCAGAAGGAGATCACGGACCAGGCAGTCCGCATGCTGGCTCCGGGCGGTCTGCTGCTTTATTCCACCTGCACCTTTTCCCGCTGTGAGGATGAGGAGATCATCTGCCATATCCTGAACCGCCACGAGGAGATGGAGCTGGTAAAGCTCCCTCTGTTCGAAGGGGCGTCTGACGGAATCGGGCTTAACGGCTGCCTCCGCCTGTTCCCTCATAAGATTAAGGGAGAAGGGCATTTTATGGCGCTGCTGCATAAAAAAGGCGGTTCGGAGAGGCAGCGGACAGTCGCCCTTTTAAACGGACTTCAAAGCAGAAAGGCAGCGCCCCTTCCGGCGGAGCTCACAGAGTTTCTCTCCCTGATCGACCGTGAATTTGATCCTTCCAGAATCATGATTAAAAATGATTCTGTCTACTATCTGCCGGAGGATTTCGTTCCGGCAAAGGAACTCCGTTATCTGAGAACGGGGCTTCTGCTTGGAGAACTGAAAAACAGACGGTTTGAACCGGGACAGGCTCTCGCCATGACCCTGAAGGCGGATGAATTTCGCCGGACCATCTCCTGGAACAGGGAGGACGACCGTGTCATCCGGTACTTAAAGGGGGAAACCATCTCCCTGGCTCCGGAAGAAGGACCGGTCAAAGGCTGGTGCCTCGTCTGCGTGGATGGCAGCCCTCTGGGCTTTGCAAAGGGAACGGGCATGGCACTTAAGAATAAATATTATCCGGGATGGCGGTGGATGTGATGAAGGAACTTATGAGACTGGATAAATACTTAACTGAGATGGGCCAGGGGACGAGAAGCCAGATCAAAGAGATGGCAAGAAAGGGACGCATCACGGTCAACAGTGTGACAGAGAAAAAGAGTGATCGGAAGATTTCCCCCTCTTCCGATGCGGTCGCCGTGGATGGGCGGATCGTGGCCTATGCAGAGTACGAATATTACATGCTCCATAAACCGGAGGGCGTCGTCTCCGCAACGGAAGACAGACGGCACAGGACGGTTCTGGATCTGATTACCGGCAGGATGCGGGATGACTTGTTTCCCGTGGGCCGCCTCGATATCGACACCGAGGGCCTGCTCCTGATAACCAATGACGGAGATTTGGCCCATCGTCTGCTCTCACCGAAAAAGCATGTGGATAAGGTCTATTACGCCAAAATAGAGGGAATGCTCCCAGAAGACGCGAAGGAGCGCATGGCGGCTGGCCTGACCCTTTCCGATGGAACGGAGACGCTTCCCGCCGATTTGGAACTCGTGCGCCGCGGGGGCTGCGGGGAGTTGTCCGAGATCCGCCTTACGATTCATGAAGGAAAATTTCATCAGGTAAAACGGATGTTTGAAACACTGGGGTGTCATGTGGTATACTTAAAGAGACTATCCATGGGGACGCTTACGCTCGACGAGACACTAAAGCCGGGAGAGTACCGGCCGCTGACCCGTGAGGAACTGGAATTACTAAATAAGACAGATCAGGAGCAGGAATGATGATAGAAGAAACGAAAGCGGTCATATTCGACCTGGATGGAACGCTGGTGGACTCCATGTGGATGTGGAAGGACATCGACATCGAGTTCCTTAAAAATTACGGACATGACTGTCCCCCGGAGCTTCAGAAGGAGATCGAGGGGATGAGTTTTTCCGAGACTGCCGTCTACTTTAAAGACCGGTTCGGACTGAGAGAATCCATCGAAGACATCAAGGCTATCTGGCGGGATATGTCCATCGAAAAATACCGCTGCCACGTGCCGTTAAAAGCCGGCGCCCGTGAGTTCCTGGAGCATTTAAGGGCCAGGGGCATCGCGGCCGGTATTGCCACCAGCAATGGAAGAGAGATGGTGGATGCGGTGATCGATTCCCTGAAGATCGGAGAGTATTTTAACGTTATCGCCACAGCCTGCGAGGTGGCTGCCGGAAAACCGGCGCCTGATATCTATCTGAATGTCGCGGACCGCCTGGGCGTCATTCCGGAGGATTGTCTCGTTTTCGAGGATGTCCCTGCCGGAATTCTGGCCGGAAAACGGGCCGGCATGACGGTATGTGCCGTGGCTGATGAATTCTCCAGACATATGGAAGCGGAGAAGAAAAGTCTGGCCGACTATTTTATCCGTGATTATTACGATATTATAAACAGAAATGGAGCTGCTCTATGATACACGATTATCTGCCAATGAACCGCGCGGAAATGAACATCCGCGGCTGGAACCAATGTGACTTTGTCTATGTGAGCGGCGACGCCTATGTGGACCATCCATCCTTCGGACATGCCATCATTACCCGGCTTCTGGAGGCCCACGGATACAGGGTGGGAATCATCGCCCAGCCGGACTGGAAAGATCCGGAGAGCATCCGGGTGCTGGGAGAGCCCCGGCTGGGTTTCTTTGTATCCGGCGGAAACATGGACTCCATGGTAAACCACTATTCCGTTTCCAAAAAGAGAAGACAGCAGGATTCCTATACCCCGGGCGGCGTTATGGGAAAACGCCCGGATTACGCGACCATTGTCTACTGCAATCTGATCCGCAGCGTATATAAACGGATTCCCATTGTTATCGGCGGCATTGAAGCCAGCTTACGGCGCCTGGCCCACTACGATTACTGGTCGGACCGCTTAAAGCATTCGATTCTGATCGACTCCCAGGCGGATTTGATCTCCTATGGAATGGGAGAGCGGTCTGTCGTCGAGATTGCCGATGCGTTAAACAGCGGGATCGATGTCAGGGACATTACTTTTATTGATGGAACGGTATACAAAACCAGCAGTTTAGACAGCGTCTACGATGCGCTGACTCTGCCCTCCTACAGCGCCATGAAGGCGGATAAACTGGAATACGCCAGAAGTTATTATATCCAGTACAGCAACACGGACCCCTTTATCGGAAAACGTCTTGTAGAGCCGTACCAGGACAATTTATACGTTGTTCAGAATCCCCCTTCCAAGCCATTGACAACAGAGGAGATGGATGCCGTTTACGATCTTCCGTATATGAGAAACTACCATCCCTCCTACGAGGAGGCAGGCGGAGTTCCCGCCATACGGGAGATTAAATTCAGCCTGATCAGCAACCGCGGCTGTTTCGGAGCCTGCAGCTTCTGTGCGCTGACCTTTCATCAGGGCCGGATCATTCAGGTGAGAAGCCATGAATCGCTGGTGGCAGAGGCGAAGCTTCTGACGGAGGAACCCGACTTTAAAGGATATATTCACGATGTAGGCGGGCCTACGGCCGATTTCCGCTCGCCTGCCTGCGAGAAGCAGCTGACCAAGGGCGCCTGTCCCGGCCGCCAGTGTCTGTTCCCGGAACCGTGCAGGAATTTAAAGGCGGATCATTCCGACTATATCGAACTGCTCCGGAAGCTCCGTTCTCTGCCAAAGGTGAAAAAGGTCTTCATCCGTTCCGGCATCCGGTTTGACTACGTACTGGCAGACCCCAGCCGGAAGTTCTTAAAGGAGCTGTGCCAGTATCATGTCAGCGGCCAGTTAAAGGTGGCTCCGGAGCATGTGGCGGACAAGGTGTTAAGCCGTATGGGCAAACCGCAGAATAAGGTATACCGCCAGTTTGTCAAGGAATATAAGGATATGAACGCGCAGCTGGGCATGAAACAGTATCTCGTCCCGTATCTGATGTCCTCCCATCCAGGCTCCGGCCTGCCTGAGGCCATCGAGCTGGCCGAATATTTAAGGGACTTAGGTTACATGCCGGAACAGGTGCAGGATTTTTATCCAACTCCCTCTACCATATCCACCTGTATGTATTATACCGGATACGACCCGCGTACCATGGAAAAGGTCTATGTTCCTACGAATCCCCATGAAAAAGCCATGCAGAGAGCGCTCATCCAGTACCGCAATCCAAAGAATTACGATCTGGTGGAGGAGGCGTTAAAGAAGGCAGGCCGAACCGACCTAATCGGATATGACAAGAAATGCCTGATCCGTCCCAGATACTCGGGCGGCGGCGCATACGGCGGAGGCACAAAACCGGGAAGCGGGCAGGCAGCAGGAAGTAAAGGTCCGGGAAAACAGCGGGATGACAAGCGGACAGGAAAGAAAAAGACCATTAGAAACGTTCATAAAAAGGTTAAAAAATAAAAAGAAAAGAAGGGATTTTTATGAAGATTGCAGTTGTAACAGGAGCCTCCTCCGGAATGGGAAGAGAATTTGTCAGGCAGCTGGCGGACCGTTTTAACGGAATCGATGAAATCTGGGTCATTGCCAGACGCAGAGACAGGCTGAAAGAGCTGGTATCCACGGTTCCCGTACATTTACGTCTTTTTGCCGTGGATTTAACAGACCAGAAGGAACTGATGGAATTTCAGTATGCACTGGAAGAAGAGAATCCCGATGTCAAATGGCTGATCAACTCCGCCGGTTTTGGAAAGATCGGCCCTGTAGGCTCCATCAATCTCGCTGATGAAGCCGGAATGGTGGATTTAAACTGCAAAGCACTCTGTGTCGTGACCCATATGGTGCTTCCCTACCTTTCCGGTAACAGCCGGATCATTCAGCTGGCCTCCTCAGCCTCCTTTCTGCCGCAGCCGGATTTTGCCATCTATGCGGCCACAAAGTCTTTCGTACTCAGCTATAGCCGGGCCCTGAATGAGGAACTGAAGCCTCGCGGCATCTACGTGACCGCGGTATGCCCCGGCCCGGTTAAGACGGAATTTTTCGACATCGCGGAGACTACGGGTGAGATTCCTGTCTATAAGCGGATCGTCATGGCAGATCCGAGGCGAGTGGTAAAGAAGGCCATCCGCGACAGTATGATGGGACGAACGGTGTCGGTCTACGGCATTTCCATGAAGGCGTTTCATCTTCTCTGCAAGATTATGCCTCACGGCATGATCTTAAGAATCATGAAAGCGCTCTGAAAACTATACCGATAAAAAGGAATGACTACTGTGAAAAAATACGACAAGGGACAGTATGGATACCGGAATCATCATAAAAAAGCGGAGACAGGCAAGGTCGCCTTCGGTGCGGCCATGATCATTGTCCAGCTGGCCGCCAGAAATTTTGTGGACAGCACGGCCTGGAAGAATATTCTGACGGTCATGGCGATCCTTTCCGTTCTTCCCACGGCCAACGTGGCTTCCCCGCTTCTGGCAGGCTGGCGTTATAAGACGCCCTCCGAGGATTTTCACCGGAGAGTGGCAGGTTATGAGGGACGTTTTTCCATTCTGTACGACTTAATCATCACGACCAGAGACACCATCATCCCGGCCGATGCGGCCATCGTTCATCCGGGCGGCGTGTTTCTTTACTGTACAGCGCCGAAGTTAGATACTGCAAAAGCGGAAAAGTGTTTGAAAGAGATCTTTGCAGGCCACAAGCTGGATTCAGGCGTGAAGATCATTCTCGATGAAAAGGCGTTTTTCCACCGGCTGGAGAGTCTGAAGCCGGCGGAGGAATACGAGGATGACGGCAGCGTGGATTATACACTCCGGCTGCTTAAAAATTTATCCATGTAAGGGGAATTGAAAGATGCGTTCTCTCATTGTTACTGAAAATGAATCGGGCCAGCGGCTCGATAAGCTGCTGGCCAAATACTTGAATCTGGCCGGTAAGGGATTCCTGTATAAGATGATGCGCAAGAAAAACATCACGCTGAACGGGAAAAAGTGCGACGGTTCGGAAAAGCTTGTCACGGGAGACGAGGTCAGGCTGTTCTTTTCCGATGAGACCATCGGTAAATTTTCCGTCCATACGCTGCAGGAAGTCAAAAAGGTAAATCTGCAGATCATTTACGAGGATGACCATATTCTTCTGGTCAACAAGCCTTCCGGCATGCTTTCCCAGAAGGCGAAGGACACCGATGAGTCCCTGGTGGAATACATCATCGATTACCTGGTATCCAGCGGACAGTTATCCACAGAGCAGTTAAAGAGCTTCCGCCCCTCGGTCTGCAACCGCCTGGACAGGAACACCAGCGGGCTCGTCGTCGCCGGCAAGTCGCTGCCGGGGCTTCAGATCATGTCGGCGGTGTTTAAAGACAGAAGCCTGCATAAGTACTACCGGTGCGTGGTAAAGGGCAGTGTGACGGATAAACAGGTCATCACCGGCTTTTTAAAGAAAGACAGCGTCACAAACCAGGTGACCATAACCGCTGCGGAAGTGGAGGGAAGTGTTCCTGTCATGACGGAATACGAACCGCTGGGCCAGGCAGAAGGCTGCACCCTGTTAAGCGTCAAGCTGATTACGGGGCGGACGCATCAGATCCGGGCGCATTTGGCCTCCATCGGCCATCCCATTCTCGGTGATTTCAAATACGGCAGCAGTGCGGTCAATGAGGAAGCGAAAAAGCGCTGGAATATCCGGTCACAGATGCTTCATTCCTGTACCGTCACCTTTCCGGAGCTGCCGGAACCGCTTGCTTATCTTTCCGGTAAAACCTTTTCGGCGCCTCTTCCGCAGACCTTCCGGAAAATATGCCGGGATTGGAGTTAGGCTATGGGAACATGGAATACCAGGGGCCTGCGGGGCTCCACACTGGAAGATTTCATCAACCGCAGCAACGACAGCTACCGTGAGAAGAAGCTGGCCTTAATCCAGAAGGTGCCGACTCCGATCACCCCCATTTCCATCGACAAGGAAAGCCGCCACATCACACTGGCCTATTTCGATCAGAAGAGTACGGTAGACTACATCGGCGCCGTACAGGGAATTCCCGTCTGCTTTGACGCCAAGGAATGCGCCGTGGAGACGTTTCCCTTGCATAATATCCACCCGCATCAGATTGCCTTCATGAGGGAATTTGAGGAGCAGGGCGGTATTTCCTTCATTATTCTGTCCTATACGGTGAAAAATGAGGTCTATTACCTTCCTTTCGATGAAATTGACCGTTTCTGGACCAGAATGGAGGAAGGCGGACGCAAAAGCTTCACCTATGAGGAAGTGGATAAGTCCTGGCAGATACGCAGCTGCAGAGACATCTTTGTCCACTATCTGGAGATGATTCAGAAAGATTTGGACAGAAGAGATTGACAAGAGGAGCAGTGTCCCTTATAATAAACTACACGTTATCATGGTAGCACTTTACCATGCGAAAGTAATGAACAGCAACGTTCGGAGGAAGTTATGGCAAACAAATTATTACATACGCCGGATGGCGTCCGGGACATTTACGGAGTGGAATGCACCCGGAAGGCAGCGATCCAGAACAGGATCCTGGAGGTTTTTCATCTGTACGGATATCAGGATATTGAAACGCCGACCTTTGAATTCTTTGATATTTTTAACGAATCCCGCGGAAGCGTAAAAGCCAGGGAAATGTTTAAGTTTTTCGACAGGGATAACCATACCCTGGTGCTCCGGCCCGACGAGACGCCGGCCATCGCCAGATGTGTGACCAAGTATTTTACAGAGGAGGATATGCCTCTTCGCCTCTGCTATCTGGAACGCACCTTTATCAACAACACCAGCTACCAGGGACGGCTCAAGGAAGCGGCGCAGACCGGTGTGGAGCTGATTGGAGACGACTCCTCCGACGCAGACGCCGAGATTCTCGCCATGGTCATCCGGGCTCTGAAGGCGGCGGGGCTCACAGAATTCCAGGTGGAACTGGGCGAAGTCGATTTTTTCCGCGGCCTTCTGGAGGAAGCGGGCATGGATGAAGAGATGGAAGAGAGACTCCGTGAACTGATTGAGAACAAGAACTATTTCGGCGTGGAGGAGCTGGTGATGGAACAGCCCATTCCCCAGGAGCTAAAGGAGGCATTCTTAAAGCTTCCTGAGTTGTTCGGTTCTTTAGAGGAGATCCAGGCCGCCAGAGAATTTACCAGGAATCCGCGGGCCCTGCGGGCAATTGACCGGTTAGAGGAGGTCAACCGGATTCTGGAATACTATGACTTATCGGAATACGTTTCCTATGATCTCGGAATGCTGAGCCAGTATCAGTATTACACCGGAATCATTTTCAAGGCTTATACCTACGGAACCGGCGACTATATCGTAAACGGCGGACGATATGACAAGCTTCTCGTCCAGTTCGGCAAGGACGCGCCGGCTGTAGGCTTCGGAATCTCAGTGGACGACTTAATGCTGGCTTTATCGAGGCAGAAGATCGATACACCGGTCCGGGTAGTGGGCACCATGATTCTCTTCGAACCGGAGTCCAGGGAACAGGCGATTCAGCTGGCAAAGCATTTCCGCGATACCTCCATACCGGTTCAGCTTCAGCTTAAGAAAGCGGGGCGGACGCTGGAAGCCTATCAGTTGTATGCGGCACGCACCACCATTACCAACCTGCTGTATCTGGATGAGAAGGGCTTTTCTGTAAAGATCGTGAATTTGAACTTAAACCGGACGGATGAGGTGCCGCTGTCTGAATACTTAAAATGAGGGATGACATGAGATATTTGACATTTGCCCTGGCAAAGGGCCGTCTGGCAGAACAGTCGCTTGATCTGCTGGAAAAAATAGGAATCACGTGTGAAGAGATGCGGGATAAAAGCTCCCGGAAGCTGATCTTTACAAACGAGGAGCTGGGGATGCGCTTTTTCCTGGCCAAGGCAAGCGATGTGCCCACCTATGTGGAGTACGGCGCCGCCGATATCGGCGTGGTCGGAAAGGATACAATCCTGGAGGAGGGCCGGAAGCTCTATGAGGTAATGAATCTGGGGCTGGGAAACTGCCGCATGTGTGTCTGCGGCCCGAAAGAGGCGGAAGAGCTTTTAAAGCATCATGAAAGGATCCGGGTGGCCACCAAATATCCGGCCATTGCAAAGGATTACTTTTATAACAAAAAACATCAGACTGTGGAGATCATCAAGCTGAACGGTTCCATCGAGCTGGCTCCCATCGTCGGACTGTCCGAGGTCATTGTGGACATTGTGGAGACGGGAACGACGCTGAAGGAAAACGGTCTGGCGGTGCTGGAGGAAATCTGCCCGCTGTCCGCCCGCATGGTGGTCAACCAGGTGAGCATGAAACGGGAAAACGACCGGATTACCCGGCTGATCCATGATTTGAGGAATTACCTGCAGTCAGCGGACTGATCAAATACCCATATACAAGCCAGGAGGAAAACAGATGAGAATTGTTGCGTTAGACGAAGCGTCCAGAAAGGATATTCTCGCAGATTTGTTAAAGCGGGACCCGAACAATTATACCGCTTATTCAGATACGGTCCAGGAGATTGTGGACACGGTAAAGCGTGACCGCGATGCGGCCGTATTTTCCTATACAGAACAGTTTGACCATGCCGTGATTGACGCTTCGACCATCCGCGTGACGGAGGAAGAGATTAAAGAGGCCATGAGGGCGGTGGAACCGGGCCTTTTAGAAGTCATGAAGCGGTCCATGAAGAATATCCGGGCATTCCATGAGAAGCAGAAGACCTACAGCTGGTTCGACAGCAAACCGGACGGAACGATTCTGGGACAGAAGATCACAGCCCTTTCCAGTGTCGGGGTCTACGTTCCAGGCGGCAAGGCGGCGTATCCGTCCTCCGTTCTTATGAACATCATTCCCGCAGAGGTTGCAGGCGTCGAAAAAATCGTCATGGTAACCCCTCCGGGCAGAGATGGAAAGGTCAATCCCGTGACGCTTACCGCGGCCCATCTTGCCGGGGCAACTGAAGTCTATAAGGTAGGCGGCGCCCAGGCCATTGCAGCACTTGCATTCGGGACAGAATCCATCCCGCGCGTCAATAAGATCGTAGGCCCGGGCAATATCTTCGTCGCGCTGGCGAAGAAGGCGGTCTATGGCCATGTCAGCATCGACAGCATCGCAGGCCCCAGTGAAATCCTGGTGCTGGCGGATGAGAGTGCCAACCCCCGTTTTGTAGCAGCGGATCTCTTATCTCAGGCGGAGCACGATGAACTGGCTTCCGCGATTCTGGTGACCACCAGCATGGAGCTGGCAGAGAGGGTGTCAGAAGAGACGGAGCGCTTTACAAAGGAGCTTTCCCGCTCCGAAATCATTCAAAAATCACTGGATAATTACGGATACATCCTGGTGGCTGACACCATGGCTGATGCCATTGAAACGGTCAATGAGATCGCTCCGGAGCATCTGGAGATCGTGACAAAGAATCCGTTTGAAGACATGACGCGTGTGAAGAATGCAGGCGCCATCTTCATTGGCGAATACAGCTCCGAACCGCTTGGGGATTACTTCGCGGGTCCGAACCACGTGCTTCCGACCAACGGAACGGCCAAGTTTTTCTCCCCGCTGAATGTGGATGATTTCGTGAAGAAGTCCAGCATTATTTACTATTCCAAGGACGCCCTGGAGGCCATCCATGAGGATATCGAGGCGTTTGCGGAGGCGGAACAGCTGACCGCCCACGCCAATTCTGTCAGGGTCAGATTTGAAAAGACAAGAGAGGACTAGGATATGGGAAGAACAGCGGAAATAGCAAGGGTGACAAACGAAACGGATATCCGGCTGAAGCTTAACCTGGACGGAACAGGCAAAGCCACGGTACAGACAGGAATCGGTTTCTTTGATCACATGCTGAACAGCTTCGCACGCCACGGTCTGTTTGATCTGGAAGTGGAGGTGAAGGGAGATTTGGAGGTGGACACCCACCATACCATCGAGGATACGGGGATCGTGCTGGGAACCGCCATCAAGGAGGCGGTTGGCAGCAAGAAATCCTTAAAACGGTACGGGAACATGATTCTACCCATGGATGAATCCCTGATTCTCTGTGCCGTCGATTTATCAGGCCGCCCCTACTTTGTGTTCGACGCGGCGTTCACGGCCGAGCGTGTGGGACAGCTGGAGACCGAGATGGTGAAGGAGTTCTTTTACGCCATTTCCTGTGCGGCAGAAATGAATCTCCACATCAGAAAGCTTTCAGGGGAAAACAACCACCACATCATCGAGGGGATGTTTAAGGCGTTTGCAAAGGCTCTTGACGAGGCGACGCAGACGGATTCCAGGATCACGGACGTATTATCCACGAAAGGAACGCTGTGACCATGGAAGACCAATTGGAGATGCAGGAGGGTATGAGGCGGATCGGACGGCTTCGTTTCCGGATCGGACGCCTTCTGACAGGGATCGCGTGTCTGTCTGCCGCGGCTGCCTTTATCATTGCCTTTTCCCTGCTGGCCTGGTATGATGGAATCCATACCAGGAATACGGCTCCGGAACCGTTTAACGCCTTTCAGGAAAGCAGGGACTGCTCTGTTGACATCCAGCTGCTGGCGGGACCGTTTGCCAGCACACAGGATGATAAACAGACGTTTTACTGGGGATACGGACTGATGATGGAGCCGGTCATGGTTCTTTTTACGGGAGAGCTTCCGGAGGAATGCCGGGCGCTTGTGGAATACACCCACAATCCCGGAATCACAGAAATTCCGGAACCGGTTACCATACGCGGCCGGTCGGTATCCATTGAAAATACGGATATTTACGACTATGCGCTGGAATTCTATCAGACCATGTGGGGACTGGCTCCCATGGAACGGAATGAGTTTAAACAGACGGTGGCTTCCTGCTATCTGGATTCAGCGAAACAGACGTGGTTAAAAAAGCTGCCGTGGTACGGAACACTTCTGGTATTCTTTCTTCCGGTTGTATTTTTCGTCACCGGATTTTCCGAATGCCGGCGATTTGCAGTGCAGAAAAAGCGGGAACAGAAAAGAATGTCTGTCCTGAGCGAAGAAGAGATGCAGACAGCCGTACGTCAGCTTGCCGGTGCCTCGGAATTCGAACCGCGTTCCCGGATCTACGTAACAGCGGACTATGTGATTACGGGGAATTACCAGTTTGATATCATTCCTTATGCACGAATTACTTCCATCGAAGAGACAGGAGGCTTCCTCATAGCGGTTACCGGGGATGGGGCGGCCCATATTCTGCTGTCTTCGGGTCATAAAAAACCGGATCGGATTTCGTGGCTGAACCGGTTGAAAAAAGTCCTGGAAGAGAAAATTATCTATGCTAAGATACAAGGAGAACATTATGCAGTTATATCCGGCAATTGATATGAAGAACGGACAGTGTGTCCGCTTAAAGCAGGGAAAGTTTAAAGAAATTACCGTATATTCCGACTCACCGGAAAAGGTGGCGGCGTACTGGGAATCGCAGGGAGCCACTTTTTTGCATCTGGTGGATTTGGACGGCGCACTGGCCGGTTATTCGGTTAATGAAGAAGCCATACGCCGGATCGTTTCCGCCGTCTCCATGCCTGTGGAGATCGGAGGCGGCATCCGTTCAGAAGAGGCCATAGAACGCATGCTGGACTTAGGCGTAAGCCGGGTGATCATCGGCACCAAGGCGGTAGAAAACCCGCTGTTTCTCCGGGACGCAGTGCTCCGGTTCGGCGCAGACCGGATTGTTGCCGGTGTGGATGCGAAGAACGGCCTGGTGGCTGTCGAGGGCTGGGAGAAGCTCAGTGAAATCACCGCCTCGGACTTATGCGGACAGATGAAGGAGTACGGCGTCCGCCATGTCGTCTATACCGATATCTCCAGGGATGGAATGCTTACAGGCCCCAACGTGGAGGCCACAAGAGCCCTTACCGAGGAAACCGGCATGGATATCATCGCTTCCGGCGGCATGTCGTCCATGGACGATTTAAAACGGCTTCATGAGGCGGGGGTAAAGGGCGCCATCATTGGAAAAGCTCTGTATGAAAACAGAATCAATCTGAAGGAAGCAGTGAGCGCATTCGAAGGGATTGAAAAAGGAGAATAACGTTATGAAAGAATATAAAAAGGTGATTCCGGGATTCGGGATCCGTGAGGGAAAGGCAGTCCGGCTGTGGGGCCAGGGCTGCTGTGAAGATGACGTTCTCACACTTTCCCGGTATTACGGTGACAGCGGCGCCGATGAACTGTTTCTCTATGATATGGCCGAGACGGATGAGGATCACGAGCGCACCATCGGCCTGATCAAAGAGATTGCCCGGACAGCCGACGTCCCGGTGATTACCGGCGGACGGGTCCGGAGGCTTGAGGATGTAAAAAAATACCTCTATGCAGGTGCAAAGGCCGTATTTCTCAATGCAGACGTGGATGAAAATGTAGATCTCATGAAGGAGGCTTCCAACCGGTTCGGTGACGACAAGATCTACGCCTGGCTGCCGGATTTTTCTTATCTGGACCGGACGGCGGAATACAGCCAGCTGGGCGCTTCTGTCATGATTCTGGGGACTGCCTGCCCTTCACAGGAGGAGATGGCGCGGTTAGAGGAGAAGGAGGAGATCTTTCTCCTTTCATCAGACCGGCCTGACGCTGTGACGCTCGCCGCCCTGATGGCTTCCGGCCGTGTTTCCGGCGTCATTACCTCCATGACCGGGTCATCCGCTTCCTGTATGGAATTGAAACAGAAGTTAAAAGCAGCCGGAATCCCGGCCGATACGTTTGAAAGCACCGTGGCATGGAAAGACTTTAAGCTGAACTCCGACGGACTTATCCCTGTGATTGTTCAGGATTACAGAACCTCAGAGGTTTTAATGCTGGCTTATATGAATGAGGAATCCTTTGAGGCGACACTTCACAGCGGACTCATGACCTATTACAGCCGAAGCCGCAGAAGCCTGTGGCTGAAGGGGGAGACTTCCGGCCATTACCAGTATGTGAAATCTCTCTCCCTGGACTGCGACAACGATACCATGCTGGCAAAGGTCAATCAGATCGGGGCCGCCTGCCATACGGGCGCACGCAGCTGTTTCTTCCAGACGCTGGTCAAAAAGGAGTATCAGGAGACGAATCCGCTGAAGGTATTTGAAGATGTTTTTGCCGTTATCCTCGACCGGAAGGAGAATCCGAAGGAAGGCTCCTATACCAATTATCTGTTTGATAAGGGCATTGACAAGATTCTGAAAAAGCTGGGGGAAGAGGCGACAGAGATCGTCATCGCCGCCAAGAATCCCGATCCGGAGGAGGTAAAGTACGAGATTTCTGATTTCCTGTACCACATGATGGTTCTGATGGCGGATAAGGGCGTAACCTGGGAGGATATTACGCGGGAACTGGCAAATCGATAAAGGAGGACATGAATGATGTCAGAAGTATTAAATCACTTTTTAAAGTATATATCCTACGATACACAGTCGAAGGAAGATGTGGAAGTTATTCCGAGTACGGAAAAGCAGCGTGTCTTAGCGGAGGTGCTGGCAGAAGAACTGCGCGCCATGCATGCGCAGGACGTGCGTGTGGATCAGAACTCCTACGTATACGCTACCATACCGGCTACCATGGACAAGAAGGTTCCGGTGCTCGGTTTTATCGCTCATATGGATACGGCGCCGGCTTACTCAGGCGCCGGTGTACGCCCTCAGATAGTGAAACAGTATGACGGCGGCGATATTCTGATGAACCAGAAGACCGGACTTACCATGAAGACCGCGGATTTTCCGGATCTTTTAAACTACAGGGGGCAGGACATTATCACCACAGACGGAACCACACTTCTCGGTGCGGATGACAAGGCCGGCGTGGCTGAGATCATGGCGATGGCGGAATACCTTCTGGCCCATCCCGAGATTCCGCATGGAACCATCCGCATCGGCTTCACACCGGATGAGGAAGTGGGGCACGGCGCCGATTTATTTGATGTGGCCGGCTTTGCGGCGGATGCTGCATATACGGTAGACGGCGGTGCTTTAGGTGAACTGGAGTATGAGAACTTCAACGCCGCATCGGCAAAAGTAAACATTCACGGTTCCAGCATTCATCCCGGTTCCTCCAAGGGTAAGATGAGAAATGCGATTCTTATGGCCATGGAATTCCACAACATGCTCCCGGTTTTTGAAAATCCCATGTATACGGAAGGGTATGAAGGATTTTTCCATTTGGACACGATGACCGGATCTGTGGAAGAGGCTCATTTAGACTATATTATCCGCGACTTTGATGAGAAAAAATTTGCAGAAAAGAAGGAATTTATTACCCGGGTCGCTGCCTACTTAAATGAGAGATACGGAAAAGGGACCGTAGAACTGGAACTGAAGGAAAGCTACCGCAACATGAAGGCGATTATCGAGCCGCATATCTATCTGATCGACATTGCAAAAGCAGCCATGGAAGAGACCGGCATCGAACCGATCGTCACTCCGATCCGCGGAGGCACGGACGGCGCACGTCTTTCCTACATGGGCCTTCCGTGTCCGAATCTCTGCACCGGCGGTCATAACTTCCATGGGAAGTATGAGTTTATCCCGGTACAGTCCATGGAAAAGGTGGTAGAGCTTCTGTTAAAGATTGTAGAAAAATTCGCAGAGCGGTAAAGGAGGATTCTTTATGGGAGAACTGGCGAAGCTGCCGAATATCGGCAAAGTATTGGAGGAACAGTTAAATCAGGCAGGTATCACAACTTACGAGGAATTAAAAGAAATCGGAAGCCGCCAGGCCTGGTTAAAAATCAAGGCCATGGACGATACGGCCTGTCTTCATCGCCTGTATTCGCTGGAAGGAGCCATACTCGGCATAAAGAAAGCAGAGCTCACCACGGAGACGAAGCAGGATTTGAAGGATTTCTTTCACTCTTTTAAGTAAACGCATCATTTAAGGAAACAGGATACAGAATAAAGAACAGCAGTCAACAGGCAGAGTGTGCGATAGCAGAAGGCATACTCTGCCTGTTTTATATCATGTGGATAGTTCCCTGTTATGTAAGAAAATTTGCGGTGTCACATTTTCCGGCCTCCTTCATAAGATAACATAAGATAATCTCTTTGCACTGCATTCCATCTGAAAGGATGCGGGATCAACAGTACAAACTGAGCAGGCAATGTCTGATCATGCGACATGAAGCCGGGCCGCTTCGGCGGCAGCAGATGGGTATCAGGCGCATCTGTGGGACAGTAGTATGTTCCACAGGTGCGCTTTTTAGTTTTTATTAGGGAGGTTCCTTATGGACACTGGAAAAAATGGAATCCCGGAGGGCCTTACAACCGCCGGGGCACAAAAGCTGTTGGAACAATACGGAAGAAATGAACTGACTCCGCAAAAGAAGGAAAGCTTTTTTAAGAAAGCGCTCTGCGTCATGGCTGAGCCCATGTTTCTCCTGCTCATGGTCGCGTCGGTTATTTACTTTATTCTGGGGGAACCCCGGGACGGAGCCGTGATGCTCCTGTTTGTTACCGGTATGATCACCATCGATGTGGCGCAGGAATGGAAAACGGACCGTACTCTGCGGGCCCTTAAAAATCTGTCTGCCCCCCGTATCACCGTGCTCCGTGACGGAACCAGGAAGGAGATTGTCAGCACGGAGCTGGTACCGGGGGATATTATGGTACTCTGTGAGGGAGTTAAGATCCCGGCCGACGGCGTTATCTTATCCAGCAGCGATTTTTGTGTGGATGAGTCGTCTCTGACCGGCGAACCCATCCGGGTCTGGAAACACGCCCGGCCTTCCGATACCGTTCCTGCCCGGGCGGAGGAAGAGGGAGAGGGGTACTGGAAGAAGGACTTCTGCTATGCAGGCACACTGGTTATACAGGGCAATGCACTGGTTCTGGTGGAACAGACAGGCACAGCCACCGAATATGGAAAGGCGGGAAGCCGTGTCCTTCAGGCCGAAAAGGTGCTGACTCCGCTTCAAAAACAGACGAAGAGTCTGGTTACGGTCTGTGCCGGCATCGCTGCGCTCCTGTTTCTTCTTGTCAGCGCATTTACCTACGGCAACCTCTCCGGTTATCCGTTTCAGGAGCGGCTGATCAAAAGTATTTTGTCGGGCGTCACCCTGGCGATGGCCATGATACCGGAGGAATTCCCTGTAGTGCTCACAGTATTCCTCTCCATGGGTGCCTGGCGGCTTGCCAGGAAGCATTCCCTGGTGCGCCGTCTGCCGTCGGTAGAGACGCTGGGAGCGGTCTCCGTACTCTGTGTGGATAAGACAGGAACCATAACAAAGAACCATATGGAAGTGAAGGAGCTGTGGCCCTGGAAAACAGACAGCGATGGGCTGGCGCGGCTCATGGGGCTGGCCTGTGAGACTGAGGCGTATGACCCGATGGAAAAAGCCATGCTGGAATTCTGTGATCAATCAGGTTTCCCAAAAGAAGCACTCTTTAGCGGCATACTGCTGAAGGAATACGCGTTTACCAGCGAAACCAGGAGAATGGGGCACGTCTGGGAGTTGGAAGAGAAGCGGATCATCGCCGCAAAAGGGTCTCCGGAGGCGGTTCTTTCTCTCTGTACCATTTCCGCTGAGGATAGAAAGACCGTGGAAGAAAAGATCGAAGAGCTGTCAGGCCGGGGGCTCCGGGTCATTGCCATGGCGTCGGCAGAGCTTTCTCCGAATGAAAAAATCCCGGAATCACTGGAAGAATGCAGCCTGGTGTTTTCAGGGCTTTCAGGACTTTATGATCCGCCCCGTGAAGGCATAAAAGAGGATATCGCCCTCTGCCGGAAAGCAGGAATCCGCATTGTCATGATAACCGGGGACAGCGGTTTCACCGCTGCGGCCATCGCTGCCCAGACCGGAATTGACTGTGAAGGCGGCAGTATCACCGGTGAGATGCTGGACCGAATGACAGACGAAGAGCTCCGGCAGGCGGTAACATCAAGTTCCATCTTTGCGCGGGTCATACCGGAACACAAAATGCGGATCGTTCAGGCCTTAAAAGATAATGGGGAGATCGCCGCCATGACCGGAGACGGAGTCAATGACGCCCCAGCGCTGAAATATGCGGACATTGGAATCGCCATGGGAAAGCGCGGAAGCGAGGTGTCCAGAGAGGCGGCCGATTTAATCCTGATGGATGACAACTTTCACACGATCGTTGAAACCGTGCGGGACGGAAGGAGAATTTACGACAATATCCGAAAGGCGGTAGGCTATATCTTCACCATCCATATTCCCATTGCCCTGGCCTCCCTGGTGGCTTCCGTCCTGGGGATTGTTCCTCAGGATCTCATGTTCCTGCCTGTGCACATTGTATTAATGGAGCTGATGATTGATCCGACCTGTTCGGTGATTCTGGAGCGTCAGCCAGCCGAATCATGCGTCATGTGCAGGCCGCCGCGAAAACGGTCGGAGAAGCTCATTACTCTCTCTTCCCTGACGAAAAGCGTGATTCAGGGTCTTGTCCTTTTCGCAGCCTCCTTCGGAAGCTATTATCTGATGCTCCGGCGGGGAGAGGCGGCGCCTCAGGCACGTTCCATGGGGCTTGCCATCGTAATTCTGGGAAATTTATTTCTCGTACTGGTCAACTCATCGGAGTGCGACAGCGCCTGGCGTTCGGCCCGTAAACTGGCACGCGACCGTGTCATGCTGCTGGCGGCTGCCCTGACTCTGCTGCTTCTGGGTGCCAGTCTCTACAGCCCCGTTCATTCGTTTTTAAAGCTGGCTCCCTTAACCGGTATCCGGCTGCTGACGGCTTTTTTCACCTCCGCGGCTTCCGTGTTCTGGTATGAACTGGTCAAGGCAGCAGGAAAGCAAAAACACGGCAGGAAGCAGCCTGTTTAAAGAAGCAGCCGTCTGCGGCGGATAAAATAAACGAATCCAGCCGCATCCGCCAGAATCCAGCCGATCGGTACGGACCACCAGATACCGACGACACCGATCTCCGGTATGGAAGACAGGATATAGGCGAGCGCGACGCGCGTTCCCAGCGAAATAACCGTAAGAACCACAGACATCCCGGGCCTTCCCAGCGCGCGGTAAAGTCCGTACAGCAGGAACAGACAGCCAATGCCGCAGTAAAAAGCGCCTTCAATATGAAGATAGCGGATTCCCTCCGCAATGATTGCCGTCTCCTGCTCATTGACAAACAGAAGCATCAGCGGCCGCGCAAACATCCAGATAACGGCGGAAATTATGAGACAGAACAGGAGGGAGACTAAGACCGCTCCCCGAAATCCGGCATGGATGCGGTCTTTCCTGCCTGCGCCGAAATTCTGGGCGATAAAAGAAGAAAATGCATTGCCAAAATCCTGAACCGGCATGTAGGCAAACGAGTCAATCTTCACAGCCACCGCGAACGCCGCCATCACGGTGGTACCGAAGCTGTTGACCAGTCCCTGTACCATCAGGATTCCAAGATTCATGACAGACTGCTGGACACACGTCAGCACCGAAAATCCGGCAATCTCTTTTAAGCAGGAAAGACGAATCCGGCAGTGCTCCCGCCCAATGCGCAGCCAGGGGCAGGCAAACCAGGAATACACGGCAATTCCGATTCCCGAAACGTACTGGGATATGACGGTAGCTTCCGCAGCTCCGGCAACACCCTGTTTAAGCCCCAGCACGAACCAGAGATCCAGACCGATATTCATCACAGCGGAAAACGCTAAAAACACCAGTGGGATAACGGAATTGCCAATGGCGCGCAAAAGACAGGAGAAGTAATTATAGAGAAACACTGCCGTAATACCGCTGAAAATAACCATCAAATAATCCCGCATCAGTCCCTGTATTTCCTCCGGTACTTTTAAAAGCAGAAGAATCCATCCAATGCTTAAAAAGGCAGCCAGATTAAGCACAGCACAGATCGCCGCAATGAGCAGAAAGGACGTAAAAATACTGTCTTTCAGACCGTCAAAGTCCTTTTGCCCAAACCGTATGGAAAAGACAGCGCTGCTTCCCATACAAAGCCCCAGGAGGATCGATGTAAGAAACGTCATAAGAGTAAACGAGGAGCCCACTGCGGCCAGCGCATCCGGCCCCAGAAAACGTCCCACAATGAGTGTATCCGCAACATTATAGCACTGCTGCAGCAGATTGCCTAAGATCATGGGAACTGCAAAAATCAACATGGTTTTCATCACAGGTCCCCGGGTTAAATCTCCTTTCATAATCGCGCAAACCTTTCTATATGTAATTTATAACTTACGTTTCGTAATAATTATATCGATAAACCGAGGCAGTGTCAATTATTGGATTGCCTTTTAGCGGAAATGATTTTATAATATTAGAAAATGATGACTGAGATTTTGACAGAGAAGGAGAACACCATGTTTCTTGAAGGCCTGGATGAACTGGATCAGAAGATTGTACAGCTATTGATAAAGAATGCCCGTATGTCCTATTCCGAAATAGGCAGCCTGGTCGGTATCTCACGGGTGGCAGTCAAGATGCGGGTTCAGTCACTGGAAAAGCGGGGCGTGATCGAAGAGTACACCACCATTATCAATCCGCAGAAGATCAGCGGGGCAGTGTCCTGCTATTTCGAGATTGAGACGAAACCGGATACGCTGGGGCAGGTGACAGAGACGCTGCGCCAGAATGAAACCATCACACAGATTTACCGTGTCACCGGAAAGAACAAGCTGCATGTCCACGCAGTTGCCGCATCCGGCGAGGAGATGGAACGGCTGATTCAGGAAGTGATTGATCCTCTTCCCGGTGTCGTAAGCAGCAGCTGTAATATGATCCTGTCCAGAATCAAAGATATTAAGGGGCTGCGGCTTTGACCGCTCTGTCCTTCGCAGTGGCAGCGCCGAAAAAAAGATTGTAAAAATCAAAAAAAAAGTGTACAATCATCATGAAAACACTGTCAAAGGGAAGAACAGAAAGGTAGGATACAGATGAGACAGAAAAATGGTGTGATAGCCCAGAGAAGGGAATTGACGAAGGACATGGCTGTATGCGGCCTCTTTGCCTCGTTAATCGCGGTCGGGGCTTTTTTAAAGATTGTGATTCCGGTTGGTATGGATACGATGAATTTTACGCTGCAGTGGCTGTTTGTACTCCTGGCAGGTCTTTTACTGGGATCGAAACGGGCTTTTTACAGCGTGACGACGTATCTGGTCATCGGCCTGGTAGGATTCCCGGTTTTTGCCCGCGGCGGCGGTCCGGCCTATTTGATCCGGCCGACCTTTGGATTCCTTCTGGGGTTTGCGCTGGCTGCATACGCGATGGGAAAAGTATGTGAGATTCTGCACTCGTCTAAGATTCGGACATGGGTGCTTGCGGCTGCCATCGGTTATGTGATCTATTACGGAACAGGGATCCTGTATTTCTATTTTATTACACATTTTGTTGTCGTTACACCGAACACGGTGGGCTGGGCGGCGATTTTTGCAGTATACTGTCTGCCAACCATGTTTCCGGACGGACTGCTGTGCATCCTCGCCATTATGCTGGCTGCAAGGCTGCGGCCCGTGGTGTCACAGATGCTGTCATAGTACGGTACTGCATATGATTAAAATCAGGAACAGCGGACTCTTAAGGGCTCGCTGTTTTATTAACCGGCCATTTTCTATCCGGCAGCTGCCGGAGATTAAACCAGAATAGAACAGGGACTATCCCATAAACAGAAAGAATGAGGAGCAACTGAATGAGCACGATCATGATTCGCAACGAAAAAGAAACCGATTACAGCGTGGTAGAAGAAATTACCAGAAAAGCATTTTATAATATTTACGTTCCGGGGGCTACAGAGCATTATCTGGTTCATATCATGCGTCAGCATGAGGATTTCATTCCGGAGCTGGATTTTGTGATTGAGCTGGATGGCAGGGTAATCGGAAATATTATGTATACAAAAGCCAGATTAATTGATGAAGCCGGAACAGAAAAAGAGATTCTCACCTTTGGACCGGTCAGTATTGATCCGGAATATCAGAGGGCAGGGTACGGCAAGCTGCTGCTCGAACATTCCTTTGAACAGGCGGCACGGTTGGGATATGACGTGATTGTCATATTCGGAAGTCCCATGAACTATGTAAGCCGTGGGTTTAAAAGCTGTAAAAAGTATCATGTCTGTATTGAGAATGGTAAATATCCGGCAGCAATGATGGTAAAAGAGCTCATTCCCCATGCACTCGACGGCAGGAAATGGTTTTACTACGACAGCCCTGTTATGGTCGTTTCTGAAGAAGAAGCGCAGAAGTATGATGATACGCTGGAAAAGCTGGAAAAGAAATTCCTTCCCAGTCAGGAGGAATTTTATATCATGAGTCACTCGTTTATTGAGTAATGTCCAGGACCTGTCATACCTCTGCAGCACTTCCCTGATCAGAGATGAGTACCGCTATGGTTCCGCGAATAATCCAATCCCCGGCGGATTGTAAGTAAAGATAAAAAATAACAGCATCAGGAGGATAACCGCTGCTGCCAGCAGTGTTTCATACTTACCGGCTTTGCTGCCTGGAGTCAGGCGGTAAGCCAGATAAAAGGCGGCCAGCACGCTTATCAGAAACGTCAGAATATCCAGGGACAGAAGATGAAACCCCAAAACTCCGGAATACGTGTAAAAAATAATGGGAATCAGGGCACAGCCGGCCAGATTGCCAAGGGCCAGCGCAGATACGACACCTGGTTCTTCCTTCCGGAGACAGGCAGACATCCACAGAGAGTAAAACAGCATTGGAAAAAACAGCAGTTTCATGTGCTCCCAGGTGGATTCCCCTACCGGAGAAAACAGTCCGGCCAGAAAACAGTTTCCGGAAAACTGATAGAGGAAATGGGAGAGTGTGCCTGTCACAGATACAAAGAGGATTCCGATTAATGTACAGCGTTTGAGACGATTCATAGAAGACCTCTGTAAACAATGGAATTAATCTATCTTATGCAGCCGGAAGCGCTGCTGATCATCGAAAACGATACAGGAGAAGAAGCGAATGGAGATACGAAAAATCAGAGAATACCGGGAACTGGCAGATCAGGCGGCAGTGTGGTTTCATTCTAAATGGGGAGTTCCTACCGAAGCGTACAGAGAGAGCATCCATGACTGCCTGACTCAGAAAAAACGGGTTCCACAATGGTATGTTGTGATGGAGAATGATGAGATAATTGGCGGTACAGGTGTGATAGAAAATGATTTCCATGAGCGCAGGGATCTGACGCCTAATATCTGTGCCTTATATGTTGAAGAAAAACACCGCTGCAAAGGCATTGCGGGGAAATTGCTTGCATTCGTCTGCAGCGATATGAGCCGTCTGGGGATAGACACTCTCTATCTTGTTACAGACCACACAGCCTTTTATGAGCGGTACGGTTGGAAATTCCTCTGTATGGTGCAGGAAGAGGGAACGCCTGATATGATAAGAATGTATATTCATAAAAACGGACAACAGTAAATATTCTCAAGAAAAAAGTAAAATATGACCGCGGCTTTGGGTTGTTTGAGAGATCTGCCGAATAGTGTTGCTTAATACAGGGATATGCCTTATAATTAAGCTTTGTAGCATATTGTTTTATCCCGTATTGTGCAGTTGGGATAAAAAATATTGTTGTTTTTTTAAGGGGCCTGATTTTCTTCAAAAAAAGGGGTGAAACAGGAGCAAACAGGAGCAGATAAGGATGGAATCCCTCGCTCTTTTCAATTCAGACTGGCCCTTGGCATAAAGTAAAATACTGTGTAAACAGCACATTAAATAAGGAAAAATCATGAGAAAACTAGCGTTAAACGATGAAATACTATTAAGCATTCAACAGCCTGCCCGTTATATCGGTGGTGAGGTAAATACAGTGACGAAAGATCCGGCCAAAGCAGACATCCGCTTTGCCATGTGTTTCCCGGATGTTTACGAGATCGGTATGTCCCATCTCGGCATGCAGATCCTTTACGATATGTTCAACCGCAGGGAAGACATCTATTGTGAACGGGTCTATTCCCCCTGGACAGACTTGGATAAAATCATGAGGGAAAAAAACATCCCGCTGTTCGCCCTGGAATCCCAGGATCCGATCCGCGAATTTGACTTTTTAGGAATCACGCTGCAGTATGAGATGTCCTATACAAACATCCTGCAGGTTCTGGATCTGGGACATATTCCGCTTCATGCTGCGGACCGGAGCGAGGAAGATCCCATCGTCATCGGCGGCGGTCCGTGTGCCTATAATCCGGAGCCTCTGGCCGACTTCTTCGATATGTTCTATATCGGGGAAGGTGAGACCGTATATTTCGAACTGATGGACTGCTATAAGGAAAATAAGAAGCAGGGCGGAAGCCGCCGCCAGTTTCTGGAACAGGCTGCCGGGATTACAGGTATCTATGTTCCGGCTTTTTACGATGTGGAATACCACGAAGACGGAACCATAAAGAGTTTCCATCCCAATAACAGCCATGCGAAGGAGACCATCACGAAACAGCTGGTCGTCAACATGGACGACGCTTATTATATTGAAGCTCCGGTAGTCCCTTTTATCAAGGCGACTCAGGACCGGGTAGTTCTGGAGATTCAGAGAGGCTGCATCCGAGGCTGCCGTTTCTGTCAGGCGGGCAACGTATACCGCCCGCTTCGGGAGCACAGTCTGGAATATTTAAAAGATTACGCATATAAGATGCTTAAAAGCACCGGACACGAGGAGATATCCTTAAGTTCCTTAAGTTCCAGCGACTATACGTATCTGGAAGGACTTGTGAATTTCTTGATCGATGAATTTAAGGGACAGGGCGTGAATATTTCACTGCCGTCTTTAAGAATCGATGCGTTTTCCTTAGACGTTATGAGCAAGGTCCAGGATGTGAAGAAAAGTTCTCTGACCTTTGCACCGGAGGCGGGTTCCCAGCGGCTGCGCGACGTCATCAACAAGGGATTGACGGAAGAAGTGATCTTACAGGGGGCGAGAGACGCCTTTTACGGCGGCTGGAACCGTGTCAAGCTGTATTTTATGCTGGGACTTCCGACAGAGACAAAGGAAGACATGGAAGGCATAGCAGAGCTCTCCGAAAAGGTGGCGGAAGTCTACTATGAGATTCCCAAGGAGCAGCGAAACGGCAAGGTCAACGTGGTAGCCAGTTCGTCCTTCTTCGTGCCAAAGCCGTTTACTCCGTTCCAGTGGGCGCGTATGTGTACGAAAGAGGAATTTATTGAAAGAGCCTATATCGTCAAGGATAAGTTCCGTCAGATGAAGAATCAGAAAAGCTTAAAGTACAATTACCACGAGGCGGATTTAACCGTATTGGAAGGCGTTCTTGCAAGGGGTGACAGAAAGACCGGCGCACTGATCGAGGAAGCTTATAAAAACGGAGCCATTTATGATTCCTGGTCTGAGTACTTTGATAACCGGATCTGGATGAAGGCATTTGAAACCTGCGGACTTTCCATCGATTTCTATACGACGAGAGAGCGCAGCCTGGAAGAAATATTCCCGTGGGATTTCATCGACGCGGGTGTTTCCAAAGACTTCTTAAAGAGAGAGTGGCAGAATGCCATCGGAGAAAAATTGACGCCAAACTGCCGTCAGAAATGTTCTGCGTGCGGAGCGATGCGTTTTGGAGGAGGTGTCTGCCATGAAGGTAAGAATTAAGTTTTCGAAGCAGGGACCCGTAAAGTTTATCGGCCACCTCGATGTTATGCGTTATTTTCAGAAAGCCATGCGGCGTGCCGCCATCGATATCAAATACAGCGAGGGCTTCAGCCCCCATCAGATTATGTCGTTTGCAGCCCCTCTGGGTCTGGGGCTTACAAGCAACGGAGAGTATATGGACATCGAAGTCAATTCCATGACTGACTGCGAAACCATGAAGAACCAGTTAAATGAAGTGATGGTGGAAGGAATTCAAATTCTGGAATGCCACAAGCTGGAAGACCGGGCGAAAAATGCAATGTCCATCGTAGCGGCCGCAGATTATACCCTTACCTTCCGCGAAGGAAAAGCCCCCTCTGATCCGGAAGTCTTTTTCAAAGGACTGGAGGAATTCTACCGGCAGGACCAGATTATCACTGTAAAGAAGACGAAAAAAGGGGAGCGGGAGATGGACTTAAAGCCCGCCATCTATGAACTTTCCACGGAAGGCGGCCGCATCTTTATGAAGGTTTCCGCCGGAAGCCAGGACAACTTAAAACCGGAGCTGGTCATGGAGACGTACGACCGCTGGCGCGGCGAGTCCTGTCCGGAATTCGCCTTCCTCATTCAGCGTGAAGAAGTCTATGGCAATATCGGAGATGAAGAACTTAAGAATCTGGTACCTCTGGGGCTTATAGGTGAAGCAGTTGAATAAACTTATCATTACGAAATGGAACGGCATGGTCTTAACTATGGTTCAGTCTGAAGGTTCTGCCGTTTCACTGAACCTCGAACCGGGGGAAGAGCGTTCCATTCTCGGCAATATTTATATTGGAAAAGTTAAAAACATTGTAAAAAACATAGGAGCCGCCTTCGTCGAGATCGGAGACGGCTGCATGGGATATTTAAATCTTGCGGACGGTTTCATTCACCACGCGTCCGCAGGCGGAGCGGACGGGAAGTTAAGGGTCGGTGATGAAATCGTCGTTCAGGTCGAACGCGACGCCGTCAAGACTAAGGCGCCCGTCCTTACCGGCAACTTAAACTTTACGGGACGTTACATCGTCCTGACAGCCGGGAAACGGCAGCTGGGATTTTCCTCGAAGCTGTCGGATATGGAGTGGAAGAAACAGATAAAGCCCATTCTGGAAGCAGAAAAGGAAGAGGATTTCGGTATTATTGTGAGAACAAATGCGCCGGAAGCCTCTTTTGATGCGATTCTGGAAGAATTAAGAAGCTTAAAGGCACTGTACCGCAAGGTAATGGGAGATGCCGTTCACAGAACCTGCTTAAGTCTCCTTTACCAAACGCCTCCTGCCTATTTAGCAGATATTCGGGACAGCCTTCACGGTTCTCTGGAATCCGTGGTGACGGATGAGCCCGATATCTACGAGGCCATAAAGGTTTATCTGGAAACGTTTCAGCCGGAAGATCTTAAAAAGCTTACGTTCTATGACGATGCCCTGCTGCCTCTGTTCAAGCTTTTCAAGGTGGAAAAAGCCATGGATGAGGCGCTCGGAAAACGGGTCTGGCTGAAATCCGGCGGTTATCTCGTCATCGAGCCCACGGAGGCGCTCTGCGTCATCGATGTCAACACCGGTAAGTATTCCGGTAAAAAGAATCTTCACGATACAATCATGAAGATCAACACGGAAGCGGCCGTCCAAATTGCCCGCCAGCTGCGGCTGCGCAACTTATCGGGAATCATCATCATCGATTTCATCGATATGGAGACGGAAGAGGACCGGCAGGAACTCTTAACAGTATTGTCGAGAGCCTTGTCAAAGGACCCGGTAAAGACGTCAGTCGTGGAAATTACAAAACTGAATCTGGTGGAAGTCACCAGAAAAAAAATACGCAGGCCGTTCCATGAACAGGCCGCGCTTATAAAGGGGAAGGCAGAATCATGAAAATCATAATTGTCGGGTGCGGGAAGGTTGGAACCACCCTGGCCGAGCAGTTAAACAACGAACACCATGACATCACAGTTATCGATAAAAACACATCGGTGATCAATGCGGTCACAGAACGAATCGATGTCATGGGTGTTGTGGGAAATGGTGCGGTTTACAAGGTTCAGATGGAGGCGGGGATTCAGGATACTGATTTGCTCATTGCCACCACCAATTCAGACGAGCTGAATATGCTCTGCTGTCTGATTGCCAAAAAAGCGGGTAACTGCCATACGATTGCGAGAATCCGGAATCCGGAGTACAGTACGGAGACCCGTTATATCCGGGAGGAGTTAGACCTTTCCATGGCCATCAATCCGGAGATGGCCGCCGCCATGGAGATTTCCAGACTGCTCCGTTTTCCGTCGGCCATCAAGATCGATACGTTCGCCAAGGGCCGGATTGAAATCCTCAAATTTCTCGTTCCCGACCACTCGAAGCTCCATGCCATGAAGGTTCGCGACGTCCTGGACAAGCTGCACTGCTCCGTCTTAATCTGCGCAGTGGAGAGGGGAGAGGAGGTCATCATTCCAAGCGGTGATTTCCAGATGCAGTCAGGCGATAAGATCTCCATCATTGCGCCTCCTGCGGAATCCACGGAATTCTTTAAACAGGCCGGAATCATCAATAACACCATCAAAACCGCCATGTTTGTGGGCGGCGGCAAGATTACGTATTACGTGGCAAAGCTTCTGGAAAATACGAAGATTCAGATTAAAATTATAGAACAGAACGTCGAGCGCTGCAACGAGCTCAGCGAGCTGCTGCCGAAAGCCATGATTATCCACGGAGACGGTTCTGATCAGGAGCTGCTTCTGCAGGAGGGCATCCGCCAGACGGAGGCATTCGCATCCCTGACCGGTTTCGACGAGGAAAACATCATGCTGTCCCTGTACGCCGCCAGCCAGTCGAAGGCAAAGCTGATTACCAAGGTCAACAAGATCGCCTTTGAGAATGTCATCAATTCCATGAATCTGGGCAGTGTGATCTATCCGAAGCTGATTACCTCTGATTCCATCTTACAGTATGTGCGCGCCATGCAGAATTCCATGGGAAGCAATGTGGAAACGCTCTATAAGATCGTGGCAAACCGCGCCGAGGCGCTGGAATTCCGCGTGACGAACAATCCGGCCATCGTCGGTATTCCTCTGGAAAAGCTCCGGTTAAAGGACAATCTTCTCGTTGCCTGCATCAACCGCAACGGTAAGATCAGAAGCCCCCGCGGAAAAGACGTGATTGAGGCCGGAGACCGGGTAATCATCGTTACCACCACAACCGGATTAAATGATTTAAAGGATATACTAAAGTAAGAAAAGGCGAAGGAAATGAATAAAAAAATTATCTTCTATCTCCTGGGATGGATTATGAATATGGAAGCCATCTTTATGCTGCTTCCCTGTGCAGTTGCCGTTATTTACCGGGAAAGCAGCGGGATCTGGTTTCTGGCTGTTATGGCCGTATGCGGATCGGCCGGTCTCTTTCTGACACGCAGGAAACCGGATAACATGGTATTCTTCGCCAAAGAGGGTTTTGTCTCTGTCGCGTTAAGCTGGATTGTACTCAGTTTTTTCGGCTCCCTTCCGTTCTATTTAAGCAGGGAAATCCCCCGCTTTGAAGATGCCATGTTCGAGGTGATCTCCGGCTTTACCACCACGGGAGCCAGTATACTGCCGGATGTGGAAAGCCTGTCCCACTGCATGCTCATATGGAGGAGTTTTACACACTGGATCGGAGGCATGGGGGTTCTCGTATTTATCCTCGCAGTTCTGCCTCTGGCCGGCGGCTATAATATGTATCTCATGAAAGCGGAGAGCCCGGGGCCATCCGTCGGCAAACTGGTTCCGAAGGTAAAGTCCACCGCTAAGATTTTATATGGAATTTATTTCTTCATGACAGTCGTGGAGATCCTCCTCCTGCTGGCCGGCGGCATGCCGTTATTCGACTCGCTGGCGACCGGCTTCGGCACGGCCGGTACCGGTGGATTCGGAATCAAAAACAGCAGTATTGCCTATTACGACAGCTATTATCTGCAGGGAGTCATCACCGTATTTATGATACTCTTCGGCATTAACTTTAATGTGTATTACTTATTCCTGGTTCACCATCCAAAGGATGCGCTGCGCTGTGAGGAGGCCAGGGTATATCTGGGTATTATCGGAGTAACCGTACTCCTCATAACGCTCAATATCCGTGGAAGCTTTACCAGTCTGTTTGCCGCATTCCATCACGCAGCCTTTCAGGTTGCCTCCATTATCACGACGACCGGCTTCTCCACCGTAGATTTTGATAAATGGCCGGAATTCTCCAAGGGCCTGCTTGTCGTATTAATGTTTATCGGCGCCTGTGCAGGAAGTACGGGCGGCGGCATCAAGGTCTCCAGAGTGATTATCCTGCTTAAGACGGTAAAAAAGGAATTATTCTCCCTGCTTCATCCGAGAAGCGTCAAGGTCCTGAAGATTGAAGGAAAGCCGGTTGAGCACCAGGTAATCCGCTCCATCAATACCTTTCTGGTGGCCTATCTGGTGATTTTTATCTTCTCAACCATACTGGTGAGCCTCGATAACTTTGATTTTACTACGAATTTTACCGCCGTGGCAGCCACCTTCAACAACATCGGTCCGGGGCTTGGAGCTGTCGGCCCGACCGGCAACTTTTCAGGCTTTTCCGCCCTGTCGAAATGGGTCATGATGTTCGACATGCTGGCCGGGCGCCTGGAGGTGTTCCCGATGCTTTTCCTGTTTGCACCGTCTACATGGAAAAAATAAGGTGTATGGTAACTGAAGCATTTACTTATGGTACAGCCTTCGGTTCACTGCGGAGAGCAGGATTACCAGAACCACATTCACGGCCAGAATACTGATCGCCGCCACAATACCGACACGGTCCGCTGCGCCTCCCACTATCTGCGGTGTCAGAATGCCTCCCATGGCGGATATCGCCGTAAGCACCGACATGCCAAAGGTGGAACCCTGGATCAGCGGCCCTGCGTCTGCAATACAGGTGGGATAGATTCCTGCCAGGAAAAAGCCGAAGCCGGTCAGGGCAAGTGTAATCAGCGGAAGGCTCTTTGTAGAAATTAAAAGGAAAAAGCAGATGCCGCTTCCCAGCGCGTTCAGCAGAATGAGGGAGCTGCGCGCCATTTTACCGGAAAGCGCGGCACAGACCATTCGTCCTGCCATGATAACCAGCCAGGTGACCGATACCAGGGTGGCAGCATACGTCTCACTCATGACGCCGGTATTCTGCAGATACGTGACAAACCAGCCGTTGATACAGTTTTCAACCCCAAGATAAAAGAAAAGGATCAGGGCAATACAGTAGAATTGCAGGGATCTTAAGAAACTCCGGCCGGAGCGACGGCCGGAGTTTTTCTTAAACGCCGAATCTCCGGCCCGTTCATTTAACAGACTATAATCCATGGTACCGTAAGAGACTGCAGACGTTGCCGTGACAACAATCAAAAGGCAGACCACCGACCGCCAGCCAAACCCCAGCCGCAGAAAAACTGCAGTCAGAAACGGCGCCAGGAACGCTCCGACAGCAAAGCTGCAGTGCAGAAGATTCAGTTTGCCTGCCGCCCCTTCGTCATAAATATCGTTGACAGCCGCGTTATTGATGATCGTGACAGAACCTCTCACAAGACCGTAGACCAGCATGATGCCATACATGACAGGAAGCGGCGGCAGGAGCGTAAATCCCAGCAGGCAGACCGGCGCCAGGGCTGTCATCAGAGTGATGGAAGCACGTCTTCCCATCACAGGAACCATAGCAGGGAAAAGAAAGCTGGAGAGGAGATTGCCCACCGCCATTACGGACAGTAAGCCTCCCGCGTACAGAAAGCTGATACCGGCCTCCGCGATCACCGACGGCAGGACCGCGCCGATCACCAGCACCGCCATCCCGCTGACCGAATAGCCGTAGCAGCAGCGGATAAAAATTTGTTTTCTTCTATCTGTTTTCATGGGGATTCCACTCCTTCTCAAATCAAACTTTTTCCATTATACTAGGAAGAAAGTGGAAAAACAAGGTGAAAAGAACCGTAATTTTTTTGCTGTTTTTGATTTATTTATGTTGACTTTGCATGGGACAAATGGTATTATGATACAGTATGCCGCACAATGAGGTTCAAAAGTTTTCGTGTTTTGCGCGAAGCACCACAGTTGGCGAGTAATGATAATAGGAGGTGCCATATGTACGCGATTATTGCAACAGGTGGTAAGCAGTACAAAGTAGCTGAAGGCGATATCATTAAAGTAGAAAAGCTTGGTGTTGACGCTGGTGAAGCAGTCACATTTGACCAGGTACTGGTTGTAAACAACGGCGAATTAGCAGTTGGATGCCCGACCGTAGCAGGTGCTACCGTAACAGGTACAGTTGTGAAGGAAGGCAAAGCAAAAAAAGTCATCGTTTACAAGTATAAGAGAAAATCCGGATACCATAAGAAAAACGGACACAGACAGGCTTATACCCAGGTTAAGATTGATAAGATCAACGCTTAATTCAGGCAGAGACTATGATTAAAGTAACAGTTTTCGAAGATTCAGACAGAGTGGTACGGGGATTTAAGCTTACAGGACACGCCGGATACGGTGAGGAAGGTCAGGACATTGTCTGTGCTGCCGTTTCAGCCCTGGTATTCTCTGCTTATAACTCGATCGAGACTTTCACGGAAGACGATTTTGAGGGGAGCGCCGATGAACGTTCGGGTGACTTTCAGCTGCGTTTTTCAGGAGAGATCAGTCCGGAATCAAAACTCCTTATGAATTCTCTGGTGCTCGGCCTTACGAATATCATGGAATCATACGGGAAACAATATATTAAAATCCGATTTGAGGAGGTGTAAGTGATGTTAAAGATGAACCTTCAATTCTTCGCTCATAAAAAAGGTGTTGGATCTACAAAGAACGGCAGAGACTCCGAGTCTAAGAGGTTAGGTGCTAAGAGAGCCGATGGTCAGTTCGTATTAGCCGGCAACATTCTCTACAGACAGCGCGGCACTCATATCCATCCAGGTCTTAACGTAGGCCGCGGCGGAGATGATACCCTGTTCGCAACAGTGGACGGCGTTGTCAGATTTGAAAGAAAAGGCAGAGACAAAAAGCAGGTTTCTGTTTATCCAAGAGTAATAAGCGAATAATTAGACCGGCTTCATACCTCACCGTATGAAGCCGTTTCTTTTAAAAAGCCAATGGAAAGGAAACAGGTGAATACATGTTTGCCGATAGAGCAAAAATATTTATAAAATCAGGAAAAGGCGGCGACGGCCACGTCAGCTTCCGACGGGAACTCTATGTCCCCTGCGGCGGTCCCGACGGCGGTGACGGCGGCGACGGCGGCGATATCATATTTGAAGTGGATGACGGGTTAAATACCTTAAGTGATTTCCGCCAGGTACGCAAATACGCTGCCCAGGATGGAGAACAGGGAGGCAAGAAACGCTGCCATGGAAAAAACGGCAGTGATCTCATTGTCAAGGTTCCGGAAGGAACGGTTATAAAAGAGTTCGAATCCGGTAAAGTCATAGCCGATATGTCCGGTGAAAACCGGCGGGAAGTCATCTTAAAGGGCGGCCGCGGCGGTCAGGGCAACATGCATTACGCCACTCCAACCATGCAGGCGCCGAAATATGCCCAGCCGGGACAGTCCGGCCAGGAGCTCTGGGTCCAGTTGGAACTCAAGGTTATCGCGGATGTCGGTCTCGTAGGATTTCCGAATGTGGGAAAATCCACGCTGCTCTCCCGTGTCAGCAACGCACGCCCGAAGATTGCCAATTACCATTTCACAACCCTGAATCCACATCTGGGTGTGGTGGATATTGACGGCGGCAAGGGATTTGTTATGGCTGATATTCCTGGCCTGATCGAAGGCGCTTCCGAGGGAGTCGGCCTTGGCCATGATTTCCTCCGCCATATCGAACGGACCCGCGTGCTGGTTCATGTCGTGGATGCCGCATCTACAGAAGGCAGAGATCCGATCGAGGACATTCTGGCCATCAATAAAGAGCTGGAAGCCTACAACCCGGAGCTTATGAAACGGCCGCAGATTATCGCCGCCAACAAAACCGACGTTATTTACGCCGGGGACGAGGATCCGGTAGCAAAGCTGAAGGCTGAATTTGAACCGAAGGGAATTAAGGTTTACCCGATCTCCGCAGTCAGCGGCCAGGGAGTGAAGGAGCTTTTATACGCTGTTTACGATTTACTGCAGACGGTCGATTCCACTCCGGTCATCTTTGAGAAAGAGTTTGACCCGTCGACAATGATTGATCAGACACTGCCGTATACGGTGGAGCAAAACGAAGACGGCATCTATGTCGTAGAAGGACCGCGTATCGAGAAAATGCTGGGATATACGAACCTGGAGTCAGAAAAAGGCTTTTTATTCTTCCAGCGGTTCTTAAAAGAAAACGGAATCCTCGAAGAACTGGAGGAGGCCGGAATCGAAGAAGGCGATACCGTCCGTATGTACGGCCTGGAATTCGACTATTATAAATAGACAAATGATAAAATAGAGAAGTAGTATGATGGAGGAAATATGACAAGCAAGCAGCGTTCTTATTTAAAGGGCTTAGCAATGACGACAGAGCCCATTTTCCAGATTGGTAAATCCAGCATTACGCCGGAGATTACCGCCGCCATCGCGGAAGCGCTGGAAGCGAGGGAACTGATTAAGATTACAGTATTAAAAAACTGCCTCGACGACGGAAATGTAATCGCCGCAACACTGGCTGAGCGCACCCATTCTGAAGTGGTTCAGGTGATTGGAAGAAAAATTGTCCTTTATAAACCGGCGAAGGAAGAGAAGAAGAGAAAGATTGTTCTTCCATAACCTGTCGTACAGCGTGTCGTAAGGAGTTACGGAATATGGGGAAAATCGGAATCATGGGCGGTACGTTCGACCCGATCCATAACGGCCATCTTCTCCTTGGAGAACAGGCCTATGAGGAATACGGTCTGGACCAGATCTGGTACATGCCGTCGGGACAGCCGCCACACAAAAAGGACCACAACGTGACAGCCGGCCGTATCCGGCTGGAGATGACCCGGCTTGCCATGGAGGGTCATGAAGGGTTTACCTGTTCGGATTTTGAAGTCATGCGGAGCGGCAATACCTACACCTCGCAGACTCTTGAAATGCTTCACGGCCTCTATCCCGGCCATACGTTTTATTTCATCATCGGTGCAGATTCCCTCTATGAGATCGAGCACTGGCATGAACCGGAGAAGGTCCTGGCTCAGGCTGTCATCCTGGCGGCGGTGCGGGAATATGAATCGGCAGGCCGCTCCATGGAAAAGCAGATTGCCTATCTTAAAGAAACGTATCAGGCCGACGTCCGCATGCTGCACTGCCGGGAGATCGATATCTCCTCAGCCGAGCTGCGCCGGATGACCGCCCTGGGAGAATCGATCGATGCATTCGTACCCGGGCCGGTGGCCAGGTACATTCAGGAGCATCATTTATATCAGGAGGTAGCGGAATGCAGGAAATCATTGCACAGCTGAGAAGCGCACTAAGTGAAAAGCTGACGCCTTCCAGATACGAACACACCATCAGCGTATCATTTACTGCGGCTGCGCTGGCCATGCGCTATGGCTGCGATTTAGACAAGGCGGAACTGGCCGGCCTGCTCCATGACTGCGCGAAGCATTACAGCAATGATACGATCATCAGGAAATGTGAAAAGCAGAAGATTGCGCTGACGGAGGATGAGAAGAAGGCGCCAGCCGTTCTCCACGCGAAATACGGCGCATGGCTGGCAGAGACGAAATACCATATAACAGATCCGGAGATCCTTTCGGCTATCCGGTGGCACACCACCGGAAGGCCTGGTATGACACTGCTGGAGGAGATCATCTTTACAGCAGATTATATCGAGCCCCGCCGGTACGAGGCCCCCGATTTACCGCTGGTGCGCCCGCTGGCGTTTACGGATCTGAAGGAATGCATCTATCAGATTTTAAAGGACACCCTGGATTATCTGAATGGAAAAGGCTGTTATGTAGATTCCATGACGAATCTGGCATATGATTATTACAGACAGCTTCACGAGGAAAAGAAAGGAAATTAAATTATGAATCATTCTAGCGAGATGGTCAAAGCAGCTTACGCGGCTTTATCTGACAAAAAAGGCGAAGATATCAGTATCATCGATATCCGCAGCGTTTCCGTCATGGCGTATTACTTTATTATAGCAAGCGGTTCCAATTCCAATCAGGTTCAGGCCATGGTAGACAACGTGGAAGAGGAACTCGGCAAGATGGGCTGCACCTGCCGACAGGTGGAGGGCTACCAGTCCGCCAACTGGATTCTTATGGATTACGGTGATATCATTGTACACGTCTTCGACCGGGACAACAGACTCTTCTACGATCTGGAGCGTATCTGGCGGGACGGAAAGAGACTGGATGTCAGCGAACTGGAATAATCGAATAAAACAACGATCAAAGATCAAACCATGCAGTAACAGACAGAACCGGAGAAGAGGTTGACATAAATTAATTATGTCAACCTCTTCTCCGGTTTCTGCCATTTTTATTCGTTTATGAATCACGCAAATTCTAATGGATCCCCAGGCGGAACAATCCGATCACTTTTCCAAGGATCTCCAGGTGATCCACAAGGATGGGTTCCATCTCATCGTTTTCAGGCTGGAGTCGGTAATAGCCGTCCTCCTTGTAAAATCGCTTCACCGTGGCGGAATCATCGACCAAAGCGACGACAATCTCTCCGTCGTAAGCAGTGGAGCACCGTTCCACGATCAATTGATCCCCGTCGAAAATACCGGCGTTAATCATACTGTTTCCCTTTACGTTCAGCATAAAGGTATCTGCATTTGGAAGCAGCTCCACAGGGATGGGATAATAATTCTCAATATTCTCTTCAGCCAGAAGAGGAACACCGGCGGCCACGGTACCGAGAAGCGGCACGTTCACCACCTCACGCCTTGTTAAGTTAAAGCAGTCGTCAATGATCTCGATCGTTCTGGGCTTGGTGGGGTCTCTTCTTATGTATCCCTTTTCCTCCAGAGTCTCCAAATGAGAATGGACGGAAGAGGTTGACTTCAAATGTACCGCTTCACAGATCTCCCTGACAGCCGGCGGATACCCCTTTTTTAAAATGGTTTCTTTGATATATTCTAAAATTTCCTGCTGTTTTGCTGTAATCTTCTCCTGAGCCATATAACACAGCCTCCTCAATCCTTTTTCTTTCTTTAATAGTAACATATGTTCGAAAAAAATGCAAACCTTTGTTCGAAAAAAATGATTTTCTTTCTTGACAAACATTTGTTCGAGTGGTATGATGTTTTCATACAGAACATGTGTTCTGCATTCGTAACAAAAGAGTAACAGGGGGTAATTACAGATGAAAAAAATAATGATTACAATGGCACTAGTTGTTTTGATTCTGTCGAACGTCTGCGGTCATTCTCTGATGAATGCGCTGGCCGATGAAACAGAACTTCCGGAGTCTCAAAAATACTATACCAGCATTGAGATTCAGAAAGGCGATACGCTCTGGGGAATCGCAGATGAGTATGCAGGGAGCTGCAGAATGTCCACTGCTGACTACGTCACTGAATTAAAGAATATGAATGGATTAAAGGAGGATGTAATCCACAGCGGACAGCATCTGACTATCATGTACTGTGTGCCTGTTTCTGAAGTTCTGGCTGAGAGGTGAGAGGTAACGGCAGTGGGAGAAGATCTACTGCGAATATATCTTATGATTGTAACGAAAGGAGCGGAAAGCCGCAGCCTGTCATTCATATACACAGGTGAACATTACACACCTGATTCATAACTGCAACAAGCACCGGCTTCGTATGATCTGTACTCGAATCAGATCATGCGAAGCCGGTGTTTGTTCATGTATCCTGAGGGCCATTGGTGTATCATCTGTCTGAACCTTTCCTGGTTCCGTCAGAAATTCAGTATTTTATTTTAATTAGTACTTGACATTACATAGTAGTATGTATAATATAGTATTAAAGGAGGACTTAACATGAATGCACAGTTTAAAAAAGGAGTCCTTGAACTGGTGGTGCTGGAGTCCGTTAGGAAAAAGGATATGTACGGATACGAGCTGGTAGAAGAGGTATCCAAGGTCATCGATGTGAATGAGGGGACGATTTATCCGCTTTTGAAGCGTCTGACCAACGAGCACTATTTTGAGACCTATCTGCGGGAGTCCACGGAAGGGCCGCCGCGGAAATATTACCATTTAACTGCTGCCGGAGTCCTCTACCGGGAGAAGCTGGAGCAGGAGTGGAACGAATTTCAGCAGCGGGTATGTACATTTTTAAAGGAGCAGAAGGATGAATAAAAACGAATTTTTAGAAGAATTAAACCGGCATCTCCTCGTCCTTGAAGATGAGGAACAGCAGGATATTCTGGAAGAGTACTCCCAACATATTGATATGAAGGTGGAGAGCGGGTTGAGCGAAGAGGAAGCGATCCGCGATTTTGGCAGCGTTAAGGAGCTGGCTGCCCAGATTTTGGAAGCCTACCACGTCAAGGCGGAATTTTCCGGTGGCACGGCAAAAGGAAGCGGCAAGCCGCCTGTAAAGCCCGGAACTGTACAGGGAACGGATCTCCGTGATAAGCTCGTCCGTTTTTGTAAGAAGTTGTTCACCGCGGTACAAAATGGTGCCGTCCATTGTTTTGAGGCGGGAAAAACCCTGGGAAGAAAAGCGGTTTATCTGTTACTCTGTCCCATACGAAAGCTTCGCAGTCTGCTGCGCAGAGAGGAGAGTACTGTGACCGCGAATACGGAAGTAAGAAAGAGAGAGCGAAGAAGAACTGCCTCAGCGAACTCCGCAGGGGCAATCCCCGTCCTGCATACAGTAGGCCGCTCCATCGCCCATGGGTTCCAAAGCGGCTTTCATGGAATCATTCGCCTGTTCCTCTGGTGCCTGCGGTGGTGCTTTAATCTGTTTATGATGTTTCTCGCCCTGTTTGGCGGTTTGTTTGTTCTGGGATCCCTGTTCTGCTTCGGTGTTCTTCTCGTATGGCTGTTCAAGGGATATCCCCTGACAGGCCCCACCCTGGTTCTGTTCGGTTCCGTGCTCTGCAGCGGTGCGTTTACCTGCTTCTGTATCAGTCTGCTGCGCATAAACAGCAAATCAAACCGTTATGAAGCGGAGGAAACCGCTATTGAACTCACAGAGGAGGTACAGGATGCGTAACATACATAAGGCCCTTATCGCAGTTTTCTGCAGTGGAATATTCATTACGGGAATCGGCACCGGAATCGCCCTTTCCGAATTTTCGTCATTTGCCTATTCCGGAAAGACAACGATTGGTGATGTGAAGATGGTAACAGAGAATCTCGACTATTCGTTTCAGCTTCAGGAGGATCAGAAGCTGAGAATATATGGCAATTACTTTTTTTACAGCCATTCGGGTAATCCCACTAAGATTATACCGGATGAGACGGTTCCGGAGAATACCGTTCGTTTTCAGATCACCTATAATGAGCAGGCGGTCTCTCCCTACTTAAGAGATTCGGAGCAGGAATCAGAGGATCCGTTTGTGGGAATTGAATTCGCCTACCTTCAGAATGATATGGAACTCTTTCTGGCGGGCAAGGAACAGCTTCTCGATGATATCAAAAACAGACGGATCGGATCTTACGAAACGGTATCCGTAGACCGCATACGTATTTTCGTTAATCCGGCGTCTGCAGATCTCGTGATCATGGATTAATTCAGTGGTGATTCAGGAGAACAGCCATTGATCAAAAACATATATTCCGAAAAGAAAAGTACCAGAGATACAAAAAACCGTGTGACGGCCTGCTGTATCCGGTACTTTTCTTTATCGGCAGATCAAGTGTTTCATGATATTATCACGTCAAATACTGTTTATATTTCTCTCTGTCGCCCTCCCGGCAGCTGACAGTCAGACAGACTCCCTGTTCCTGATACTCCTGGCTGTGAACCATGGCGCGGCTGTTAAAATAGTGTACCACGTTTCCGTTTTCATAAGGAATCAAAAAACGGGCCTCCTGATATTCAGAAAAGAGAATCTGTTCCATCATACGCAGCAGCTCCGGAATTCCGATGCCGTATTTGGCAGACATATAGATCCGGTTCCCGGAAATTTCAGGGAGAGTTTCCCCCTCCATAACGGAATCGGCCTTGTTCATAATATAGATTCGGGGAATATCACCGGCTCCCAGTTCCTTCAGTGTCTCTTCTGTTACTTCCATCTGTTCTTTGTAGTGCTCATCTGAAAAATCCACTACGTGAAGCAGCAGATCCGCATAGCGAATCTCCTCCAGCGTGGAGCGGAACGCCTTTACCAGGCTGTGTGGAAGCCTGCTGATAAATCCAACCGTATCAGACAGCAGAAAATCCTGGCTGCCGTTCGGCGAGATCTTTCGAACCGTGGTATCCAGAGTGGCAAAAAGCATATCCTTCGCCATGACCATCTTTTCTTCTTTTCCGTTTGACAGCTCCACCAGTTTGTTCAGGAGAGTGGACTTACCCGCATTCGTATATCCAACCAGGGCGGCCTGGGGACAGGTTCCACGGCTTCGCTTTCTTCTCTGAACATTTCGTTCCTGCTCCATCCGTTCCAGTTCACGTCTTAATTCACTGATCCGCCCCTCAATTTTACGCCGGTCAAGCTCAATCTGCTTTTCACCGGATCCCTTGTTGCTTAGAGAACCGCTGGCCCCGCCCTGGCGGCCCAGAGAGTCTCTGAGTCCCATAAGCCGGGGCAGCATGTACTGGAGCCGGGCCGATTCCACCTGCATCCGTGCCTCTTTGGTCTGGGCTCTCCGTGAAAATATCTCCAGGATCAGATACGTGCGGTCCCATACGGGCACATCGATCTCTCTCTGCAGGTTTTTAAGCTGGGAAGGGGACAGGGTATCGTTAAATACCACATAGTCAGCGCGAAGTGTTTCCACCGCCTCCCGAATCTCCCCAACCTTACCGGAACCAATATAGTAAGCGGCATTTATACTGGCCAGATTCTGGTCGATCCTGGCCACTGGTTCCATGTCACAGGCCTTTACCAGATTGTTCAGTTCTTTCATGGATACTTCAAAATCTTGATTCTCATTTAAGCGTACCCCTGCCAGAAGAGCGCGGGGTCTTATGGTCTCATTTAATTGTTTCATATAGTATTCAGCCTCCTTGCTGCGGCATTGTGGTAATTTCAGGTACAAAAAAAGAGATTGTATCTTTGCCAAAACGGCAGACTAAGACACAAAAAACTGTTCCGGTTATCAACACATACAAACTACACAAACCAGGCGTACCGGCAAATGCTTACGGTACTGCACGGTTATGGCGTTGTACATGGTGTCTTATAACGAACAGTTTACTATCTTAATCTAATATACAATCTCTCAGACCTCTGATTTCTATAATTTTCTTTCTGTTGTTCCTGAAATTACCTGACTTGATCATAAGCGTTTCACATCATTCTGTCAAGTATTTTTTCAAAAAGCAGGGAAAAGGCTTGATAGTTTGAGTACAAAATGTTATCATACACTTAGAGTACAAATTGTAATCTTATATGAGGAGGCTGATATTCTTGCATCAAATAACGGAATATGAATTGGAACTGATGAAAATCATATGGGCAAACGGCAATAAAGCTTTATATGCAGATATTGCAAAAGCACTGGAGGACAGGGGAACGCCCTGGACGAAAAATACAATTATTACATTATCTTCCAGACTGATTGCCAAAGGTTTTTTGAAAACGGCCAAGATCGGGCGCCGAAATGAATATATCGCCATCGTTTCCGAATCGTCGTATCAGACGGCACAGGCGGAGACCTTCCTGGAGAAAATCTATGAGGGCAATGCAAAAGGGCTTGTATCCACATTAATTGAAAAGGATCTGCTTTCTGCTGAAGATATGGAAGATTTGAGAAGATATTGGGAGGGGGGAGAGAGCGGTAAATGACCGAGATCCTAAAAACCGTATTGTCCCTTTCCCTGTCCGGCTCCCTGTTAATACTCCTTCTGTTTCTGCTCCGTCCGGTGATTAAGGAGCGGCTGAGCAAGCGGTGGCAATACTATATTTGGCTGGTAGTCGCCGCCCGTCTGATGCTGCCTTTTGCACCGGAAGAAAACTTCATGGGAACATTTTTTCAAGGAATTGACAGGGCCGTCACGCAGACAGAGTTGGCGGCTCCAACCGGACAGCAGACCGCTGTGGCCGGTATTTCTTCAGCGGAATACAAAGCTGACGGATCCAAAAAGCTGCATCATGAACAAAGAAAACCCATGAAATCCGCCGGCATTCTGGCACGCATCATATCATCGGCCATGTGGAAACATCTGTGGCCCGGCTGGTTCGCCATTGCTCTCATCCTGTTAATTCGGAAAATCACGATCTACCAGGACTTTGTAAAATATATTCGGGCCGGCAGCGAAGAAGCAGGAGATATCGACCTGTTGGAGCGTTTTGGAAAACTTGTGGAAAAAAGCAGGGTGAAAAATACGGTGGAGCTTTGCACGAACAGCCTCATTTCATCACCGTTACTCATCGGATTTTTCCATCCCTGTATCGTACTTCCGACAGCCGACTTATCATCCTCCGATTTTGAATATACGATTCTGCATGAATTGACGCACTATAAACGACGGGATATGTTTTATAAGTGGCTGATACAGTTAATTGTGTGCGTGCATTGGTTTAATCCGCTTGTTTACCTGATGAGACGTGAAATCGACCGGGCCTGTGAGCTGTCCTGCGACGAAGCTGTCATAAAGACCCTTGACCCGGGCGGGCGGAAAGCCTATGGAGATACCTTACTGCATGCTATGGGGGCCGGAGGACGTTACAGGGATTCTCTTGCCTCCGTGACGCTCAACGAAAGCAGGGAATTATTGAAAGAGAGGTTAGATGCGATTATGAGATTTAAAAGAACAACTCGCTTAACTGCGGCAGTTTCGGCTGCCCTGGTTTTAGTATTGAGTTTTACTGCAGCTGTGACCGGTGCTTATGCGGCTTCTCCTGATGCAGAAAATACAGTGGTAATAAATCTGAGCAATGAGGGGCAGCACAGTGTGATACATTCCTCAAGCTTTGAGGCAAAGGACGGACAGATTCTGACCCTGAAAATCACCTCTTCCATAAAGGGGGCTGCGGATTTATTTTTATTCTCTCCATCCAATCAGGAACAGCGCATTCCGATCGGAGGCAACAGTGAGACAAAGACAATCCCATTATCGGAGGGCAGATGGTCTTACAACTGCACAGGTTTTTTCGACAGCGGAACTATCTCCATAGTGGGTACGTTATCCTCTGCACAGTCTGCGGCGGCAGAAGCGGCGGGAGATGCCCCCTCCGGCCTTACTGCAACCGATCCCGATCCAAATGATATGATTGTAATAGATTTAAGCGATGAAGGGCAAAAATGCATTGTGCATTCCTCTGGCTTTGAGGCAAAAGACGGACAGATTCTGACCCTGGAAATTACATCTTCCATAAACGGCAGCGTAGATTTGTTTTTATTTTCTCCGTCCAACCAGGAGCAGCGCATTACCATGGGCGGCAGCAGCGAAACCAAAACCATTCCTTTATCAGAAGGCAGATGGTCCTACAACTGCACAGGCTTTTTCGACAGTGGAACTATCTCTATAGCAGGGACTTTACAGTAAATCTTCAGCATATAAATATTCTCCTCTGTTAAAAATGGAAGAGAGAATTGGATCGATTCCGACCAAATTCTCTCTTCCTGACCCTGACTCCAAAGATCCATAGATACTGATACGATTCTCAGTCCTCACGAAGCCGTACCTTATTCCGCGCACTGCGCCGCCGCTCATCTTCAAGAGCCGCATAATGTTTTTTCGTCGTATTAACATCCGCGTGCCCCAGCACATCCGCGACCAGGTAAATGTCATTGGTCTCCTTATACAAATTAGTTCCATAGGTGCTGCGCAGTTTATGAGGCGTAATTTTCTTTAAAGGCGTCACGATCCGCGCATATTTTTTAACCAGATTTTCCACGCTGCGCACAGCCAGTCTTTTTCTCTGAAGGGACAAAAACAGTGCCGATTCGTGGCCTTCCTCCGCAATGATCATTTTCCGTTCTTCCAGATAATCGTTCAGAGCGTCTTCAACCTCAGAACCGAAATACACGGTTACTTCCTTTCCGCCCTTTCTGTGAATCCGGATTCCGCCATTTTTAAAGTCTACGTCGTCAATATCCAGGCCAACACACTCGGACACACGGATTCCGGTCCCCAGCATCAGCGTAAGCAGCGCCAAATCGCGCAGCTTCGTCTTCTCATGATAGCTTTTCTGTTTCTCCGTAAGCGCCTCCCCTTTTTCCACTTCATCGAGGAGAAGAGCGACCTCATCCACGTCGAGACGGATTATCTCCTTTTCATGGAGTTTCGGGAGCTGTACTAAAGCGGCCGGGTTGTTTACAAGCCGTTCATTTCGGTAATAATAGTTGTAGAAGCTCTTCAAGGAAGAAATTTTCCGCATAATTCCGCGTTCCTTGTTGGTTATTTCCTGATTCTTATCATTGAAACGGTATTTTAGGTACTCCATATATTCTTCCATATCTACAAGCTTCAGATTGTCGAGATGATCCAGACTGATATCCTTCATATCCATCTTCGCAATCACAGGATTCTCTTTCAGAAGAAAATCGAAGAATACCTTTAAATCATACGCATAGGCAATTCTGGTCCTGGAAGAGGTGCGTGGCTCGATTCCGCGAAAGAAATCGGCGCAGAAGGGCGGAAGTTCCCGGATCAGTTCTCTTAGATGCTTGACATTCTCAATATCTCTCTGCTGATGGTAGGAGAGTGTGTTCATGACAGCTGCCCCCTTTCCGGCCATCCCTCAATCGTTCCATCGACAATTGCATGGAAGAGACGGTCCTTAACGCCAGGATTTTCCTGTTCCAATGTTTTCGTTAGTTTTTTAACATATTCCCGTTTTGTATGACCATCCACCGGACACGGATTTTTGCATACGGGTAAATCGTATTTATTCTTAAAGCCAATCACGTCAGCCTCCTTCACGTAGATCATTGGACGGATCACGGTCAATCCCGTGCGGTCCAAATACGTGCTGGGCGAAAATGCGTAAAACCGGCCTTCATAAATTAACGACAACAACATGGTTTCAATCAAATCCTCACGGTGATGCGCATATGCAATTTTGTTGCAGCCAAGCTTGATGGCAGCATCATTTAAAGCACCTTTGCGGAGCTTCGCACAGAGTGCGCATGGATTAGATTCTTTGCGCGTCTCAAACAATATTTTTCCAATTTCCGTAGAAACTATCGTATAGGGAACGGAAAATCGCTCACAGAGTTCTTTAACAGGAGATAAGTCAAAGTCTCCAAAGCCTAAATCCACCGTAATGGCTGATAATTCAAAACGCTTTGGATAAAATTGTTTTAACCCCTGCAGCGCATATAACAAAGTAAGGCTGTCTTTACCGCCGGATATACCGACAGCAATGTGATCGCCGTCCTCAATCAGATGGTAGTAGTCGATCGCCTGGCGGGTGAGACTGTATAGCCGTTGAAGTTTCATGTAAAATGGCTCCTTTATGTAATTGGTGTAAAACGGTGCTTTTGTGCGCCAACTATTCGTTAAAGATCTACTTGTTGCGAATAGTCGCAAGGGGCGCGACATTCATTCTCACGCAGGAGCGCCCCACGTATTGCTACTATTTGCAAAAGTTGTTTTTAACGAATTAGTTGATCTACTCTACATATATTACCAGAACCCCGTCTATTATACAAGAACGTATTACCTCACAATTTCCATACCATTTTACCATTTGAGATTGTGATGCACTGAGATAATCAAACCAGTGTTTTGTCTTGCGGCGGAGTGATAGTTGACCGTCATAATGCAAGCCTTTCAACAACGTTTTTACTACCATTAACTACCTCACGGAACGGTATAAATTCACCGTCTAAAACCGTTCGAAAACCATCTTTAGTTATTTCGATATGGCTTTCCTGAATACCCTCATAAGTATACTTTTTAACCTTATGAATACGTCTTAAAAACGCTAACCAACTGACAGATTCATCTAACTGGACAGCCGGATACTGTTTCGATAATGGAACATTGGTGATAATATAAACTTTAGTGTAACAGGCATATTTATTTGCGTATCGGCACGGCAGTTCTACCGGATAACCTTCAATTAATGTAAGCATTTCGGTGAACCGGATAGAAGAGCGGAACTCCTCAAATATTACAACGTCCTGATTCTTATAACCATCGAACGGGTGGAGATAATCTGTTACACGGAAGACGTTTGAATAACCGTATTGCTCCATGATCGAACGAGTCTTTCCTGAACCAGTATCGCCGTATATGTATTCCACCTGTACATCACGCCATTGATTTTTATACTTTTCCTGTATAAGCGTCTGGCGTGTTATTTCAATTTTATCGAGATTAAGCATTGCTTCGGGCATCTGTTCCATAATCTCATAATTCGTCAGCCCGTCTTTAATCATTCCGTATAAATCATCCAAATCGTTTCTTTTACCCTGCCTTTCAATAGGCATTTCCCCGTATTCCTCAAAGGTTCCATCTACGCACGTTTCGCGTTTCCGGTCATTCAGCCATTTGCCAGTTTTAGAAACGTACTGCATATTCTGTTCGGCGGTACCCTTTGCCATTTCAAAGTGTGCACCCTCAAACTGTTTCTTGAGAGTTGAGAAGCGAATACCAGACCGACCACACAGAAAAACATGTGTATGATACGTTTGATTCTCACCTATTTCATCAGCCATACAGTAGTAAACTATCGAAGCCATGGAAGCAAGAATGCTGTTTAACTTCTCATGCGTAAATCCCTTTTCAACGGGATTGTTAATTGTCAACTGCCATTTACGTGACTGGCTGTCTTTCACATTTTCACCCATGCTTATTTCCCCTTTGTTTGTTTTTTGCGACGGCGACAGAAGTGACAATGTGCTGTCGCGGACTGGCAAGCCCCAGTTTTACAAGGTTTGTTGGTGCTTGCGACAGAAGTTCCGGGTAATACTATACCGGAACTTCCTCACCCACGGTAACGCCGTGAATGTGGGCCCCCCGGCGATGCTCCCACATTCCGCCCGTAGTTACGTACGCGTGCGAGGGGAGCCAGAGGGGAAGGTAAACAAGGAAATACCAGGGGAATCGGCCATCACTACTTACCGACTATTTCACAGCCGCATACAAAGCCACGGTTGTTATACTCGATATCAACAGTCTGACCAATCGCCAGATCTTTGATACAGGGAAGATGCGGATTATCAGAGATAAAAATCTTATCAACTGCCGTCCCCAATGTTTGAGCATCAGAAAAAGAGGTATGTAAGGTTACACCTACTACCGGATTCCCTGTTTTCCTGCTTACGTAATCAACGTTCTGAATACCTAAAATTTTAACTTTCATCTTTTTTTCTCCTTCTATATTTTATTGTCAATGTGCCAGACACCCGTATTTCTGAAATAGCTCCGTCAGACTTCCAGATGTAAGGCCATAAAGACCGACACGACAGCGGCGGATTTCTCGATAGAATACCGTCATAACAAACAACTTGAACAAGGAAATATAAACGGGCTTGACATATCCATACAGTGAGTTTTTCTATAAGACTTTGGCCTTTAATGAAGCTTGACATATACAGATAGTGAGTTTCCGTCTTAATCCTCCACTCACTATTTCTCATACGGGCTTGTGACCGTCAACGGCTAGTTTAAAGGGGAGAGGGCTTACGCCCCCACCTCATTTTCATCTGAATATTCATCAGGAAAAAACATTTTATTTAATTCAGCAAGAGTAAGACCACGAATAACAATTCTAGGTGGTATTTCCTCACCGTTCATAAGAAAGCGCATATACTGGTTAATAGAATCATTGTAAATCGCCTTAAAAGCTTCCTTTTCCTTCTTTGTCATTTTTTATTTTCCCCTTTCTTTTCCCTGAACCATTTGATATACTTACCTTGTAACTAAAGTATAGCATATTTTCTAGGCCTAGTATATTGACATATCTAACAAAATCTAGGCCTAGTATTTGTGCATTATTTCTAGGCCTAGAAAAGAGGGCATATGAATAAAAAAGAACTAACTGATTATAAAAGAGAATACAACAAAGAAACCTACAAGACTGTAAAAGTTTATATTCCAGTAGATGAATATGAAGCTATTAAAGCACATTTTGAAAAACAAGGTTATAAAGCCATGAGTGGATATGTTAAAGCCCTCATAGATGCAGACATGAAAGCAGGAGAGTAAAATTCATTAATCTATGAAGCAAGTCAACACCTCATTTATACGCTGAACATAGTCATTTAAAATAACAAATTGATTTAGCAAATCGGTATCTAAATTTGGCGTATCCTTTGCATGTTCGCAAAAAATATTTGCAAGCGTTGTTAAGTGGGAAAGCAGTTCCATAAACTCTATTTCATGTTCAGTCAACAGATCACCTCCATAAAGACAGCCACGGCGCGCGGTCTGGCCGCTTGCGCCGATGGCATGACATTCTATTCAATACCTAAGAACGGTATTTTCCTGACAATGAACATAGTAAACTTCCAGACATGCTCAAAGTTAATCACGATCAGCAACATAGGCAGTAAAACCTTAACCATATTGAGATCGACAAAGACACCTAAAAGCCCCATGGAACCACGGATATACCCGAACAATTCGTCTATGATAGACGTAACGGAAGAGGGCATGTCAGGCAGATTTATCCACCCAAATACAAGCTTTATCAGTCCACCTACAAGATTTAAAACGGATTCTAAGATCATGAACGCAACACCTCCTCAATCTTACGATGCATCAATGAAAGCAATGCACCAATCATAATAACGTTACCAACAAAGTAAAGTTTATCCTGTAATTCTTTGCCGAAATCCGTATCAAATATTTCTATTTTAACAGTCTGAGCAGGAATCAATATAGTGCCTTCCCATTGAATTTCAGGAAACGGAATACCTGCATTTGATGAATCGGCAGATACAACCATATCAATCAGGTTTACAAGCAGATCAACAGGCAACATAAGAAACCCTAAACGTTCATCAAAGAAGGAATACATATCATCAAACCACGTCTTAAAAAAATCGTCAGAAGGTATAAAAAGAGACTTCAAACCGTCTATAATCCCCGTGATAATTCCCGTTTTTGTATCCTCCAGTTTATCTACAACGGCCTTTTGCATATCATCTATTTTCTTCTGAGTTTCCTTACCTACACTGTTAATTGTACCGTTTACCTCGTTTACCTTATTCGTCACGGTTTGAGATATTTTCTCAGCCGACTGATTTACAGAATCCTTTATCTGATTTGACGTATTAGTAACTGTCTGCGATATCTGATTAGCTGACTGACTCACCGCTTCTTTTATCTGATTCGTTGTGTTGGTAATGGTATTCGTGATCGTATTCGTCGTGTTGGTTATCTGGTTACTGATATTACTAACAGTGTTACTGATATTCGTGACCACATTTTTGATGATAGTTGTGTTGGCGGCTGTAGTCTGACCTTGTTGGCCAGTATCAGACGCCGGAATATAACTGGAAGAAGATGATACATAATAAAACGCACCCTGAACATTTTCATTACCTACAGCCTTTTGCACACAGAATTTTAACTGATTACTCAAAATATCCCTTGTAGGCTTAAAACGAAAAGTCACATACTGGCCATCAACAGACCGAGAAAAATCAACACCTTCCATGTAGAAATAACTACCAGACGGAAAAGAAGAGAAGCAAGTAACTTCATACTCATACCCTTTTTTAAATACGCCACCAGAAGGGAACGAAAAAAAATAGTAACGGTTATTCCAATACATAACAGACTTAGGATACATAGATCGATTTAAGAGGCTAATTGTCTTTGTCAAAAACGGATTATCACTATTATCATATACCCCATTTATTTTCAGATTCTCAGATGGAGCAGTATAAGTATTAAACTTAATCTGGACACTGGAGCCGGGAGAGTAATCAAAGTAAATATTCCCCCAATAAGGAGCATAAGCAGACAGATAAAACATTCCATCATCATCTACATAATTATAAAAATTATCATATATCCAATATGAGTCGGTATTATCTGGCATAAGCTGATAAGACATAGCCCCAAAACGCCCTAAGTCAGAACTGTCTACGAGCATGCGTATATTGCACTGACCTTTAAACTGATACATTAACTGAGTCGCAGTAGACGGAAGCATAATATAACCGGAAGAGTCCTGATTAAGTTGTTGCCAAGAATCATTTACTTTAGCATATAACGGAGAAGCTTCAACAGCCGCTAAAAGCATAGGTTTATCAAATGTCATAGCATTACCATCTGCATTACTGTCAGATGCGGTATCCGCCCACGTTAAAGAAGCTACGGACAATGACAAACAGCAGATACATAGTACAAAGGAACAGAAGCGCTTTAAATTCATAATTTTTCACCCCCTCGACGAGTACAGGGTATATGTCACCGATATCGGAATAGACGATATAGTTTCCGGCATTTAAGCTAAACGATCCCTCATTACCAGAAGACAGGACATAATCACGGGTATCATAGGTAATATACATCATGTCAGTACCAGTAAAACGGCTCCCGTTACAGACCAGATTTTCACCATATACAAGCCGGTATATGTATTGGGATTGACGGAACAGGACATAATGAGAACTAGGAGAAAGCTTCTCTGTCATACCCCTGAAATATGTCAGTACGCTTGTAGAGATCGAACCATCATAGACACCAGAATACGATGACATTACCTGTATATTATAAGTAGCAGAAGAGGGCGACGCTTCCGATGGAGAAGCAACCATTTCCTGCCACGATTCAAAATCTAAATCGTTTATTTCACCGGAAACCGGAGACGGAACATTATCCAGAGTTTCGGAAAAATCCGGCGCGTACACCTCATAATCAGCCGCAAACACCGGAGTACCCCCCATAACAAAAAGAACCAAACTAAATAATACAACATATATTAACCTCCTCATAAGTCAATCCGCCCCTTAAAGGCCATACCGATAAACAGATTTACAAGCCGCTGTCCCAATGCAAATACAACCGCATAGGGAGCCGCATAACCTACCAGAATTGCGAACAAATCAATTGCTTCTTTCATCAGCTTAATTTCCTCCCGTTCCATTCTTTTTTATAACGCTTCATCTTTGCATAAGTATCATAACTGTCATACAGATCAGGATTATGGAACCAGTAAAATTTCTTAACCGTATCCGTAACTAAATGACCATCTTTTTCAGTCGATTTCGAACCATCAATCAGTGTATTAATCTGCAAAATCTTACAGAAGTTTGCACACAATACTACGTTGCGAATCTGCTCCCGAAACGGTTTTGCAAGACGGCCATAGACCTGACTTGTACCTATGATATGTTTTCGTTGTTTCCTCTGCTGAGATACCTCGACCATAACCTCGATATCAATGTTTTTCGACTCTAAAGAGTTAAACTCCAGATGAATTTCATCGATCAGATAGATCACACCGTAATAACCGTTTTCAATATTCTTTAAGCAGTTAAGACCGTCATATTCAATCACCTGAGTATCAGGATTAAGCCCCTCGATCTGAACATTCGTACAGAGAATAGCACGGGGGTATTCATCACATAATTTCCGCACATACTGAACAGCGGAAAGCGTTTTTCCTGACCCCTGTTCACCACAAAATATAAGCAGTCCTTCCGGTTTAAAGTAATTCGGGTGAGACTTTAAAAAGTCATGGTTATGCTTCATAACACGTGCAATATTAACCGGATTTAAACTGCCGTCTAATAAATTTGTTTCCATACAATCACCGCCTTGTTAAAAAAATGTCGGGGCTTTTAAACCCCGACAGGAGAGTACTACACAGATAATTTTCCCTTACGGAAAGCGGCCATAATGGTTCTGACAGCCTTACGTAATCCCCACCACATAAAGACCAGACCGATACCAGCGGCCATAAAAGTAGCAAGAGCCGCAATAATGGTACTTACGGAAATCTGAGCGGTAAGGTTCGTAATCACAGGCGCCCAGTCAGCGGCAGTTACAGACCCAGACGAATCAGCCGCAAAGGCAGGAACGCACATAGCTACAGACATTAACCCCGTAGCAACTGGAAGTGCACGATACTTCCTTAAAGCATTTTTCAGTTTCATGAGAGAATACCTCCTTAAATTATTTTATAATCACGGCAGTAGCCGTAATCAGCGCAAAATAAAAACAGATCATCAAATCATATGTAAATACGATCTGGTAATCTGTTTTTGGTTCAACTATTCGTTAAAGTGTTGTTTCGCGCATAGTTGGAAATCGCTCTCTTTATCGTACCATGGTTTCAATTGGTTTTCAACTATTCGTAAAAAATATTTTTCCCTATCGAATAACTGATCCATCTTTCGTTTTCCTCCACTGCCACCTACTCCTTGCGCTGATCATGATTAAACACAACCAGGCCTTATCTCGAAAAATAATCTCATCTGTGTATGCATAGCGCATGCCGGAATTATCATTGATAAAGCAATTATTCATTCAAGTTCAAAAGCCGGGCTGCCTGATCAGCCCGGCCCTCAGCTTTTCTCATCCCATTCCCAATATTTCCAGCAGTTCCCCGCGAGGCCGCCCGGCGTCCGCCTGAAAGATATTAATATGGTTCTGGTCTCCGCTTCTGTCCGTAAATGCCGGGAACAAAAATCCACATTCCGGTTTTCCCGGCTCATATTCCCCAGTCATCGGACAGATGGCACAGATCATATATTCAAACACTTCCTCTGACTCCCACTGCCGTTCCCCGTCAGACCCCTTTGCCGGAATGTCGTATCGGTCATGAAAGACAAGTATCGCATACGGTTCATTCTTATGGTATTTTTCCATGATCAGGTCGTAAAAGGTGTCCATCAGGGCATCATTCTTTAATCCGCACTCATTCATCGCCATAAGCAGCTGCCACATACTCCCCGGTTTCCGCATGTCTTGTGTAAATTCATACTTCTTCAGATTAACATTTGTCGCTGAGAATGGAATCTCCTTCGCCAGTTTCAGCTTTTTTGTCCTCTCCGGAGCCGGGACTTTCAGGAAATTCGTATTAAAACTCCCCTCAAAATCCCCATCTCTGTCTACATAGCAGCCTGCAATCCTCGTAAAGGAGGTTCTCGCAAGGGTCATACGCCTTGTCAGTTCCAGCATATCGTCTCTGTTTATCATGTTCTGTCTATTACCTTTCCAATGCCTTTCTGCCTTTTTATTCTTATTCTGTTTCCTTCCGCCTATGCTTTTATGGTAAACACCGGTTCCATTCTCGCCACCAGGCCGGCCATACCATGATCTGCATGAACCTTCACCACTTTGTCGATGTCCTTATAGGCATAGGGTGCCTCAGAACGGATGGACTCCTCCCACTTCTTTAAGATATCGTTCCGTCCCTTTAAATCACTTCTGTTAGGGTCAATGGGAGTTACGATGTGAAACTTCTTCATAAATTCCTGGAATTCACGGTCACTGCCATGGATCGCCTCCCCCCTGGACAGTCTTCGTCCGGCGCCATGACTTGCGCTCCATAAAGCGTCCGGATTTCCCATGCCTCTTAACAGATAGCTGGAACTTCCCATGGAACCCGGAATCATCACCGGTTCCCCATAATAAGCGAAAGGAGTTCCCTCCATCTCAGCCATTCCTCTGGCCGAGCATGCGCCTTTCCGGTGAATATAGGATTTTCTCCCCTCCGGCTCCTTCTCCCAGATAAAATTATGTGGTGAGTCGTACAGAAGCTTCATATCAAACGGATGCACCCTGTTTTCAACGGCATTCTGAAGCATCAGTCCCAGGAACATCCGGTTGGCAAATCCAAAATTAGCGGCGTTGCCGGTAGTGCTGCGGAAACGACGCCATTCCCTGCCCTCTCCCTCTCCTTCGGGCAAAAGATAAATTCCATTATCCGGATGGGGAATGAGCTTCGGATACAGCCCTCTTGTTATCATCTGGCTGATTCTGCCGCTCTGATGGCCAATCATCAGCGAGCCTGTATGGATCATAATGAGAATGGCACCTCTCTTTATTCCCCACGCATTGGCAGTCTGCCCGTCATAGATCTCAGCCACGCGCTGCATCTCCACGAAATGATTGCCGCCCCCTATGGAGCCGATCTGATCGTCATAGGTCAGTGTATGGGCGTCACCGATAAAATCCTCCAGTCCTTCCGTCTCTTCGGCCCACAGGCTTCCTTTGAACGCAGTACGCTCCAGTTCCTCTTCCTGTTCCTCTCGATCGTAGAACCTCCAGATTCCCGTTCCAGCTGCCTCTCCGGAGGTTTCCAGAAGGCCGGTGAGCCCCTCTCTCAGCATGGCCTCCCTCTGAATCCCATTCATGGCAATCCCGCGTCCGCCCTCAAAGAAAATACGCCGGATCTCCGGCAGCAGAACAGACAGCTTCCCTTCCAGCTCCTCTTCCTTCAGGTCCGTGGTATACAGCCTCATCCCACAGTTAATATCATTGCCCATAGCCTGGGGGATCACAAAGCCCTCTGTCATCAGTACCGTACCGATGGGAATTCCGGCTCCCTTGTGGAAATCCGGTGTCACAGCGGCCTTTCTCACGGCGCTGTCCGGATTCTTAAAAAAAGAGCCCGCTTCCTTCATGCATTCCACGGTATGCTCCAGCTCCATCATACGATTCAGCTCATCCAGCGCTTTTTTATCCGGTTTCGTTCCTTCCGGAAGAAAAACAGACACGCCGCAGGACCGGTTTTCAAAATTCAATTTTAATTCCATGTTATTCGCTTTCTTGCCTTCTCTTGTTTCATGTGGTAAAAGGCACCGGTCATAGCTGACCGATGCCCTTGCAAAGTATTCCGGTTCATCCTTACTTCTGACCCAGAAGAATATCCTTCTTATCAAGAATCGCTTCCACCGCAGCGCAGGCCGGGCAGTCACAGTATTTTGCTCCGGCGGCTTTGATCTCTCTTGCATGAGCCGCAACCTCCAGGGCCTTATCCGCACCAAAAACCTGGGCGCCATGTTCGGATTCTGCGAAACCGATCAAACCGTCAATCGGCATGATATCTGCTTCCAGTTCTTCCACATACTTCTTTGTCTCTTCCGCTTCCCGGTCAGTGCCAACCGCATCAAGCCAGGCCTGGGCTGCTGCCTTTGCCTCACTGCTGCACGTTGACGCACTCATTAATTCCTTTGACTTTTCAACAACAAAATCCAATCCGTTTTTATCCATAACTGACGCCTCTCTTTCTCACAAAATTTATCTATAGCTTACCATAATTATCGATTCTTTGCAATGTCACTGCTGCATTTCACTGATTTTCTGAATCGTCTGTGACTGAGTCAGCCACTGCCCCCACTCATACCCGTCTCTGGCCTTCGAGGTATCATAGACCGCATTGAAAGCCTGACTGTATTCCTCACGGGACATCGGCGTCCCATTCCATTCATACTGATAGATAACATTCCCGTCTTCATCGAATTCAAGGTTGGAACGATCCCCTGCGCCATAGTAACCGCTGGCGATCAGAGATAACCGGCCAGCTGTCAGGCTGTATACCAGATCGTAATAGTAGTCCATACTCCCCTCGGAGTTACAGAGAAGATTTTCTTTTTCAATATAACTGAAATAAAGCCGGTTCAGCTGGTTTTCAACCACTTGGCCGCCATCCCAGGCAGCAATCATGCAGCCAACCGCTTCACTGTTTCCAATCTTCACCAGCTCCGGGATGTCGTCATCATCGATATAGATCAGCTGATAGCCGTCCCACTCTTCCTCGTCCTGTGCCTGAATATAATCGATGTATGCCTGTTTCCAGCCGGAGGGTGCTTCACTCTTCTTTCCCGCCCCCAGAAATCCCAGGACGGACTGAACAGTCTTTTCCGCAAGCGCGGCATCCGCATCCTTTGACAGCCCCTTCTCCAGAGTGAACGTTCCGCTCTCACTCCCCTGATAGATTCTCACCTCGGAATAGACAGCGCCTGCTGCCGTCTCCGACACAGACAGATAGCTGCAGATAATAATAATGTCACTGTATCCGTCGCTGTTATAGTCCGGAAATGACACCGCCTCTACCTTTTGCAGCCGTTCCCCTTCCCGTATATTGTCTCTGCTGATACCTTCTAAAACCGCAATGGTCCTGTCTCCGTCCTTCAGCTCAAAGATGGCGTCTGCAAAGGAATTTGCCCTGTCCTCCGGTTCAAAGGAGACGAAGGTTACCTCTCCCAAAGGATTTAAGTTCGCTTCAAATGTCTGGTCCTCTATGATCCGGTACCCGTTCTCCGCACCGTCTGAAGAAAGAGTCTCACTCTCTGGCCTGCGGTCATGATCCCCCTCGGATTGCTCCTCTTCCGCATGTGATGGGACTGTGGTTTCAATATCCTGTATCTTTTCCTTCTGTCCGCATGCAGTCAGTACTCCGCAAAGAGCAATACAGGCCGCTGCTGCAATCCATCTGTCATTTCTGCTTTTCATGTATTTTCCTCTTACCTCTCGCAAGAATGCTTCTGTTATGTTACAATACCAGACAGAACGACTCCCGGCGGTTATGTGCCGGGAAGAACATTACTATCTTTATTTGGAGGTTCCATATGAAAAAATGGGAAGTAATCCGCGAATTTACAATGATAACCGCAGCCACCATCATCGTGGCTGCCGCCGTATTCTTTTTTCTGATCCCCAGCCATGTGTCAGTGGGAAGCATCTCCGGTCTGGCTATCGTTCTGGGCAATTTTATCCCGCTGAACATTTCGGCCATCACCCTTGTATTAAACATCCTTCTTCTGATCCTGGGGTTTCTCTTCATCGGCAGGGAGTTCGGTGCAAAGACCGTATATACCTCACTTCTGCTTCCTGTAATCCTGGGTGTGTTTGAGTTGATTTTCCCCAATAATCAGTCGATCACAAATGATGCATTTCTGGACATGCTCTGCTACATTTTTGTGGTAAGCATCGGACTTGCCATGCTGTTTAACCGGAACGCATCGTCCGGCGGCCTGGACATTGCTGCAAAATTTCTGAATAAATATTTTCACATGGATTTAGGCAAAGCCATGTCCCTGGCCGGCATGTGCGTCGCGCTGTCCTCCGCCCTGGTTTACGATAAGAAAATCGTGGTGCTGAGCGTACTGGGAACGTATTTAAACGGCATTGTACTGGATCACTTCATCTTCGGCTTCAACTTAAAGAAACGAGTATGTATCATCTCGAAACACGAGGAAGAAATCCGGGACTTCATCTTAAACCAGCTCCACAGCGGAGCCACCATCTATGAAGCCATCGGCGCCTACGATCACCAGCCGAAAAAAGAGATCATCACCATCGTTGACAAAAATGAGTATGCCCTGCTGATGTCCTATATCATGAAAACGGACAAAAATGCATTTGTCACAGTTTATACCGTCAACGAGATCATCTACCGGCCCAAGCGCTGAAACGGCCGCGTTGCGGAATACTCCGCTGCACTTTAACCCGCAGCAGCCTCGCCTTCCCGCATTTTTCTGAAAATCCGGGCCAGCATCCATACTGCCGTGATTCCCAGGACAAACTCCGCCGTAAACTGGGCGTATGCCAGACCGTAAAGCGGAAATAAGTAATTGAGTGCATAGAGCGCCGGAATCTCCAGGATAATCTTACGGAGCACCGCAAAGGTAAGAGCCGCTTTGCCCATACCGACCGCCTGAAATACACCGACGGCAAGGAAATCCATACAGAGAAACGGAAGCGCAAGACAGAAGCCCCGCAGGAATCTCGTTCCATAGGCAATAATGGCCTCATTGTTCATGAACGCTCTGGTCAGACTTCCCGCTCCGATATAATAGCACAGAGACACTACGAACAGAAACGGAAGCAGTGTTTTCACGGTAAACAGAACTGCCTCCTTCATTCGTTTTCGATTCCCGCTGGCATAACAGTAGCTGACCAGCGGCATAATTCCCTGGGAAAACCCAAGTGCTATCTGCATCGGCACCATATTGATCTTCTGTGTGATCCCCATGGCCGCCACCGCATCGGCGCCGTAGGAAGAGGTGAAATTATTCAGAATCGTCATTCCGGTCACGTTAAGCAGGTTCTGGATGGCTGCCGGGATTCCCACGCCGCACACGCCGAGAATAATAGCCTTCTTCATGCGGAAATTCTTCGGAAGAATACAGATAAAAGTATTCGATCTGCGCACATAAAGCAGGATAAAAAAGTAGATACAGGCCACACAGTTGGATAAAAATGTGGCGAGTCCCGCTCCGGCGGCTCCCATGTTAAACCCCCACGGGAGAATAAAAATCGGATCGAGGATTATATTTAACAGACAGCCGCTCATGGTTCCGATGCTGGCATGGAGCGCTGCCCCCTCTGATCTCACCAGGTATGCCATAACCACGTTCAGTATAGCGGGCGCCGCGCCGAAGGACACAGTCCATTTTAAATACTCCTCCGTAGCCTGAGCCGTATTCACGTCGGCGCCTAACAACGTCAGCAGAGGCTGCTGAAAGATGGTACAGGCAAAAGAAAGCAGGAAACCGCAGATCAGCGCACAGTAGAATCCAAAGGCAGAGCTCTGGCGGACCGTATCGTAGTCCTTCCGTCCCAGCGCCCGGCTCATCATGCTGGAGCTGCCCACGCCAAACAGATTGTTGACTGCGTTAAACGCAAGCAGAACCGGCGCAGCCAGCGTAACTGCTGCATTCTGCACCGGATTGTTCATCATTCCGACGAAATAAGTATCCGCCAGATTATAGATTACCATAACCAGGGAACTTAAAATAGTCGGAACTGCCAGCTTCATAACCGCCTTCGGCACCGGCATCTGCTCAAATAAAACGGTCTTTTGATTGTCTATCACTCTCTTCTGCCTCCTAAATCGTCATGAGCGTCTTCACACATCAGTGTCACTCCTCCTTTCCAAAAATAAAATCATACAGAGTCTGATACAGCCGTTCCGGTTCTATGGGTTTTGCCAGGTGCGCATTCATTCCCGCCGCCCTGCTCTTTTCAATATCGTCGTCAAAGGCATTGGCCGTCATGGCAATAATCGGAATATCCCTGGCGTCCGGATTGCTTAGATGGCGGATATTGACGGTAGCAGACAAACCGTCCATAATCGGCATCCGGATATCCATTAAGATGGCATCGTAGTATCCCGGCTCCGATTTGCTGAATATCTCCAGCGCGCGCAGTCCGTTTTCCGCCGTATCCACTGCGAAGCCCTGGTCAGTGAGCAGCAGCGCCGCCACCTCGGTATTGATCGCATTATCTTCCACCAGAAGCACACGTTTTCCGGAGAAATCAAAGTCAAAGCCTGCGGCCTCCTGTTCCTGCTCTTCCTTCTCTCCCAGCGCCCTTGAAAATGCAGACACCAGGGAAGACTTGAACATGGGCTTACTCATCAGCAGATTAACTCCGGCCAGCTTCGCCTCGTGTTCAATGGAACTCCAGTCATAGGCCGTCATAATAATGATCGTGACATCCGGCCCCACAATCCGGCGAATCTGTCTCGCCGTCTCGATCCCGTCCATCTCCGGCATCTTCCAGTCAATGAGGACCATATCATAATAGGCCCCACGGGCCCAGCACTCCCTGATTCTGTCGACGGCCTTGCGTCCGCTGTCCACCCATTCCGCCTTGATTCCCATCTCATGAAGCGTCACAACGGCGCTCTCGCAGACGGCCACGTCGTCATCCACGACCAGCGTCTTCAAATGGGAGAAATTAAAATTCTGTTTTTTCTGATTGTGGCGCAGCTTCTCCTCTTCCGTAATCCCCAGCTTCACATCCACGGTAAACTCCGTCCCGATTCCCTTGATGGAACGCACCGTGATTTTGCCATCCATCATATCCACAATGCTCTTGGAGATCGCCATCCCCAGACCCGTTCCGCCATATAAGGCGGTAGTGCCGATGGACTCCTGGGTAAACGGCTCAAAGATATGAGGCAGGAACTCCTCACTCATGCCGATACCGGTGTCATTAATGATGAAACGCAGGACGGCATCGTTTTTCATCCTGCTCCGCTGAGAGGCCGAAAGGGTGACTTTCCCGCTCTCTCCGGTAAATTTGATCGCATTATTTAAGATATTGATCAGAACCTGCTGCAGCTTCATGGCGTCGCCGATATAGTAATCATCCAGAACCGGGTCCACAATACACTCGTATTCCACTGCCTTTGAGGCCGCCTGCGGATAACAGATGGAATTGATTCCGCAGAGGAAATCCTCCATGGGGATCTTCTCATTCTTCAACAGCATCTTTCCGCTTTCAATCCGGCTCATATCCAGAATATCATTGATCAGGGACAGCAGGAAGCGGGAAGAGATGCCGATTTTGGAGATACAGTCAGCCACCTGTTCATCGTCCCCGATGGATTTGGCCGCAATGGTGCTCATACCGATGATGGCATTCATGGGAGTCCGGATCTCATGGCTCATTCTGGACAGAAAATCACTTTTCGCCGCATTGGCCTGCTCCGCCGCGGCCAGCGCCGCCGCCAGTTCTTCCTTCTGGCGCTGTTCTCCCCGCACAATATCGGTCACATCAGTGCGCACAATGCAGATCCGCCCCAGCTCTCTGCTGATATAAAACACTTTAAAACGCTTAACCCTTACGTTTCCGTATTCATCCCGCATCTCCGTCACAAAGGAATAGGTATTCTGATCCTTTAGCATCGCCTTCATATAGCCGCTGTCCAGCTGTCTCAAATACTCGTTTCCTGCCGCGCTGTCCATGTACTGCTCCGCAATCTTGGTGATCTCTTTCTGAAATTCTCCCTGCCACGGAATCAGGTTCTTCTCCGAGCTGTTGAAGGAGACCTGCTGGTACGTATCCCGCCGGATATCGACATCGGTAATGCTGTCGTAATCCAGCTCCGCGATACTCTTTAGCAGACGTTCCGTCAGTTTCTGCTCCGTAATATCCATGACATAGAAAAACACGATAATATCACCGGTCTCCGGGTTTAAACAGGATTTGAAATTCATGCTGCCCCAGAAGGCGTTTCCGTTATATCTGCACAGAAACTCATAATGATAATCCGTCTTCCCTGCAGCATAGTCTTCCAGCAGCTTCTCACGCCGCAGAGACCATCGGATTTCTTCTCCATACGCGGCATCCACAACACAGGCTGCCAGGCTCTCAATCGACTCATCATAAGTATGATCCGTACTGGTAAGGCTGATATCCAAAGTGGAAAGATAGCTTTCCACCCGGTTCTGCGTGACATTCATACGCCCCTGAATACTGCCGTCAGAAGAGGACATCTCCGCGAAATAAGTCAGTTCCTTTTCATACAGTTCCCGCATGCGGTCCTGCAGAAGCTTCTCCTCCGTAATATCCACGAAAACACAGTAGAAATACTGTTCACCGCCCGATTCCGTCAGCAGCTGTGCCTTGATGGAGATCCATTTAACCGTTCCGTCCCTGCAGATCAGACGGTTCTCATTGTGAATCGTATTGCTGTGTGTCAGCTGTCTGTTCAGACGGTCTGTCATCTCCCGCAGGTCATCGGGATAAATCACGGAAGCCATGGCATTGCCCATCTGTGCAAACTCTTCCCTGGTATATCCAAGGAACTCAAACAGACCGTCATTGGCATCAATCACAGAAAATTCCGCATCAAAACGGCACCGGAATACGGCGCCTGGAATGTTATTATAAAGGCTCAGTACCTCTTCCCTTGCCTGCTTCTGGGCGGTAACATCGACACAGACAGACATGATCGCCGGCCGGCCGTCTTCCGCCGTCACCACACGTCCCTGGTCATGGACCCAGATATAAGAGCCGTCGCACTTTTTCATCCGGTACTCGATCACATACTCATCCGAATCTTCCAGCTGACGGGCCACCTGGCGGTCTACCATCTCCCGGTCCGCCGGATGCATGCAGTTGGTAATCAACCCGCCAATATCCTGAAGAAAGGCATCTTCATTCTCATAGCCCAGATAATCCAGCATCCGCCGGTTGATAAAGTAAAAAGGAAATCCTTCCTCTATGTATCCCCCCATCATGCCGCCCGGCAGAGAATCGTCCAGAAGCTTCTGACGCTGTTTTGCCAGATTCTCCATGACAAGCGTCTGCGGATAGTGCTCCGCCTCCCTCTGCTTGCCGCTGGGCTCTGCGAAATGAAGGCTTTTAACCAGCCACGCGCCATGCTCCCTCATCAGGACAGCGAAGCCGCGCAGCAGCCAGGAATACAAGGTATTTTTTAACGTCAGCCCGATCGAGATATTGCAGATATTTTCACCAATCTGCTGCTCATGAACGATGGTGACTCCCACTGTAAACGGCTCCGGTATCTCCTGAATATCCTGGGTGATATAATTGGCCATCTCATTCTTTCCGTGGGCGGATTCACCTTCACCAGTGCCGATAAACATGACATCATCGGCAAAAAAAACAATGGTCTCCTCCATACTGCGCCGTTCAAACCAGGCGGAGCAAAGCGCTTTCACACATTCCCTGGCTGTTATCTGCTCGTTCATCTTCCGTTACTCCTCCTGCAGGTGTCGTTCCTGCCTGCCAAAGGCTCATTTCCTTTTGGCCATTTGTACCAATTTTAGCATAGAACCCCATAATATGCAATTCATTTGACCTCATATAAAATGGGAGCAATCCCGCCTGACGGCCAGTATTTCTCCCATATCCACCCTTTATTTTACCATTTTTCCAAAAATGCGTTGAGGCACGCTTTATTTTTACTTCTGTCCAAAACTGCAAATACGATCTGTCCGAAAATGCCTCTGAACTCTCCGTTCAGCAGTTCCTCCCACCATGCGGCGATTTTTACCGGATCGTTTCTGAATACTCCGCATCCGTACGCTCCCAGGACCAGATTCTTCGCTCCTCTCTCTGCAAAAATGGCGAGCGCCAGCTGCATCCGGCGTCGCATCACATGTTCCGCCGTACCGCAGTCTTCGCCCTTTAACAGGACCTGGCCCATATTGACGGCCGGCAGAGTCAGGACCGACGAAAGAAACGGCTTCTCCAGGAGCCGGAAACCTCCGTCCCGGAAGAACACTACCTCCGGAGAATAGATGGCGTGGTCCGTATACATCATGGAGGGGCATGCCCGGTTGTTTCTGTAATACTCCTCGTGGACGGTCAGCGTCTTGTAAAGCCCGCTGGAGGCAGCCAGGCTTTCCTCCTGGGCCATGGCTCCATTCAGGAAACCGCCGCCGGGATTCTTGGCGCTGGCAAAATTCAGGATGGCGATGTCCTTCTTTCCCTCCAGGAACAACTTCCAGGCTGCCTCCACGGTGGAGATATCTCCCACGGTGCAACAGCTCTGCGCGTCTCCTGTGCGATTGCCGTCTTCATACGCCTTCAGCAGCCGGGTCCCCTCCTCCGGGGTGATCAGTACGCTTCCCTTTACTGATTTTCTATGTGCTTCTTCGATGGAAATCCTCTGGTCTCCATACAGATAATATCCCTGTTCCAGAATCCGGAGCGTTTCCCGCGCCGTCGCTTTTCTGTCCATTATTCTTCCTCCAATTTTCTGCGGAACAGTTTGGAGGGACGGTGGCCCTCATTCTCCGTGAAGGAATCGGTTTCCTCCACCAGATGGGCAATCTTACGCCTGAACGCCGCTTTTAACAGCGTTTTCCCCAGGATGACCTCATACACCTGCTGCAGCTGGGTCAGTGTAAACTCCTTTGGCATCATATGGAGGGCGAGATCCGTATACTCCACCTTTCCCTTCAGCCGTTCCAATGCGTAGGCAATGATCTTCGCATGGTCGAAGGCCAGCCCGTCATTTTCCAAAATTCTGTATTCCGTAACTGTTTCGTGTTCTGTTTTTACAATCTTTTTTTCTATTAAGGAACACAGCACCACGTCCTCGTGGCTTAATTCCAGTTCATACCGTTTTGTGCGTATCGTCTTCATACCGTCATAGGTCATGTTCTTTCTGTACTCGATGTGTTCATCCATTAAGCGGAAGGAAGTACGAAACCAGACCGCCTGATCCGCATCGTCCCCGGCCTTCACCCGGACCTTGGAAGAGTCGATGAGCGCCATGTAGGAACAGCTCATAACCCATGTACGCGGGTCTCTCTCCGGCTCGCTGAAGGTATAGAGCTGCTCCAGATAGACGTGATCCACTCCTGTCTCCTCCTTCAGTTCCCGTTTGGCTGCCGCCTCCGTCGTCTCATCAGGCCGTACAAAGCCGCCGGGAAGTGCCCAGCAGCCCAGATAGGGGTGGACGCCTCTCTGAATCAGCAGTACTTCCAGTTCTTTTTCCGGAAGCTTCCTGTAATTCTCCTCCTCCGTCTCCATGACGGTAAAGATAACCATGTCAGCCGCAACAGACGGCCGCACGTAATCACCCGGTTCGTAACGGCTCAGAAACTCAGCCTCTGTCAGCCCGTTCCGGTCACGCAGTTCATTCTTCTTCATCCGTTTCCCCCTCTTCCTTTTCCAGGAGAAGGTCGCGGACCTCCGTCAGGGAAAAGCCCAGGAAATTCGTTCCCCGCCACTTCACAGGACATTCCGCATCAGGATTACTTTTTCCCATACCGATGCCCCAGATCCGGTCTCTCGGACTCGCTTCCACCAGGATTCGCCTTTTCGTGGACTTCAAATAATCCCACAACTCCGGATTCTGGGAAAACTTCGCCAGATTCCCCCGCTTAACAATCTCATAGCATGCGCCATCCCACTTATCCTGATCGAAATTTTTGACAGCACGCCCGTACGCTTTCATCTCTTTCGGATGCCTGGCCTTAAGAATCATGGAGAGCATCTCCCCGTCACCAAACATCCTGGCCTTTTCCGCCATCATAAACTGTTCCGCACACGTATATTCCGTACCATCAACCGTAAACCGGTCCATCCACCACTGACTGAAGCACGACTCGTTGATATGCCCGTCCGCAGGCGGCGTATGTCCCCAGAAAAACAGATATTTTAAATGATCGCCTCTGTTATAGGCCTTTCTTAAAGTTTCCAGATCGTAGATCCCGTTTCTCATGGCGTCCCCTTTCACCGTTTCTCTTATTTTCTTTTAGTTATTATCAGTTAGTTATTATCATCTTGTTACCATCATCTATTGCACTAATCTTAACGCAGTCCCGTTCATTTGTCAAGTACATTGTAAAAAGCAGAACCATCAATTTTTCAATCCATAGTTCTGCTTTTCCGTTATACTACATCCAGCTCTTCTTTTACATGCCATTCATGGACAATCCCCAAATTCCGGAATGGCATATAGTTTTGTCTAAGCACAGCCTGCTGCACGGCTTTCATTTTTTATTTCCCGCTGACCCGTCCTTTGAAAAACGGTAGAAATATTGGTTTCCTTTGCTGTCGGTAAAGGAAATTCCTTCTGCCGGATCGCTGCCGTCCTCTCCCAATACTTCTGCTCTTCGTGCAGAGGCCGTTGATAAATCCACTCCGGAGGTTTCCAGCTCCTTCTCAATCTGATCCCGTTCAGACAGGAAATCATAGAGATATGGAGTTTCAACTGCGCGGATTTTTGACAGGCCGTCGCCGTTATACGACATTACGATGTAACCATATCTGTCGTGATCGGCGGAAAATGTGCAGCAGTACAACTCCCCCTGCTCCTCATGAAGCGCAGGGTCACGGTCTAAAACCGTGTAATTCGTAAAGGTATCGTAATTCCATCTGGCGTTTTTCAAGCCGCTCATCTCATCCAGCCAGCCGTTTGCCAGCATTTTTTTGAAAATGGATTTTTGCAGCATTTGAAAAGCCCGTGAAGACTGCCCCTCATAATAAGAATTGCTCAGCGCTGCCAGATTCGCTTCCAGGGAATCCTGCTCCGTACTCTTTATAAAGCTTAAACTGCCTTTCGCCTTCCTTCCCGTTACTTTAATCTTATAAATCCCCTTCTTCCTGATCTCGATCTGGAATGTACCTGTCGGTACGTCCTCGTTTTCATATACCGTTTCCCCATCTTCACTCTGAATGGTTACCGACAGCTTTCCGGAATCACTCACAATATCGGCATCGATCACGTCCCCCTGATCCATCTCGAAGTACTGGGAATCCGTGGTATTAAATATGCTGTACTTCATAATAAGCTGGCTGCCATTCCCCAGCCTGCTGCCGCTGAACGACATTCCATTGCAGGCCATCAGCAGCAATGCCGCGAGCATTGTCCCCAGAATACAGATAATTTTCTTCATGACACCCTCCAATCCATTTTCACTCTCTTCTTTTTCTTAATCGTACACCCGGATTCTAAAGATAAGGGAAGAGAAAGACTAAAGTTTTCTTAAAGTTTTCATTTCGAATTCTAATGCACCGCATAGAAAAACGGCTTCGAGTTTACATAATATATTTATGTAAACTCGAAGCCATAATCTCATTTTACTGACCGGTTAAACACTAGGTCCCACTTCTCCCGGACCTCCGGAAGAACCTCCGGCCGGACCTTTATCACCAGGCGCCGGGGGAGTTTGAGTCTCCGGAGCCTTCGTCGGTTCAGGCGCAGCCGGCTCAGAGGCCTTTGTCTCTGCCTTAGTTTCTTCCTCCGGCGCTTTCGTTCCCTTTGTCTCCTCCGGTTCTTTCGCCGCACCATCAAGACCGGCGCCCGGGCCTATGAGACTTCCGTCCTCATAGGTCTCAGACGCGGCAGTCTCCTCTTCCGTCGTCTCTGCTTCTGTCTCCTCCGTGGTTTCCATGGTTTCTTCCACGCTCTCCTCTGCTATGCTTTCCGTCTCAGGAGGAGCCGTCTCTTTGGGCGCGGAAGCTGCCCCTGGATTCTTTTTCGTAGAGCCGCCGCCTGTGGGAGCATTCTTCCCCGGTTCGCTGATCCCGCTCTCCTCCGAGATTCTCGCGCTGATGGACTTTACCGCAGACGACGGAGTATAATTTTCATCCTGATACAGGAACTGATGAAGCTGAATGACATTGCTTTCCAGTGTCGTAGCAATAACACAGTCCATCTTCCCGATTCTCATGGTTGTCCTGGAAAATGGGAAACCGGCGGTCTCGCCGATATGATACTTTGTGATCCCCTTAGCAATCGTAAACAAATCATCGATGCCAATACTCGTTGAAATCTGAGGGAATACTGCAGATACCAGCGTCTTCAATGTACCGAAATCGGCCTGTTTTGCCTTTTCCAACGCGAGCGTTACTACCTTTCGCTGGCGCTCCGTCCTGTTAAAATCGGTATCCATCAGTCGAAGTCTGGCATACGCGACCGCCTGCACTCCATCCAGATGATTCATACCCGCGCTCTTCAGCTGATAGGAACCGATCCCGGTGGAATTAACCGTCTCAGTGATAAAACCGTTTATGTAAGAAAATTCCGCATCAGTAATCTCGATATCCACACCACCCAGAATATTGATAGCCTCCGCTACAGCCTTCCAGTTAAAGGTAGCGTAATCGTCAATCTTTAAATCCAGGTTTTCGTTCAGAGCCTCTACCGCCTGCTTATGGCCGCCCTTAAAATAAGCCTCATTGATCTTATGATACGTTCCCTCGCTGTTGATCTTTAAATATGTATCACGGTATACGGATACCAGCTTGATCTCCCCTGTGGCCTTGTCAATATTACAGATCATCTCTACATCGGACAGCGCGCCCTTTTCCAGATTGCCATCACGGGAATCCACGCCGAACACTGCAATCGTCCAGTATCCCTTTTGATTCGTTCCCTTGCCAAAAATGAAAAATGCACTTACTGCCAGTATCGCCAGAACGGCCAGTTCCATCATCAGCAGCCGTTTCTTCTTTTTCTTTTTACGCATCCGTTCCTGCCGCAGCTTCTGGTGTACATCCGGCCGTCCCGTATATTCCACCCTCGGGTTTCTTCCATCCCCGGTCTCGTAATACGCCCGCCCGCCGCGGTTATCCACCTTTCTCTTTGCCCCGCTGCCGCGTCTCTTCTGTGCGCGCATGCGGTCTAATTCATCCTCATAATCCATAACAGGTTATTCAGTCCTTTCCTGTGTTTTACTTTGGCAAACCTTACTTATTCTACCAGAAACAGCCTGCCTGTTTCTTGCTTTTCTCTTACATTTCTCAGTCAATCAGCTTTCTATAATAAGGCCAGTCGGCCTGCATGGTACTGATTGTCACATTATTTACACTGCCGCTGGACTCGTGTACCACCTTCATTTTATGATCCGATTCCCAGGCCAGGAACATGACAACATGTCCTTCCTCACCCAATCTGACAATTATATCTCCCGGCTTTAACTCTTCTCTCGCCACGGCAGCGCCGCATCCGGCGAGTCCGTCGGTGCTCTCTGCCGGCAGCCGCTTTCCCAGCGCCGACCAGTAGATCCAGCTGATCCAGCCGGAACAGTCCAGTCCCTTCATCGTACGGCCCTTTTCATCCGCATTTACCAGCGAACCGAAGTGGTTTCCGTCGTAATCCGGTGCCGACGGCTTTCCGCCCCAGTAGTACGGAACGGTTCCCACAGAGGACAGGGCATAGCGGATCAGGCGCCTTCGTTCCGGTGAAATATCGGCGGGAAGAAGGCTTACGTAATACTCCATCTCGGACTGGGAAAGGGGATTCGTGATATAAGCAGACGAAACCGTCAGTCCATAGACCACCTTCCAGTCCTGAGCAGCCAGTTCCAGAACAGCATTTTTGTTCTCATCCGTCCAGCCGGGAAAAACGGATTCCCGCTTTCCGGTTGTCAGCTGCTCTGCAATGGAGAACAGGGAATTCCCCGATGATGAGACGCCCGCAACGGCGGCTGTAATATGAAGGTCCACATGCCCCGGGCACTTCACCTCAGGAGACGCCTCTTCCGCCAGGATTTCCACTTCCACTTCTACTTCCGCCTCGGAGGCCCTGGAAGATTCCATCAGTGCGATTCCCGGACCAATCTCAGCGGTTGTCTCCTGTTCCGCAGCCGTTTCAGCCGCAGAAGTCCCTATCCCGGGACCGATTTCCGCCGTCTCCGCGGATTCCTGTCCGTTTGCAGCAGCGGCACTCAGCTCCGTATCTGTTTCGTTCTGTGTCCCCTCCAGTGAGCCCGCAAAACTGCTTTCAGCAGCTTCCTCCTGTGTTTCCTCCAAAACGGCAGACTTTAGATCACGGAAAGATTCGGATTCACCGGCAGCCCCTGATTCACCAACAGACTCTAAGTCACCAACAGACTCTGATTCACCGGGCGTTTCCTCCAGACAGCCGTCACAGTAGTAGACCTCTCCGATGGAATAATGGATGGAGTGTGACCTGTCCCAGAGACTGGTCGCATAATCCAGAAACGCATCCGAGTCCTCAGGATCCGTGTAATAATAATAGGTATTTGCCATAGCCATAATTTCCTTAATATTGGAATCGGCCATGATTCTGTTTCCGTTTTCATCAGTAAAGACCATGTCGATATGCGACCACTCAGAAAGTTCCCAGCTGTCGGGATCATCCACTTTCTGCATTTCATCCAGCGGATTATAGCGTCCCCTTACGCTCTCCGCAGGAAGTCCCAGCTTTGCAGCGGCTTCCACAGGCTTTCGATTGGATAAATCATAGACAGAGGCCAGCCATTCCGAATCCTTTACGGATAATACCCGGAGAATCTGTCCCGCCACGCTGTTCTGTGCATCTGTGTCTTCCTCCCCCTCCGGATAGAGGTAAGCCAGGTTCAGCACAGCAAGAGAAGGCGAAAATACTTCTTCCGCCTCTGTCGCCGGTACCGTTTCTTCCGGCATTATCTTCTCCGGCACGGCAGGTGGTATGGAGACCACAGTCCGCGCCGGTTTATGTTCTGGTACATCGTAGAATGAAAGATAAGACTGGGACCCCACGTGGACCGCGGTTCCCAAAAGAGCCATGAAAATGGCGGATATCGTCTGGTTTTTGACGGTTTTGCTTCGTTTCATCGGTTTTCATCTTCCTGTAATCATTTCTAAAGTAAGAATATACCATATTGTTCCGTCAAAAAACAGAGAAAAAGATTTAATTGTTTATTAAGATTCAGGATTTGCTCGTTTCACGTACTACCCTCATGGCCACATCCGGATAGTTGGTGATCAGGGCGGCAATCTTCTGTTCTGCCAGGATCCTCATGGTCCCCTCCTCGTTCACCGTCCATACGTGGAGCGGCAGCTTTTTCTCTTTCGCTTCTTTGATAAGCTTTCCGGAGCGAAGATGATAGAGTGCCGGATGAAGCGCGTCCACCTCCAGCTTTTTCCCGTAGGAAGCTGCATGGATCCAGCCATCTGAATATAAAAGTCCCGTTTTGGAATCCGGATCCAGCCGTTTCACCTTTAGGAGACTGGGGTGGTGGAAGGACGAATAGATCACCCGTTCCTCCATTCCCATCTCCTTCACCAGCTTTATGGCGGCCTCTTCGATTCCCTTGTAACGGACGATGCCTGTCTTCAGTTCGATATTAACGGTCAGTTTCGTAGGTTTGAGCAGCGAAAGCACCTCTCCCAGTTCCGGTATCCTCGCCTCCCCGAACTCCGGGTGGAGTCTGCTGCAGCGAAACCTCTTTAACTCCTTCATCGTTAAATCCGCCACACAGCCGCTGCCGTCACAGACCCGGTCCACGGTCTCGTCATGTATCACGGCCAGAGAGCCGTCCTTTGTCATCTGAATATCCAGCTCCACGCCATCCGCACCCTGACTGACCGCCAGTTCAAATGCCTCCAGCGTATTTTCCGGCGCACAGGCCGACGCCCCTCTGTGTGCCCAAACCTTCGTTTTCATCATCCCGTACTCCTTTTCTTTACTCGTTCAAGAGATTATAATCCTCTATGGATTTATTGATGCTTTCAGCCATTTTTATCACCGTATCTTCCGGTGAAGTACCGTTGTTCATCATATTTTCTATTTCTGTTTCCACGATCTGTCTCGCCTCTGGGAAAATACTGAGAAGCGCTCCTGCTGATTGGGGCGTGGAATCATGAAGCTGGTCGATGGCAGTCTGGAACTGGGGATATTTTTCGATATTTTCTTTAAAAACAGGCTCCTCGTGTGCGGCTAACGTCACCGGGAAGTAACCGGTCTGGGAATTCCAGTAAGCCTGGCTGGCCGGAGAAACAAGGAATTTTACGAACTGCCAGACAGCGTTCTGTCTCTCCGGGTCTTCGTTGTTTAAAGCCCACAGAGAACCGCCTCCGATCGACACACCGCCCTGGTCCTCATCGCTTACCTTAGGAAAATAGGCGGTTCCAACTTCAAATTTACCGTTTACATCATTTAAAATCTGTTTTAAGGATGCTGTGGACCCCAGCGTCATGGCAGCCTTTCCTGCGCTGAAATCAGCCAGCCCGGCATCTCCTCCACGTCCCACATTGGGAGCGTATCCCTGGTCTGCCAGAGCCTTCCAGGCGGTAAGTGTCTTAACCCCTGCGCCATTTTTATCGAAAGCCACGGCTGTCGCAGCCGCACTTCTGCCATTGCCGTTATCCGCATAGTCTGCTCCCTGTTTGGAGGTAAACTGTTCAAAAAACCATCCGTAAATCCCCAGGGAAATCACTTCTCCGGCGCCTCCCTTTGTGAGCAGGCTGTCCGGAACCTCCGTGATTCCTGCCTTCTCAAACATATCCCTGTTATAATACAGAATCGGCGTGGAGGAGTTAAACGGCATGGAGTAGAGAATGTCATCCACCGTGTAATAAGCCGCAATATTCGGTTCCACCTGGCTTAAGTCCCAGCCCTCCCCGTCGATTAAATCCTGCATGGGCACCACCCAGCCGGAATCGATCATAAACCGGGTGCCAATGTCATAGATCTGGACAAGGTCGGCTCCCATATTGCCGATCTGAGCGCTCTTTAACTTGTTGATCGCATCGTCGTAGCTTCCCTGGTACTGCGCTTCCACGGTAATCCCAGCCGTGTTCTCTTTATTGAACTGCTCCACCAGCATATTGATTGCCTCGCCGTTCACACCTCCCATGGAATGCCAGAAGGTGATGGTCACACCGTCAGTCTTATTTCCTGCCGCATCGCTCTGTAACGCCTCTGTTCCCGCAGCCGAATCCTGCGCCGTCGTACTGCTCTCGTTTGTTCCAGTCTGGCTGCTGCAGCCCGTCACGCTTCCTGCTGCCACCATAAGGGCCATGCAGGCAGCAATTGTAGTTCTTTTCATGCTTATTCCTCCAGAAATTTTTTCTTATTTATCTGCATCGGGATTTCTTTATCGCTAACCTTTGACGGCTCCCGAAAACATTCCATGGATCAATTGTTTCTGTCCGATCAAAAATACCGAGATGGACGGTATAATGATCATCACCACACCGGCAATCATCATGGATATGGACTGGGAATCCACGCTGTCCAGCATTCCGATTCCGATCTGCACGGTCCGCATGGAATCAGAGCCGGTAACGAGAAGCGGCCACATATACATGTTCCAGGCATTGATAAAGGTATAGACTGCCATAGCTCCGATTGCCGCCTTCGTAAGCGGAATCAGAATCCGGAAAATGAATTTCAGGTTCGAACATCCGTCAATCTTCGCCGATTCATACAGCGAAATGGGAAACGTCATATAAAACTGCCGAAACAGGAAGATCCCCATGGCCGATGTCAGGTAGGGGATAATCAGCACCTGATAGCTGTCCAGCCATTTAAGGCGGCTGACGGTTAAGTAATTGGATATGATAGTGGCCTCGCCCGGTATCATCATTGTCGCCATAACGATCATGAACAGGATATTTTTGCCTTTAAAGTCTAAAAAGGAGAAGGAAAATGCCGCCAGTGAGCAGGATATGATCTGCCCAAAGGTGATGGCGCCCGCCACAATAAATGAGTTGAGAATAAACCGTCCCAGCGGAATTTTTCTCATGGCCTCCTTAAAATTATCCAGGGTAGGACTTGACGGAAACAGATTGAGTTCCGTGGTAAAAAGCTCACTGGAGGGCATAAAAGCGATGCTCACAGCGTAGAAAAGGGGCAGCAGGATTACAAAAGCCGCTGCGATGTTTACAGTTACAAGCCCGGTCCGTTCCACTCTTCTTTTGATCAGAGCCTTCCGATTGGCCTCCTGGTAGAGTCTGGCGATCTCCGCCTCGCTCATTTTGTTTCTCTCTGCAGTTATGATAGAATCCATCAGTAGTTTACCCCCTTCTTCTCCAGCCGGAACATGCACAGTGTGAGAATCATGATGATGCCGAACAAAAGAACCGACTGCGCTGCCGCGCCTCCGAACCGGTAGTTAAAGAACGCATCCCGGTAGATCGAATATACGATTAAGTTGGTGGATTCTCCCGGTCCTCCCTGTGTCAGCACCTTAACCTGGCCAAAGGACTGAAATGCCTGAATGATATTGACCACCAGCGTATAAAACAGAATGGGGCTGAGTCCCGGCAGTGTCAGGTGAAAGAATTTGGCCCACGCCCCGGCGCCGTCCACGGACGCCCTTTCATAGATTGATTCATCGATATTGCTGAGTCCAGCGCTGAAATACAGGAAATTGATCCCGCTGTTCAGCCATGCAGTCACGAGAGCCACACAGAGAAGCGCATAGTTCGGATCACTGATCCAGTTGATATTAAGTCCCGTCAGCTTGTTTACAATGCCAATCGACGGGTGAAGCATAATTTTGAAGATCATGGCTGCCGAGCTGGAGGCAATCGCCATTGGAAGCGCATAGGCTGTGCTGAAGATCCGGATTCCCGGAAACGTCTTATTGCACAGCAGAGCCGTTAAAAGTCCCAGCAGCATGCTTACAGAGACCACAATCGCCACGAACACGCCCGTCACGACGAGGCTGTTTAAAAATGAGGAGGACGTTAATAAGTCCTTATAGTTTCCGGCTCCCACAAAGAGCCTGGCCTGCCCCATTTTGTTCGTTTTATAGAGGCTTAAATAGATGGTCTTAAAAAAGGGATAGAACAGGAAAACCGCGAAAACCGCCAGGGCCGGGACGAGATAGGCGTATGGGCCGGCCTTCTTTACCATTGCATTCACTTTCATTTGAACATTCACTCCTTACAGATATAAAATATTGTCTTCTGTCTCCATGTCAAACAGCTTGATGCGGTCCATATCGACAAAGACCGTCACCGTACTTCCCGGTTCCGCTTTGAATTCCGGTTTCATACGGACGCAGAGCTCATTTCGCCCGCTGTTTCCATAGAGAAGCTGTTCGGCCCCCAGCATTTCCCTGATTTCCACTTCAAATAAAAGCGCATTTTCTCCAGGGCCCGTCTCATGAAAGTCTTCCGGTCTGATCCCCAGATACACCCTTCTTCCCATGTATCCGCCTTCGATCAGCCGGGAGGCGCACATACGGTTGACGTACAGCCTGCTGCTGCCAAATTCCAGGCAGACTCTCTCGTCACGCCGTTCCACCCATACCGGCAGAAAATTCATTGCCGGAGAACCGATAAAACCAGCCACGAATTTATTCACGGGATTTTGATATAAATCCCCAGGGGTGGCGGCCTGCTGAATTTTCCCGCTCTTCATAACGACAATCCTCGTCCCCAGCGTCATGGCCTCCACCTGATCGTGGGTCACATAGATCACGGTAGCCCCCAGTTCCCGGTGCAGTTTGGAGAGCTCCACTCTCATCTGCGACCGCAGCTTTGCATCTAAGTTGGACAGGGGTTCATCCATCAGATACGCTTTGGGCTGTCTTACAATCACACTGCCGATCGCCACTCTCTGTTTCTGGCCACCAGACAGCGCGTGGGGCTTTCGGTCCAGAAGGTGGGCGATGTCCAGGATCTTCGCCGCCTGCCTCACCCGTCTGTCAATCTCCTCCTTAGGAGTCTTCCGCACTTTCAGCCCAAACGCCATATTCTGATACACCGTCATATGAGGGTACAGCGCGTAGTTCTGAAACACCATGGACAAATCTCTGTTTTTTGGTTCCAGCATGTTGACCAGCTGACCGTCAATCCAGAGCTGGCCGGAGGAAATGTCCTCCAGCCCGGCGATCATCCGGAGTGTGGTCGACTTCCCGCACCCCGACGGTCCCACCAGTATCAGAAATTCCCGATCCCTGATATCCAGGCTCACATTCTTCACCGCCTCAAAACCATTCTTATAGGTTTTGCACACATTTACCAACGATAAACTCGCCATCACATTCCCTTCCTTTTCTTTCCGGTATGCTCTAATTTTATAAGAGTAATGTAAAATGAAAAAGAAAGTTTAAGTAAAAACGTTGTAAACCGTCTATTGACGCACCATACAGTTCGGGATATAATAGACTAAATTTATGAGGAGGCATAAATTTCAATAGCAAAGCTAAGCGCCATGCACCTGTAAGTACGAGCGTGAACGGTGAAAACCGGTACTGAAGGTTAACGAGGAGAAGAGTTTATCGAAGAATTCGGCGGATGCTCTTCCATGCCATCCGGGCGTGTATCCTGAACGAAATATGCGGGTAACCGCAAAACAAACGGACAGGAACCGGACTGATACGACAGAACAGCATAACAGATAAAAATTACAGACTAACCGACAAAATGAAAAACCAAAGCTGAAAAAGCTGCCGTTCTCAAAGACGAGAAACAGACAGTCTCTTTTTTGTGCGGCATTTTTCAGGAAAAATGAGAGGAGATTAACAATTATGTGTGGAATTATTGGTTATACAGGACCCCTTGACTCTAAGAAAATACTTTTAAACGGACTTTCCCAGCTGGAATACCGCGGGTACGACAGTGCCGGAGTCGCACTCTGCATGGAGAACTCCCACATCTGCCTGGTTCGCCGGACCGGCAAGGTGGCAAACTTAAGGGAGACAATGGAACGGATTACAGATGTCTCCCACTGCGGCCTGGGCCATACGAGGTGGGCGACCCACGGAGGAGTGACGACTCAGAACACCCATCCCCATCAGGCAGGAAAGGTAACTCTGGTACACAACGGAATCATTGAAAACTACCATCAGCTGACCGAACAGTTTCACTTACAGGGCAGGCTTCACTCCGAGACGGACAGCGAAGTGGCTGCCTGGGTGCTCGACAGTCTCTACCAGGGAGACCCGCTGGAGGCCATCACCCGTCTTGTCGCCTTAATTAGAGGCTCTTACAGCTTCTGTATCATGTTCGAAGACTATCCTGGAGAGATTTATGCCATCCGGAACGTAAGTCCTCTCGTAGCGGCTTACACGCGTTCAGGCTCCTTCGTAGCCTCCGACTTAACGGCGCTCATTCCCTATACGCGGCAGTACTTTGTCGTCCCGGAAGATCACATCGTGCGTCTGACCTCCTATAAAGTCCATCTCTACAATCTCCACCGCCACGAGGAGATGCCCGAATTGATGGAAGTCAACTGGAACATGGATGCCGCCATGAAAAACGGCTTTCCCCATTTCATGCTGAAGGAGATCCACGAACAGCCGGAGGCGCTGAGGAACACCATACTCCCCCGTCTGAACAAGGGACTGCCCGATTTTACCGATGATCAGATCCCCGACGATGTCTTTACATCCTGTTCCCAGATTCACATCGTCGCCTGCGGTACCGCCATGCATGCCGGGATGGTGGCCAGAAGCATGATGGAACCGCTTCTGAGAATCCCCGTTACCGTATCGGTGGCATCGGAATTCCGTTATGAGGAGCCGCTGATCGGCGAAGATACACTGGTCATCATCATCTCCCAGTCCGGAGAGACCATCGATACGCTGGCCGCCATGCGACTGGCGAAAAATTACGGCGCTGCCGCATTATCCATCGTCAATGTAAAAGGGTCCACGATCGCCCGTGAGAGCGATTACACCCTCTATACCCATGCCGGCCCTGAAATCGCTGTAGCCAGCACAAAAGCCTATTCCGTGCAGCTGGCCGCCCTTTATATGATCGGCTGCCGTATGGCCCTCGTACGCGGCAAATACAGCGTCTCCCAGGCCGCCGATTTCATGAAAAAGCTGTTAGATGCCATTCCGGCCATGGAAGCCATGATTGCTCAGAAAGATTCCATCAAAGCCCTGGTCACACATCTGATCAACAAATCCGATGCATTTTTTATCGGCCGGGGGCTGGATTACGCCTTCTCCCTGGAGGGTGCTCTGAAGCTGAAGGAAATCTCCTATATTCACGCGGAAGCCTATGCAGCCGGAGAACTGAAGCATGGCACCATCGCCCTGATCACGGAGGAGGTGCCCGTTATCGCCATTGCCACACAGGAAAAAGTCTTTGCGAAGACCATCTCCAACATCCGGGAGGTGAAGGCACGCGGCGCCTTCGTGATTCTCATCACCAGGGAGGATGCCGTCTTAGACGGAGGGATCGCCGATATTCATATCCGCATTCCGAAGATCGGCGATCGTTTTACCGTCTTCCCCATCGCGGTTGTCCTTCAGCTGATCGCCTACTACGCCTCCACCGGCAAGAACCTCGATGTGGATCAGCCAAGAAATCTGGCCAAATCCGTTACCGTGGAATAAAAACAGAGAACGGCCGCAGGATCGCCAATTCCTCCTGCGGCCGTTCTCTGTATCCCTGATGCACCCGTTGCCGGGTCACACATTTGTTTGTCTTTATGAATTCTCTTTCAGCCATTCCAGCTTGGTTTCCGCAAACGCACGAATCATCTTCACCGCGCCGTCCACACCCACCGCGCTCCGGTTAATACAGAGGTCGTAACTTCTCGTATCGCCCCACTTCTTGCTGGAATAGTAATTATAGTAGCTCGCACGTTTTTTATCCGTCTTTACCATAATATCTTTTGCTTTTGCTTCTTCCACATTATAAAGCTTCTTCAGGGAAGCGATGCGGTCCTCGTCGCTGGCCGTGATAAACACAGACACGACCTTCGGATAGTCTGCCAGTGCATAATCGGCGCATCGTCCGACGATTACACAGGATTCCTGATCTGCCAGCTGTTTGATGGTATCAAACTGTGCAAGAAATATCTTATGATTAATCGGCATATCCATATAGCCGGACGTCGTATATCCCATGGAATATGTATCCATAACCAGGGAATACAGAAAGCTGTTAGTCGGCTTCTCGTCATGAGTCTCAAATAATTCCTCGCATAAACCGCTGTTCTTGGCTGCCAGTGCAAGTAATTCCTTATCATAGCACTTAACACCCATCTCCTCGGCTAACTTCTGTCCGATGATCTTACCGGAACTACCGCATTGTCTTCCTATTGTAATTACTAAATTTCCGCTCATATAGACCGCTCCTTCCAGTTATCTTATATGCTTATTATACATCAAAGTTTCAGAAAAATCTATATATTTATATATTTTTAACAGTTTCTTTAAAAATACCACCCAGAAACTCTTCTAGGTGGTACGTAATTTCCTTAATAATTCTTCAAAATACTCCGGCAGCGGAGCCGTAAACTCCATATATTCACCGGTTCTCGGATGTACGATCCCCAGCACTCCCGCATGCAGTGTCTGCCCGGTAAGTTTATAAGGACACTTCGCCGGACCGTATACCGCGTCTCCCAGAAGCGGATGCCCGATGCTTGCCATATGAACGCGGATCTGATGGGTACGCCCCGTCTCCAATCGGCATTCCACATACGTAAACTGGCGGAAGCGCTCGAGCACACGGTAATGGGTCACGGCATCCCGGCCGTTTTTTTCATTAATGCACATCTTCTTTCTGTCCACCGGGTGGCGGCCGATGGGCCCGCTTACAGTCCCCTCATCCTCCTTCATCACGCCGTGAACCACGGCATAATACTTTCTCGTTATGGAGTGCACTTTCAACTGCTCAGCAATGGAGTTATGCGCCATATCGTTTTTGCAGACGATGAGAACGCCTGTCGTATCCATATCGATGCGGTGGACGATTCCCGGTCTCATCACGCCGTTGATGCCGGATAAATCAGCCCGGCAGTGGGCCATCAGGCCGTTTACCAGAGTTCCGCTGTAATGTCCCGCCGCAGGATGCACCACCATCCCCTTCGGTTTATTGATCAGAATAATATCGGAGTCTTCATACAGGATATCCAGATCCATCTCCTCCGGAACGATTTCGGGCTCTACAGCCTCCGGAACCTCCAATTCGATCAAGTCTCCGGCCGCCGTCTTATAATTGCTCTTAACCGGCTTTCCGCCTACAAATACAGCCTCTGCCTTCAGAAGCTTCTGAAGATAAGACCTGGAGAGCTCAGGACACCGTTCTGACAAGTATTTATCGATACGGATGGCTTTATCTTCCTCTTCTACCACAAACTGCTGTTTCAATCCGCTTCCCTTTCCTTCCGGCCTGACAGGCAATTCAAATCCTCTTCTTTATACAGAAACAGGAACAGCAGGATAAAGAAAAACATGGACACCGTCACATAGCAGTCCGCCACATTGAAGATGGGAAAATCAATCAGTTTGAAATACAAAAAGTCCACCACATACCCCCTCGTAAACCGGTCGATCATGTTTCCTATCGCTCCGGCAGAGAGAAACATGGCGATCAAATGCAGCGGCAGATACTTTTTCGAAGCCGGCATGCGGAAAACCGCGTACACAGCCGCAGCCACCACAATCACCGCGATAATCAGGAAAAACCACTGTTTTCCCTGGAGCATTCCAAAGGCCGCGCCGCGGTTCTCCGAATACAAAAATTCAAATACCCCATCCCAGATCACGTAAGGCGGCTGGTTCCTTAAATGATTCACCGCCAGCAGCTTCGTCCACTGATCCAGCCCGATTGCCGCCAGAAATCCTATGATAAGTCCTGTAACAAGTTTTGCTTTCTGTTTCATGTAAGTCTCCTTATGCCAAAATGCGTGAGAGTCCCGCATTCATTTCATCATCCGTAACGGTCCTGTCGAGATAAGCCTTACCCACCTCTTCCAGCAGAACAAAACGGATCGTTCCGGAATCCATTTTTTTATCGCTCTTCGTCGTTTCAATAATATCCTCAGCTGAAAGTCCGCTGACTGTAAGAGGCATGTGAAAACGCTCCATTCTCTCTTTCAAATTCGTAAGCGCCTCTTCCGGCATTGTGCCCCTGGCTGCAGAGATGCCCATCGCCGCGATACAGCCCAGCCCCACACAGTGGCCGTGCATCAGTTTAAAACCAGCCAGCTTTTCAATCGCATGGCCCAGCGTATGACCGTAATTTAACAGTGCACGTTCTCCCTGTTCCGTCGGATCCGCCTCCACGACATCGCGCTTAATCCGGTTGCTGATCAGCACCATCTCCTCACAGACAGACAAATTCCTCTCATTGATCTCCTGCCAGTGTTCTCCCAGCCAATCATAGTATGCCGCATCTTTAATCAGGCCATGCTTGATAATCTCCCCCATACCGGAAGAGAACTGAACGTCGGTAAGGGTTTTCAGTGTAGAAATATTCGTATAGACCAGCTTCGGCATATGGAAGGCGCCCACCATATTCTTATAGGCATCAAAATCAACCCCGGTCTTCCCTCCAATGCTGGAATCCACCTGGGAAAGAAGGGTGGTGGGAACCTGAATAAATGAAATCCCCCTCAAATACGTGGCAGCCGCAAAGCCGCACAAATCTCCCACTACACCGCCGCCTAAGGCCAGCAGATAATCATGGCGGTCAAACTTCTTTAAAATCAGGGTCTCATAGAGATCCTTCACCGTATTTAAATTCTTATTCTCCTCCCCTGCCGGAAAAATGAAGTGTTCCGTCTTCCTGCAGCAGGCTGACACGATTCGCTCCACTTCCTCCAAATAGAGTGGGGCCACGTTGGAATCCGTGACGACACAGATCTTCCGGTCCCCCAGATTCATCACGCGCAGTTCTTCCTCCAGCTGTCCGAAGGATTGTTCCATTACAATATCGTAAACTTTTTTTCCATCCATGTGTACCGGAATTCTTTTCTCCATCATGCGGCTCCTCCAAAGTAAAATAGAAAGCAAACAATCTTCCTTCCTGGCGGTCCCCGTCACGAAAAATACCGCGGCGCCGGCAGGCCGGTGATTGGAAGATTGTCTGCTTGTACTATACATAAATTCTGATTGTCTTTTATCGCCATGGCTACAGACGAAGATTCATTCCGCCCATATCCAGCGTACCATTATTCAGCAAGTCCTGAAAATCACCGGAAAGCTCTACGGATTCCGGAGTTGCTATAAATATGTAATTCGAGATCTTCTGCAGATTGCCGTTCATAGAGTATGTCGCACCCGATGTAAAATCAATAATTCTCTGTGCCACTTCCGTATGGATTCCTTCCATGTTCAGCACTACTGCTTTCCCGGCCAGCATATAGTCACAAATCTCTTTGGCATCCTCGATGGACGTCGGCTTCACCATGGATACTTCCATCATGGAGCGCTGTTTCATCGGTACTACCTTGGGAGAACGTGACAGAAAGCGCGGTTTCTGATCGTACTCTTCCTCATCATCGTAATAGTCATCGTCATCTTTTTTGGCAAAGAGTCCTTTTCTGGCAGGTCTGTCGTCTTCATCTTCGTAATCGTCATCTAAGTAGTAGTCATCCTCTTCATCGTCACCGTTTAAATGCACACTCTCCAGCAATTTGCTAATTATGCTCATCCTTCATTCTCTCCAATCTTATATCTTGTACCAAAAATGCCGGTACCGACTCTTACCAGAGTTGCTCCTTCCTCTATCGCTACTTCATAGTCTCCGGTCATACCCATTGAGAGCATACTCATAGTAACATTATCAATGTTTTTTCCACGCATGTCAACATAAAATTGATATAATTTTTTAAAAATTGGCCGATTTTCTTCGGAATTGTCTACAAAAGGCGCAATTGTCATCAATCCCCGGATATGCACATGGGGAAATGCTGCAATTTCCCTCATCGCCTGCTCCGTTTCTGCCAGGCGGAAGCCGTATTTGCTCTCCTCCTCCGCCACGTTTACCTCCAGTAGAATGTCTGTGGAAATCCCCTTTCTTGCAGCCTCCTCTTCGATCTGGGCTGCGAGTCTGACAGAATCCACGCTGTGGATCAGGACGGTCTTATCAATCACCTGGCGCACCTTGTTTCGCTGTAAATGGCCAATCATGTGCCAGCGGATATCCGATTGAAGCACCTCATGCTTCTCACACAGCTCCTGAACCTTATTTTCACCAAAATCCCGGATGCCCGTCTCATACGCCTCTTCCAGCATGGAGACCGGTTTCGTCTTGCTGACAGCGATTAGCGTCACATCCTCACGGTTTCTTCCTGCCCGTCTGCAGGCCTCCGAAATCCGTCTGTTTACCTCTTCCAGATTTTCTTTTACCATATTGCAGCACCTCTTTACTGATAGATTAATTCCCCTTCACTGACTGTCGACGCATCCAGAACAATGTGATCGTATACAGCCAGACCGTACGTCATATTCTTCTTTATCGTATAGTATTCATCATTGGACGCCAGCACATCGATCTGCTTGAACACGGCATATCCCTTATTGATATTGTATACACCCTGTAAGGACGCGCTCGCCCCAATCTGATAGCGGTCCGTAGAATCCGGCTTCACAATATAATCGCCGGCATTAAAGCCATTCTCTCCGCCCATCTCAATATAGTAGTTGTCCTCTTCGGAATAATAGATCGTCGCCGGAACAAATACCACAGAGCTTCCGGACTCCGAATAGACCTCCTTGTTAAATCCGCTTTCGGAGCTGTCTCCGCCCTGGGTCAAATACTCCATGGGAACAAGATAGAAATCCTTCGTCGTCACAGCGCTGGCCGGAATCTTCAGCCCGTCCACCTTATCAGAGATAATCTCAAAATCCACATAGCGGTCCGAAGCAAACTGAACCATATATTTGTCAAAATCCAGTCTGCCGTACGGTTTCCCGTCCGTTCCGGTAATCATCGAAAAATTACCTGCGGCTTTTAAGTCATGACCGGAAAAGGTAACTGTCAGGCTCGTCTTATCGCCATACGCCTTCACATCGTCATCACTCATCGGAAATACCACCGACCACAAATCCGACGTAATCATCTTATAGACAGGAATCCCTTTTTCAATCAGATTCCCCGCCTTTGTAATCGTCTTCGTATACTTACTGCGGTCAAATACCGCCTCCGAAATACCAGAAATATTAAGACTCTCATAAGTATCCACGCCGTAGGAGACAACGCCCGCCTCATCGGCCCGCACCTGCTGGAAATTAATTCCCGCCTCATCCAGGAGGTTACCCGCATGATCAAGCGCATTAAAATTCATGTATTCCATCACGTCAGCTTCCAGCGAATACTTCGTATCGTATACCGAATTAAACCGGTTATCATCATACGTAAGACTGAATACCGTCAGCTGTTTTTTTAAATCAGCCAGATTCTCCGCCGTCAGCGTAACGCCTTCCTCCATATTTTCTTCCAGGAATGACGCGATATTTCCCGTTTCATCAATGGAATAGATCCGAGTTCCCACCGACGCCCTTTTTCCTTCCCGGACATAATAGTTAATGTATCCGGATCTGTCGGCAGTCTTCACCTCTTCTTCTCTCAAAATAATACCGGTATAATCGGTATTATTCACGATGCTTCCTTCCTGTACTTCATAGAACTGGATCTTGTCCCTCCGTATGTAGGTATAGACGCTGAACACCATATAAACAAAAATCAATGCAAAGATGATCATTCCGACATTGATATGAAGCGGCTTCCTGTATTTAATGATCTTTTTATTCTTTTTTTTCGGGGCCGCCTCCTTCTTTCGGGGCCTTACCTTTTGTTGTGCCAAGAGAGCGCCTCCTTTCCCTTCTAGTTATTATAAGAGGTAAATGCAAAAAGTTCAAGCGAAAGATACGCGGAAGATACGCGGAGAATACGCGGACGAGGTTTAGGTTGTGAGGAAAGGAGTCATGGAGCGGGCGGGGAGGTTTGGCTCATGTTCCCTCGGGGGATGTGCCTAAGCCCGGAGAGGACATTCCGCAGGAGGATCGGGCAAATTCCGCCGAACTCCTGATGAGTTCGCCTCCATGTCCCCTTTCACTCGGGTGTTGATCACCCTCCTTCACCTCCTGCTCCATGCCCTCTCCCGGCTAAGGCACATCGACCCTCGGTAAAAATCGCCAAACCTCCCCACCCGCTCCATGACTCCTTTCCGCCAAGTCTATGTCACGTCCGCTGGTTTTTTCCAGCTTTATTTTTTAAATGACCAAGCGGCAAAATTTAAAAGAAAGAAATTACTAGCCATATCTGTCTATTATCAAAACCCTTTTAGCGGGAGAAAGTCAGCGGACGTGCCGGAGTCTTGCCGGAAAAGCGGCGGGGGACGGACGGAGTCCTGGCGAATTTTACCGAGGGTCGCAGACTCCTGGTCCGGAGAGGGCGCGGAGCAGGGGGTGAGGGAGGGCGATCAACGCCCGGACGAAAGGGGACATGGAGGCGAACTCATCAGGAGTTCGGCGGAATTTGCCCGATCCCCCTGCGCAGCGTCCTCTCCGGGCCTGGAGCCTGCCCCCGAGGGAACATGAGCCAGGACTCCGCCCGTCCCCCGCCGCTTTTCCGGCAAGACTCCGGCACGTCCGCGTCCCTCCGCCAAAAAACAAAAAACGCATCTGACTCCCGCCAATACCCTCAACGTTAGTCAGATACGTTCCTCTTTTGTCTATGTATGATTATAATGAAACAACCACATCGGCCTGTGCTTTCTCAGGCAGATTCTCCGCGTCCATGGATACGCTGAGAACAAAGGTCACGTGATACTTTTCACCAATTCTTTCCAAAGTCGTAATGGTGTCTGTAATATCTTCACCCTCTAAACACGACAGTTTTAAAAAGCTGTCTAAAAACATCATTTCCAAATCGTGATCCTGTGAAATGATTCCACAGATAAATCCAATAAACCCTTCACTCGATTTAATCGGGTACTCATTGACATTGATGAGACGGATCTTGTTGCTTAACTCATACATGTGCTTGGAACTCTTGTCTAAATAGACGATGGATCCCTTGGAATCCCTGATGGCGGAATTGGCCCTGTCCAACAGATGTTTTGTCTTCCCCTTACCCTTTTTTCCTGCTATTATCTGCACCATAGCGATCTCCTCCTTGAGTTATATGATTTGTATAAAAAGTCTATTAATATTAAAGTAATTATAGTACAAATCCCCATAAAACGCAACGACTAATCTACAATTTTATTCAATATATTTGACATATTATCGTAAAGGCCCGTTCTATCAGGGGCTTTTAAGACTACGGAAATATATTCCATACCCGAAGAGCCGCTGCTGGCCATGATCAGACAGCTTCCGGCAGCCCTTGTCGTGCCTGTTTTGCCTCCCAGCGCAGTCAGTCCTTCCGGCATATTCCGTTCACCGGTCATATACCAGTTGCTCTGCTTCCAGGTCTTTGTCGTCGTCTCTCCCGAAGCCAGAGCGTAGACAGCATCATAGGACGATGTGCCGATCACCTTCCTGAAATCAGGATATTTCATAGCCTCATTGAAAATCAGATACAGATCGTACGCGGTCGTATAGTGGTTTTCATCGTTTAAGCCGTGGGGATTGACAAAATGAGTCCCTGTCGCTCCAAGCTTTCTGGCCTCTTCATTCATCCGGTCAGCAAATTTTTCAATGCTGCCATCCATGTGAACTGCGATTGCAGCACCGGCATCGTTTCCGGAAGGCAGCATAAGACCGTAGAGCAGCTGCTCCATGGTCAGTTTATCGCCCGGTTTAATCCCGCATAAGGTGGCGCCGCTCTCCGTGATCACAGCTTCCTCCGGTACCGTAACCTCATCGGACAGATTCCCGTATTTGATCGCCAGCAGAGCCGTCATGGTTTTCGTGATACTGGCGGGATACAGCTTTTCGAAAGGATTTTTTCCGAAAATCACCGTTTTATCCGACAGGTCAAAGACCGCCGCCGCTTCCGCGGTAACCGCCTGATCTGAGGATGGAGTATCCGCCGTGACGACACAGAGATCATGTGCAAAACTCTCTGCCCGGTCCGAAAGCGTATGTCCTTCATATAGTGCCGTCCTCTGCGCAAAATCATAGGGATCATCCAGTTTTTTGAAGCTGGAACACCCCGACAGCATCGTCACGCATAAAAATGCGCAGCCGGCTTTCATCGTAATTTTCTTCTTCACTTACAGACTCCTACTTATACATCTCACGCCACTCTAAGTCGCCGCGGTCCAGAGATTTGATTAAGAGCTCTGCAGTTGCTAAATTGGTTGCCAGCGGAATGTTGTGCATGTCGCAGGTTTTCATGATATTAACAAGATCCGGTTCATGGGCCTTTGTTGAGAGCGGGTCTCTTAAAAAGATTACCAGATCGATCTCGTTGTGCTCAATCTGTGCTCCCAGCTGCTGCTCACCGCCTAAATGACCAGCCAGATACTTGTGGATATTTAGATTCGTGACCTCTTCAATCAGACGTCCAGTGGTCCCTGTCGCATACAGGGTGTGTTTGCTTAAAATCCCCCGGTAGGCGATGCAGAAGTTCTGCATCAGTTTTTTCTTTGAATCATGTGCAACTAATCCTATATTCATAACGATATACCTCCTTAATAATTACCAATTTTGCGTTGCAATCCAACATTCAGAACAAGGCCCATCCCGATAAAAATACTGATCAGGGAGCTGACTCCCGAGCTGATAAAGGGAAGCGGAAGGCCTGTATTTGGGAAAATCTGTGTCGCTACGGCGATATTGGCAAAAGCCTGAAATCCGATAAGCGCCGCCATGCCGGTGCAGATCAGCCGCCCCGCCATGTCTCTGGATTTATATGCCATGCGAAGACACTCAAATACGATGAGACCGAAGAGCACAATGACGGTCACCCCGCCGATAAAACCCAGCTCCTCTCCGATGATAGCAAAGATGAAATCCGTTTCGCCGGTGGTTCCCAGCCAGTTTCCATCCTTTACGGATGCAATCGTCGTATTAAAAAGTCCCTTTCCCTGAAGCTGTCCGGAACTGATTGCCATGATAGAATTCTTCTGCTGATACATATTTTCCGCATACTGTTCCGCATGCGGATAGATCCACGCCAGAATACGTCTCGCCTGGTAATCGTGGATAAAGGGGATTAACCCCTGCGTCAGCAGATAGATAAACAATGCGCCTGCAGGTATGGCAACCGCAAGCACGCCGCCAATCCAGCGGTAGCTGATTCCAGCTGTATACACCATACAGAGTATGATGACAATGACCACAAGACTGGTCGACAGGTTCGGCTCCGCAAAGATAAGAGCGATGGGTATCACGGCCAGTATGGCCGCAATCCCCACCATAACAGGCATATTCATCTTTTCCTGATATTTATTCCAATACCAGGAAAAGAATACGATAAGCCCGATCTTCACGAACTCGGAAGGCTGTATCCGCCCGATACCCGGAACGTCGATCCACCTTGTAGCTCCTCCCGCCGTGTGCCCCATCACCAGCACCGCACCCAAAAGAAGGATGCATACTGCGTAATCCAGCGCATATAAATTAATAATTCTATGATAATCGATGATGGAAAGCCCTATGGCCAGGGCAAAGCCCACCATAATACCGATTATCTGTTTTGTAACCGTCGAGGAGTCCTGTCCGGATGCACTTGCAACCACGAGGATTCCAATAACGGATAACGCCACCATGTAAAGTACTAAACGGTAATTATAGTATTTAAAATTGTAGTCAAAAAGCATAGTCAGTATATCCCCTTGTCAGGTATATCACGAATAGGGATGTTCGCGTAAAGCACCGGCATGTAGCTGTCGCAGTCCGGCTGCTTCATCTTCGTCATCTGTATCTCTATTCTGTCGGAATCAACATCCATGTATCTCGATATCACATGGATCATGTCGTCTTTTATCATCTGCATTACTTCAGGAGAACAGTCCGCCTTGTCCGCAACCAGCAAAAGTTTCAGACGATTTCTTGCAATCTCTCCTGAATTCTTCTTACGGAATACAGGAAACAGGCTCATCTCATCCCTCCTACGCTCTCTTTAAGAGGCTGGAAAGCTTAAAGAAAAACCCTCCGCGCGCCGCCACGTTCTGAAGCGGCACCGTTTCGCCGGTTATGCGTTTGCATATGTCCATATAAGCCTGTCCGGCCGGTGTTCCTATGCCAACCAGAGGCTCGCCCTGATTGGTGGATATGACAATGTCCTCGTCATCCGGGACGGCACCGATGATGTCGATGGCCAGAATGTCCATCACATCGTCGAGGGACATCATATCCCCGCGTCTCACCATATCCATACGGATCCGGTTCACCACCAGATCGATGGTCTTCATGCCGGAAGCCTCCAACAGCCCGATAATACGGTCCGCGTCACGGATCGCCGAAACCTCGGGTGTCGTCACCACAAGCGCTCTGTCTGCGCCTGCGATAGCATTCTGAAAGCCCTGCTCGATGCCTGCCGGGCAGTCTAAAAGAACGTAGTCGAACTCCTCCCGCAGATCATCAACAAGCTTCACCATCTGGCCCGGATTCACAGAGGTCTTGTCCCTGGTCTGAGCCGATGGAAGTAAAAACAGATTTGGATATCTTTTGTCTTTTATCAGGGCCTGCTTCATACGGCAGTTGCCTTCTACCACATCTACAAGATTGTAGACAATGCGGTTTTCCAGTCCCATGACCACATCTAAGTTCCGCAGTCCTATATCCGTATCGATAAGAACTACCTTTTTCCCCAGAATGGCCAGGCCGGTACCAACATTGGCAGAGGTTGTTGTCTTGCCTACCCCGCCTTTTCCGGAAGTAATGACAATGATTTCACTCATCTCATATCCTCCTGATTCAATCCATATTCTATTCTACATTAATTTTCGGAATATTTCCACACTTTTTTTCATTGGTTTGATAGAGACTTTATTTTCATCCAGTGAAGCAGTCATCGGTCCGCGGCTCAGCTTCTTCCCCCGGCCGTCCAGCCTGGAGGTACAGTCCGCAATGCGAAGCTGCGTCGGCGCCATGGTTAATGCCACAATCACTGCGGCCTCATTGCCCGCAACTCCGGCGCATACGGTGCCCTTAAGCGCACCGAGTACGATCACGTTCCCTTTCGCTATGACCCTGGAGCCTCGCTCCACATCTCCGATGATAATGATGCTGGCTTCCGATTCCAGCGTCTCTCCGTCCTGTAAATTGCCTTTAAAGAACTGTCCCGTCTGGCAGGACAGCTCCATCAGTTTCTCATTCAGTGCTTTTTCGCAGCGTTCGATGCGGTTTGCGTCCGTATCAACGAGGCAGACGATCTCTAAATTGGAATTCTCCATAATCTGGTTAACAACCGCAAATTCCTCTTCCGCCGTCAGTTTTCTTCCCTCCAGCGTCAGCGTCATCTGAGCCGAACCCCAGAATTTTGTGTTGTCTCCAAACTTCCTGCCAATATCGGCAAGAAGCGTCTGAAACGGGACCTCCGGCTCCAGATAAACGGTCATGCCCGCCTTGTTGCTTTTAATCACTACGGTATTATGCATCATATCCACCTGACCTTTTCTCTTCCCCTTCTTAATCGCGAATCGTGACATTCGCCGCGTCACGCGCACCGGCATTCAGAATTGATTCCAGATCAATTTCACCATAATAATACTGATACACGCTTTTTGCAATATTAGCGGCATTCGAAGCCGAATATCCGTACGGAATGTTCACGGTCACACAGATCTCCGGATTGTTATATGGCGCATAGGAAATAAAGAAGGCGTGGTTCGGTTTGTTCTTTGCCTCCTGAGCCGTACCGGTCTTGCCTGCAATCGGAACCTCCAGATCAGCAAACAGCTTCTTCGCCGTACCACTGGCGATAACCTCCCTCATTCCCTGCTGTACAGTATCCCACGTTGAATCCGCCGCGTCAATATGAGAAGAAATCTCAGGGGTATAATCTTTAATCAGATTACCTTCAGAATCCGTGATCTTATCCAGTAAACTGAGTTCGAAAACATTTCCCCTGCTGGCGATGGCCGCCACATATCTCGATAACTGTACATTGGTATAAGCGTGGTTTCCCTGCCCCATGGCGGAACGCTCCGGATCGATGTCCGAAATCTGAGGCTCCAGCTCGTCGATTTCCACGCCGGATTTATGATCCAGACCGAACATGGCCGCATACTTGTGCAGCTTATCCAGTCCGAGAGACGGAACGTAGTTTCCTTCGGCATCCATGGACAGCCTGTGACCAAGATCCGCAAAGAAAAAGTTGCAGGAATTCAGCAGGCCGCCAACCATATTTAACGGGCCGTGGCGCCCCGGATAGATCCAGCACTTAATCGGTGTATCAATCTCTTCATACCGTCCGGTACACTCGATCGTATCATCGATGCCGATGACGTGTTCCTCCAGTGCGGCAACAGCCGTAAGTGGCTTAAAGGTAGAACCCGGCGCCTTCTTTGCCTGGGTCGCATTGTTGTACAGCGGCAGTGACAAATCATTCTGAAGCTGGCTGAAATAGGCGCTGTCACCGATCCGGTTATTATCATATCCCGGATAGGATACGAGGGCCAGCACCTCTCCCGTCCTGATATCCGTTACCACCACGCCCGCATTGCACGGAGCCAGCGCCAGCTGTGCCGGCGTGATCTCCAGGGTGGATATCTTCTTCATCAGAAAGGCATAGGCATCTCCGGTTGCCTTTAACTGGTTGATGTCTTCCTCATTGTATTCCAGAATTCCCTGGTCAAACAGCGCCAGGCACAGTTCCTGTCCCGTGATAACGTCGTCGTTGATCAGATAACGGTAAATTCTCTTTGTAAAATTCCGGTCTTCCTTCAGTTCCGCGAGAACATAATCCACCAGGGTCCGGAAGGTATCGTCAGCGTTGGAATATTTGGAACCGGTCTCCAGCTTCGTCGTATCCACCCAGCCGTTTGCAATTCCGTAATACAGGTAGTCGCGCAGACTGATCTCATCGGCTTTCCATGCCAGATACTCCTGACTCGTCTGATCAATCAGGTCCTCCTTAATAATGCCCACGGTCGGGCTTGCCAGATACGTGTAGATATAATACATATAGGCGGCCAGATCCTGGTCTAAGTCCTTTAACGTAGCCGGATGACTGCTCATAAGCTCATTTTGAAGTTCAGAAAAAATCTGATCCCTGGAGGATAAGAATTTACTGTTGATATTCTTTTCCACATCTGAGGCTTCTTCCGATTCAAAATGCTTCAGAGACAGAATATTATTATTAATCAGCTGGAAATACGCGTCCTTGACCGGTATCTTCATGTTGGATCCGTCCGTGGTACTCGTAATCTCCACGTCGCCGGGCAGTATGGTCTTTAACAGAACTCCGGCCAGAGACTGTTCCACCAGATGGTAAATACCGGTCTGCAGCCCTGCGATCTGTGTAAGATAGATATCATTGCCTGCCTTGGATTCCGTCTCGTTGAGAGTCTCCCTGACCCGCCCGCGGCTGTCCTTGTAGATCGTCTTACTTCCCTTTGTTCCCTGAAGTTCCTGCTCCATCGCGGCTTCAATCCCCGTCGTTCCCACAATATCGTTGACGTCATAGTCCGGACGGCTCTTTTTCAGTTCTTCCAGCTGGTCCTCCTGTACCTTGCCGGTATAACCGATAATGGGGGCGAATGCGATACTGTCATTATAGGCCCGGATCGTGGTTTCCTCCACGTTGACTCCTGCCAGATCGGCGGTGTGCTCTAAGACATCCGCAACCGTCTCGTCAGAAACCTGTGTCGCCACCGTTGTCGCCTCGTATTTGCGGTAAGACATCAGACGCAGCGCATACTTGATGTTGATGATGTCCAGCGCCTCCTGGTCCGTCATGGTGACCGGATTTCCGTCGGCATCCTTCATCTCATTTAATTTTGCTGTGGTGAACGCCTTCTCAAACAGCTCTCTGGCTGAAATTGCGGAAGGATACTTATTGTCCTCGTCATCCAGCTCTTCCACACTCTTTAATCCGTAGTAATCCCTCAGGAAACGCTTCCTGGCAGCCTCCGAGGAGGATGTATAGATCATATCCCCGTTGCTGTCGAGGGCAACCTCAAACTTTCCCTGTACCGTTTCCCCATGCTTCTCCAAAATACGGACCAGCCTTAAATACATGGCGTTCTGATCCGCCGTTGTTTTATATGCACCTGTATCCTGAACAGTCACGGAATAAGCCAGCTTATTATAAGCCAGCACCTTTCCGTTCCTGTCGTAGATATTACCGCGTGTCCCCGCTGTGGTAAGCGTCTGTTCCGTCAGCTGCATATAATCATTCAGCGCCTGTTCTCCGTTTACAATCTGCAGATTGAACAGTTTATGGATGAGCCCTGCATACATGGCGATACAGATAACTCCCAGAACCAGGAGTCTTGACGATATGATTTTCTTCAAAAAGTCTTTTAAGATGTCTAATAAATCTCTAAACAATCGATGAATCTCCTCTTTTTTCTATCTCTTCCAGATGACGGTTAAACATCAGGAAAATACGGTAAATAAGCAGTGTTGTAACCACCGTAAAGATAATCTCCGGCAGCATTAAGTTCATAAAGTAATATCCGATTCCGAGACGTTTCCGGATCAGGAACCGGAACACATAAATATAAAGATTATACGCCAGGTCATTGACCACGCTGAGAATAAGCGGCAGCGTAATGTAATCCTCATAGTAGTATCTGGTACAGATTCCGTTTACATATCCCACATAAACGAAAATAAGCGTATAGAATCCGAAGGGGCCGCTGTAAAATAAGTCCATCAGAAGACCGGAAAGAAGGCCGTAGTACATACCGGCCTCCTTTCCATGGATAAATCCAAAGGAAAAGGTCAGAATCAGCAGCAGATTCGGAGATGCGGACAGAAAAGGAAGCAGTGGAAAAATGCAGTTCTGAACCGTAAAGGCCAAAATAATCATAAGTATATTAAAAATGATTCGTTTCATCGCCCCTGCTCCTTTCAATATCGTTACTTCGCTCCGTCATCATAGCTGCTACTGTGCCGCGGTGGTTTCTTCTTCCGAAGAAGCCTCATCCGCTTCACTCCCGCCGGCCTGTGTCTCTTCGGTGGAACCGTCTTCCGGGCCTGCCTCCTCCATCATCTTCGCTTTGAGGTCCGTAATGACCAGAACCTCCTGCAGACTGTCAAATTCCGCCGCCGGAATTAAATAACCTGATTTTGTCACATTATTTGTGTCATTGGTAATTTCCGCTGCATAGCCTACCAGAACGCCCGGCACAAAGACAGAGCTGGTATTGGATGTGACGATCTTATCGCCATCCTTTAAATCACTGTCCTTCAGCACATTGGTAATGCGGAGACGCCCTTCTTTAAACAATGTCAAGTCGCCCGCCACGATACAGCCGTCGCCGGACTGGATCGCCATGGCGCTGACACGGCTGGAATCATCGATAATGGAACGGACTGTGGCGTAATTGGCGCCCACATCCGTGACGATTCCCACCAGGCCGCCGCCTGCAACCACGTTCATGTCCACGGCGATTCCGTCCTTCGATCCCTTGTCGATACGGAACACCTGGAACCAGTTGCTGGAGTCGTTGGCAATGACTCTGGCCCCGACCTTATGGTACTGGCCGTACTCCTGATCCAGCTCATACAGCTGTCTCAGCCGCTTCAGTTCGAATTCCTCCGCCTGAAGCCTTGTATTCTCCTCCGTAAGCTGGGTGATGATGTCCTTCATCTCCTTGTTGTCTTCCAGAGCATCTTTCAGTTTTGTATAATCCATGATCTCATCGTAAATAGCGGAGCCCACCCGGTTCACTCCGGACTGTACCGGGATCAGAAAATAACCGACTCCGGTTCTCAAAGGCGTCAGCCACTCGTCATGGATTGATGTAAGGCCGATTAAAAGCACACAGATCACCGTTAAGGCAATCAGGACGTATTTACTGCGTTTCGATTCCATCTAAATGATTCCCCGTTCCTTAAAACTGGTATAGGAATTATCTCCTATAATAATATGATCCAACATACGGATTCCAATTAAATCTCCGGCTTCCATAATTCTCCTGGTCAGAGTGATGTCTTCCCTGCTGGGAGCCGGATCGCCGCTGGGATGATTATGAACCACAATCAAATTCACGGCATGGTATTTCAGCGCCTCAATGAAAATCTCCCTGGGTGAAACGACGGAAGCGTTCACCGTACCCTGGGAAACCAGCACATCTTTTAAGAGCACGCCCTTGGTGTTCAGCAGCATGATGCGGATCTGTTCCTGCTCCATGTGCCGCATGTCTTCCACGTAGTAGTTGACAATGTCTTCCGGATTGGTAAAGGAGGCCACATCTTCCAGAACTGCCTTCTTCCAGATTCTCTTTGACAGTTCTCCGATACAGAGAAGCTGAGCTCCCTTCACTCTTCCGATTCCCTTGATCTGAGTCAGTTCGGGGAGCGAAAGATGCAAAAGCCCTAAAATACCCTCGCTGGGGTAGTTTAAGGCCAGTATCTTTTGTGCAAGGGCCAGGGAACTGTCTTCCCTGGATCCCGTCCGGATGATGATGGAGAGAAGTTCCGCATCGCTCAGCCTCTCAGGGCCGGTCTGCAGACACTTCTCATAAGGCCGGTCATCCGCCGGTATGTCTTTCATCGTAATTCTGCTCATATGTCTCCTGTCCGCTACTCTCCAGGTACGTGTCAAAGACATATGTATGTTAAATGAACCGATAAGTAATGAGAGCCAATACCACTCCAATGATGCTTGCCATGGTGATCCTGATACTCAGGCCAAAGGTGATGACCAGAATACCGAAGTTAATGATTAACGGAGAATCGAAACCGAAGGACTGTCCAAAATTCAGCCAGGACAACCAGGATACATCCTGCGCCATCGTCCCGATAAATCCGCCCAGCACAATCCCCGTCAGCACCAGAAGAAGCAGTACCCAGCAGTTTTTTCGTTTCATCTGTTACTACCCCTCGTTCGTTTTTGGCAGGAAAATCCATGCCTGTCTTGTTATTCTATCATAGAAACGTTGTCGTGTATACACTTTTTTACCGTTTCACACCATAGCTGGAAACGGAAACCGAATGGCTGCCTATAACGTAATCAGTCCCGCATCCTTTAATTTCTGCATGGACATGAGAATTCCAAGCTTCGCATGGTACCAGGTAAGCCCGCCCTGGAAATATACGGCGTACGGCGGTTTTATCGGTCCGTCGGCCGAAAGTTCGATGGAGGCTCCCTGCACAAAGGCGCCCGCAGCCATGATAACCGGCGCATCATAGCCCGGCATCGCCCACGGTTCCGGAGTGACGAAGCTGTCCACCGGAGCGGCCGCCTGAATTCCCTGGCAGAATGCGATAACCCCCTCCGGTTTTCCAAAGGTCACAGCCTGAATGATGTCATGGCGTGACTCGGTGCTGTTGGGAACCACGGCGAATCCCAGTTTTTCATAGACATTGGCAGCAAAAACTGCCCCCTTTAAGGCTCCCGCCACCACGGTTGGCGCAAGGAACAGTCCCTGATAGAAGGACTGATTCAGTCCCAGACTGGCTCCCACCTCGCGCCCAAGGCCGGGGGCAGTCAGACGGTAGGAGGCGCGGTCAATGCAGTCCTTCCTTCCCGCGATGTAGCCGCCGATCGGCGCCAGTCCGCCGCCGGGATTCTTGATGAGAGACCCCACCATCATATCCGCGCCCACATCGGCCGGTTCTATCCGTTCCACAAACTCGCCGTAACAGTTGTCTACCATACAGACGACATCCGGCTTTACCGTCCTGATGAAGGCGATCAGCTGACCAATCCGCTCCACCGATAAGGTCGGCCGGGTCGCATACCCTTTTGAACGCTGGATTGTCACCAGCTTCGTTTTTTCGTTGATTGCCTTTGCAATTCCATCAAAATCAAAGCTTCCATCCGGAAGTAAATCCACCTGACGGTAGACGACTCCGTATTCTTTTAAAGAGCCGGTGCTCTCCCGGATTCCAATGACCTCCTCCAGCGTGTCATACGGCTTTCCCACCGGCGAGAGAAGCTCATCACCCGGCCGTAAATTGCCGGACAGCGCCACGTGAAGCGCGTGGGTTCCGCTGATTAAGCCCGGCCTCACCAGGGCACTCTCCGTGTGGAACACGCTGGCATAAACATCTTCCAGTGTATCCCGGCCAAGATCATTATAGCCGTATCCGGTGGTTGCGGCAAAATGTATGTCGCTGACGCGGTTGTCCTGCATGGCTTTTATCACCTTCAGCTGATTATACTCCGCCGTCTCATCAATCGCGGCAAAGCGTTCAGAAAGATGTTCTTCGATCTCCTTTCCGAACTCCAGAACCCTTTTTTCGATTCCAAGCTGCTCATACATCGCATCCATTTCCATGATTTTCTGTCTCCAATCCATATGTTTCTCTGATATCCTGAAGTATTTTCTCCAGAACTTTTTCTCTGTCGCAGCCAAAGTCTTCCAGATTCAGCCACCGCACATCCCGCTCCCGCTTAAACCAGGTAATCTGGCGCTTCGCAAAATGCCTCGTATCCCGCTTTAAAATAGCAGCTGCCTCGTCGAGGGTCGTATTCCCCATCAGGTAATCCAGAATTTCCTTGTATCCCAGTCCCTGCATGGAGACCATGTCCTTCGTGCAGCCCATATCTCTTAATTGTTCCACTTCATGAACCAGTCCGGCCTCCATCATACCGTCAACCCGTCTGTCAATCCGCTCATAGAGTGTCTTCCTGTCATCTGTGAGGACGTAATACAAAAAGTCATAAGGGGACTGCTTCTGACGTTCCCGCCTGTTGTGTTCGGAGATTCTCTCCCCCGTCTGCCTGTAAAACTCAATGGCGCGGATCATGCGTTTCCGGTTGTTGGCATGAATCTCCATGGCAGCCTCCGGATCAATCTCCGCCAGCATATCGTGCAGAAAAACGGATCCCCGTTCCTCTCCCAGCCGTTCCAGTTCCTCCCGGATTTCCCGTTCCTCTCCCTGCTCCGTAAAATCGATATCGTACAGAAGGGCCTGAATGTAAAAACCGGTTCCTCCCACAACAATCGGTATACTGCCGTGAGAATAGATCTCCTGGACCGCCTCCGCCGCCATTTTTTTAAATACGGCGACATTAAACTCTCCTGTGGGTTCCAGGATATCGATGAGATAGTGGGGGATCCCCTCCATCTCATCCCGTGTCACCTTGGCAGAGCCGATGTCCATATGGCGGTACACCTGCATGGAATCAGCACTTATGATCTCCCCGCCAACGGCTTTCGCCAGCCGGACAGACAGAGCTGTCTTTCCCACAGCCGTGGGGCCCGTCAAGATAATCAGTGGTTTCATGATACAATCCTCTTAAATTTTTTCTCCAGCTCGTACTTACTCATGGAGATAATCGTCGGCCGTCCGTGAGGACACGCATACGGATTCTCCAGATTCAAAAGCTGGTCAATCAGCTCATTGGCCTCCGCCGCCGACAGCCGGTTTCCGCCTTTGACTGCGGCTTTGCAGGACATCGTCGCTACCCGGTCATAAATGATGTCAGGGTTATGGGTCGAAACGTCGTCAGAGAGCCCGTCAATCATCTCGATCAGCAAATCCTTTTTGGCAATGGACAGTAAGTTGGCCGGAACGCCTCTCACCGCATATTCTCTGCCGCCAAACGGTTCAATCTCGAATCCCATGTCCGAAAAATACTTCATATGCTCTTTTAACAGCACCTCCTCATTCATATTCAAAGTCAGAATGATAGGAGGATCCAGCATCTGGGATGAGTATTCCCTGTTTTTAAGTGTTGCCATGGTTTTCTCATATAAAACCTTTTCATGAGCCGCATGCTGATCAATAATGTAAAGCTGTTCGTTAAATTCCACCAGCCAGTAGGTATCGAACACCTGGCCGATCAGCTTGTGCATCTGCCTTGATTTCGGCTCCAGAAGCTTTCCGTCAAAGAGATCCAGCTGCTCCGGCTTTCCTGCTCCGGCTGTATTATCATGTTCCGGTGTAATAGTTTCACCTTCCGGTGCAGCGGGTTTTGTAACGGCCGCCGCTTCTTCCCGGCTGCTCGGGACAGGTTCCTGAGACGGGCCGCGCAGAGGGTTGGTTTCTGGCGGCGCAGCCGGCTTCTTCAGCCAGTTTTCAGCCAGAAAATCAGGATCTTTCATGAGTGACGGCTCTGCCGGTTTCAGCCGTTTCGATCCCGGTGCACACGCCGCCTGCTGCCTGCTCATGGCCTCCAGCCTGCGAAGCTCAAAGGGTTCCGGCGACGGCTCGCGTTTCCTCGCCTCCTTCGCCTCCTGATCCGTCCTGTCCTTATTCAGTTCCACTTCCGGAATCAGCTCCTTGTGCGCCAGCGCCCCGGAAACGGCGTCATAGACCATGCGGTACACCATCTCTCCGTCGCGGAAGCGCAGTTCCATCTTGGTCGGATGGACATTGACATCCAAAAGCTCAGGCTCAATGGTGAAATGAAGCATGGTAAACGGATACTTGTGCTGCATCATAAAAGGCTTGTAGGCCTCTTCTATGGCTTTCGATATGATGCTGCTTCTGATATACCGCCCATTAATAAAATAATTTTCGTAATTCCTGTTTCCCCTTGCAATCACGGGCTTCCCGATAAAGCCGCTGATGGAGATATCCTGCTTCTTCGCCTCCACCTCCAGTAAATTCGCCGCGATCTCCCTGCCGAAAACCGTATAGATGATGTCCTTTAAATTGTGGTTTCCGGAGGTATGCAGCTTATTCTGGTTATTCTGGATAAAACGAATTGAAATCTCCGGATGGGAAAGTGCGATCTTTTCCACCAGTTCGGCTACATGGGACCCTTCCGTCATGGGTGTTTTTAAGAATTTCCTTCTGGCCGGAGTGTTATAAAACAGATTTCTTGCAATAAATGTAGTCCCTTCCGGCGCTCCAATCTCCTCCAGCGGCCGTTCCATGCCGCCCTCAATCTGGTAACGGCTTCCCGTCAGGGCTTCGCTGGTCTTTGTAATCAGTTCCACCTGGCAGACAGCGGCAATACTGGCAAGCGCTTCGCCGCGGAAGCCCAGGGACGAAATCGTAAATAAGTCTTCCACAGACTTGATCTTGCTGGTAGAATGGCGCAGAAAAGCCAGGGGAACCTCTTCTCTCGGAATCCCGCAGCCGTTGTCGGTCACACGGATAAAGGTGGTGCCCCCCTCTTTTATTTCAACCGTCACCGCCGTGGCTCTGGCATCGATGGCATTCTCCAGCAGCTCCTTTACAACAGAAGCCGGCCTCTCGATCACCTCGCCCGCAGCGATCTTATTAATCGTATTTTGATCCAGTAGCGTAATGTTTGGCATATGGCTTATCGCTCCTTTATCTCTTGCGGCAATTCAGACGTACGGCTGAATTGTAACTGTGTCTTACTGCCAGCGGTTCTTAAGTTTCGTCTGTAAACGGTACAATGTGTTTAGGGCGTCAATGGGCGTCATGTTTCCCAGCTCCAGTTCCCCCAGTTCCCGGACGATATCATCATCCTTAACCGTGTCAAACAGGGACATCTGCTGTAAATCCACCTCATCCGGCCTGGGAACGGCGGCATGCTTCGGTGTACCCGCTCCTGCTTCCGCAATCTCCTTCGCCCTCGCCGTGATATCCGCATCGCTTAACTCCACCAGAAGCTCCTTCGCCCGTACAATTACGGAATCGGGAACGCCTGCAAGCTTTGCCACCTGAACGCCGTAGCTCTTGTCCGCTCCGCCCTTCACGATTTTTCTTAAAAATACGATGTCATCTCCCTGCTCCTTTACGGCGATGCAGTAATTATTGACACCGTTTATGGTTCCCTCGAGCTCCGTCAGCTCATGGTAATGGGTGGCAAACAGCGTCTTGGCTCCAAGAAGCTTCGGATTGCTGATGTGCTCCACCACCGCCCAGGCGATGGACAGGCCGTCGAAGGTACTGGTTCCTCTGCCGATCTCATCGAGAACGATCAGGCTGTTCTTCGTCGCATTTCTCAAAATATTGGCAACCTCGGTCATCTCCACCATGAAGGTGCTCTGGCCGGATGCCAGATCATCGGAGGCGCCCACCCGGGTAAAGATTCTGTCACAGATACCGATATTGGCTTCATCTGCAGGTACGAAGCTGCCCAGCTGCGCCATCAGAACGATTAAGGCCGTCTGGCGCATGTATGTTGATTTTCCTGCCATGTTGGGGCCGGTGATGATGGAAAGCCTGTTTTTCGTATTATCCAGATACGTATCGTTGGCAACAAACAGATCATCCCGCATCATTTTCTCCACCACCGGATGGCGGCCGTTCTTGATGTCAATCACGCCCTTTTCGTTGATGCGCGGCTTTACGTAGTTATTTTTTGTGGCCACTGCGGAAAGGGAGGTCATCACGTCGATGCCTGCGATCGCCCGGGCCGTCTGCTGAATTCGCAGAACCTCGGCAGCAATGGTGTCTCTCACCTCACAGAAGAGGCCGTATTCCAGCGTATAGAGCTTGTCCTCCGCCCCCAGGATCATATCCTCCAGTTCCTTCAGTTCATCCGTTGTATACCGCTCGGCATTAGCCAGCGTCTGCTTGCGGACAAAGTAGTCCGGAACCATCCCTTTAAAGGAATTCGTCACTTCGAAGTAATATCCAAACACCTTGTTGTATTTGACCTTCAGATTCTTGATTCCTGTTTTATCACGCTCTCTGGACTCCAGCTGTGCAAGCCACGTCTTTCCTTCCGTCTTCGCATGGCGCAGCTTGTCCGTCTCCTCGTGGTAGCCTTCTTTTATGATTCCCCCGTCTCTTAAGGAAACAGGCGGATCATCCACGATGGCTCGGGAGACCAGATCATGAACATCTTCCAGCGGATCCAGCTCTTCCCAGAGCTCTTTTAACAGAGGAGTCGTGAACTCTCCCATAAGATCTTTGATATACGGAAGCATCTCCAGGGAATTCTTAAAGGAGATTAAATCCCTGGGATTGGCTGTCTTATAGCTGATGCGGCCAATCAGACGTTCCAGGTCGTAGATGGGATTTAAGTATTCACATATTTCCTCCCTGGATATGTAGTTCATATTCAGCTCTTCGATGGCATTCTGGCGGGCGATGATATCGTCCTTATGGATCAGCGGCTGTTCGATGTAAGTCCTTAAAAGTCTGGCTCCCATGGCCGTCTTCGTCTTATCCAGAACCCACAGAAGGGTTCCTCTCTTCTGCTTCTCCCGCATGGTCTCCAAAAGCTCCAGATTCCTTCTGGTAGAAGTATCGATAATCATAAACTCCCCGGTAGAATAGGGCGTGATGGTCGTAATATGGGACAGCGTGCTCTTCTGGGTCTCGTACATGTACTCCATGACGGCCCCCGCCGCAATCACTCCCGTATCGTAATCCTGCAGTCCCAGTCCATCGAGTGAGCCGACCTTAAAGTGTTCCTTTAAGATCTTCCTGCAGCCTTCATCCGAGAAGAAATGGCTGTCAAGGGCAGAGATGACTGTCTGATACCGGTTCTTGACCTCCTCGGTGTCCACACCGGATACGAAAAATGCATCGTTGCAGATAATTTCAGACGGGCAGAATTTATTGATCTCATCCGCCAGTTCCCGTTCCGACGCCACTTCAGTCACCAGGAAGTCGCCTGTACTGATGTCGGAAACGGCAATGCCGAACCGCTCGTCGATATAAACGATCCCCATTAAATAGTTGTTCTTCGTCTCATCCAGTGCCTGGGCGCTGGTGATGGTTCCGGGGGTGACGACACGGATAACCTCTCTTTTTACCAGTCCCTTGGCCTGTTTGGGATCTTCCATCTGCTCCGCAATGGCTACCTTGTAGCCCTTCTGGACCAGCCTGTACAAATAGTTATCAAGCGCATGGTAGGGAACGCCGCACATGGGCGCCCGTTCCTCCAGGCCGCATTCTTTTCCTGTCAGAGTAATCTCCAGTTCCTTAGAGACGGTGAGCGCATCTTCAAAAAACATCTCATAAAAATCCCCCAGCCTGTAAAACAGGATACAGTCCGGGTACTGCTTCTTGGTTTCCAAATAATGGACCATCATTGGTGACATTCCGGCCACGTTTTTTCCTCTTTTCTTCTGTCGTACTGTTCTGTTGCTATTTCATGGTTCCCATATAATAAAAGCCCTTCGACTCATCGAGGTACACATCCACGATCTTACCGATCAGCGAACGGTCCCCCTTAAAATGGACGATGGTGTTGTTGTCAAGCCGGCCCGTTACGAAGCCTTCCACATGATCATCCAGTTCCTCCACCAGTACACTCTTAACGGTGTGCACGTCGCGTCCGCATACCTCGGCCGAGACTGCCTGTACCTCTGAAAGGAGACGGTCAAACCGGTTCTTCACCACATCATCCGGTATCTGATCTTCCATGGCGGCCGCTGGCGTACCCGTACGCCTGGAATAAATAAACGTAAAAGCACTGTCAAAACGAACTCTTCTCACCACATCCATGGTCTCTGAGAAGTCCTCTTCCGTCTCTCCCGGGAATCCGACGATAATGTCCGTGGTTAAAGAGATATCAGGAACCGCGGCTCTGATCTTCTCCACCAGTTCCAGATACTGTTCCTTCGTGTATCTCCGGTTCATGGTCTTTAAGATCCTGCTGCTTCCGGACTGGAGCGGCAGATGGAGATGGTGGCAGATCTTATCAGAATTCTTCATCACTTCAATCAGTTCATCCGATAAGTCCTTCGGATGGGAGGTCATAAAACGGATGCGCCGAAGGCCGTCGATCGCCTCCACCTCCTGAAGCAGCTTTGCAAATGTCATCGGCTCTTCCAGATTCTTTCCGTAGGAATTCACATTCTGGCCCAGAAGCATCACCTCCACCACGCCGTCTGCGACAAGACGCCTGATCTCTCCCACGATATCCTGGGGATTCCTGCTTCTCTCACGGCCGCGCACATAAGGAACGATACAGTAGCTGCAGAAATTATTGCAGCCAAACATAATATTAACGCCGGACTTGAACGGATACTTCCGGTCCGTGGGAAGTTCTTCCACAATCCGGTCGGTTTCTTTCCAGATGTCAACTACCATCTTCTTCTCATCCATGCGTTCAGAAATCAGTTCTGCCAGTTTAAAAATATTATGAGTCCCGAATATGATGTCGACAAAGCGATAGCTCTTCTTTATCTTTTCCACCACGGTTTCCTCCTGCATCATACAGCCGCAGAGAGCGATCATCATAGCCGGATTTTTCTGTTTTATACGGTTTAAGTATCCGAGTCTGCCGTACACACGCTGGTTGGCGTTGTCTCTGACCGTACACGTATTATAGAGGACGAAATCCGCCTCCTCCGTATCCGTCTCCGTAAAGCCGGAGGCCTCTAAAATTCCGGTCAGTTTTTCCGAATCCCTGGCGTTCATCTGGCAGCCGAAGGTCTCGATGTGAAAGGTTCCGCGATACGTCCCGTTTTTCTTCCTCTCATCGATCAGCTGCCGGCAGCGCTCCATAAAAAACTGCTGTCTGCCCGGTTCCTCTGCCGGTGCCGCTTTTAAAGCTTCTTCATGCGTCATATGTAAATGATCCATTCAATGATTTCCTCCATTTATCTCACTCCACATTCCGTTCCCCTAAAAGCCCGGAATGACTTTGAATATTATAGCATAAATCAATTCTATTGCAAACACAAAAAATGCCGCGGCTGTCCATCTGAAAAAAAGAATCAAGTCCGCCCTGTAAACAAGGCGGACTCAGATACGCAAACAGCTTCCTGTGCAGCGAAACGGGGCCGAAGGCCGTAATGCACCGCTGCCGTCCTTAGTTACAGAGCCGGCGGCCTGCATTGTCCGTTTCCATAGATAATGTACTTCGTCGTGGTAAGCTCCTTAAGCCCCATAGGGCCTCTCGCATGAAGCTTCTGAGTGCTGATGCCGATCTCCGCGCCAAACCCAAATTCGAACCCGTCGGTAAATCTGGTGGAAGCGTTGACATAGACAGCGGCCGCATCGATCTCATTTAAGAACCTCTGGGAATTCCCGTAATCCGATGTAATGATGGCCTCGGAATGCTTCGTATTATAACGGTTGATATGGGCGATGGCCTCATCTATGGAATCTACCACCTTCAAAGACAGAATATAGTCTAAATACTCCGTCCCCCAATCCTCTTCCGACGCCGGAACAAACTGGGGCACGATCCGGCAGGCCTCTTCATCCGCCCGCACCTCGACCTGTTTTTTATCGAGCCTGGCTTTTAAAAGCGGCAGAAATTCTTCTGCGATCTTTTTGTGTATCACCAGTGATTCGCAGGCGTTGCAGACGCCGATCCTCTGAGTCTTGGCGTTGAATATGATATCGAGAGCCATCTTGAAATCCGCAGTCTCATCCACGAAGATATGGCAGTTGCCGGTCCCCGTCTCGATGACGGGCACTGTACTGTTCTCCACCACCGAACGAATCAGTCCGGCTCCGCCTCGCGGAATCAGCACATCCACGTAGTCGTGCAGACGCATGAATTCCTTCGTCACCTCCCGGTCGGTGTCTGTGATCAGCTGAACACAGTCTTCCGGAAGGCCGGCGTTTTTAAGGCCGGCGCGGAGGCATCTGACAATGGCCTTATTGGACTCCAGCGCATCGCTTCCGCCCTTTAAGATCACGCTGTTGCCGGATTTAAAGCAGAGTCCGAAGGCATCCGCAGTCACATTGGGCCTGGCTTCATAGATGATGCCGACCACTCCCATGGGAACGCGTTTCTGTCCAATGGTAAGACCGTTTGGCCGGACCTTCATGGAGATCACCTCGCCTACCGGATCGTCCAAACCGGCCACACTGATGAGTCCGTCAGCCATGGCCTCGATCCTGGAGGGCGTCAGTTCCAGGCGGTCGATCATACCTGCGCTCATGCCGTTTATCGTCGCCTTAATCACATCGTCCTGATTGGCGGTCAGAATATCTTCCTCGCCTTCCAGCAAAGCAGCGGCAGCAGCCCTCAGCCCCTCGTTTTTCTTATCAGAACCGAGAATTCCAAGAACTCCCGCCGTCTCCTTCGCTCTTTTTCCTGTCTCAATAAGTGTCATATCGCGTTCCTCCCTGTTATCAAAATGAATGGTTTCAGCCGGGATCGTATGGAGTGATTACCAGATCCATCCCCTTATCGTGAGATTCTGCCGGCAGAGAATCGAAAAGCTGGAACGGATAGGCGATACCAAATCTGGGATGATCCGGTTCTTCCTCGAAGAAACGGTCGTAATATCCGCCGCCGTAGCCGACCCGGTGTCCTTCCCTGTCAAATGCGATTCCCGGCACAATAACCGGCGCGAATTCGTCACGGATGCGCAGGCAGTTTAATTTAGGCTCCATAATCCCCATGACGCCGCTTTCCAGATCCCGCTTCCCCTGGATCGCATAAAATACCAGTCTTTTTCCTTCCACCTTCGGCACCGCCACGTATTTTCCCATTTCCAGCAGGCTCGTGATCAGTTTTTCGGTTCCTGCCTCGTGACGGAAGGACACGTAACAGTAGACACAGAACGCCTGCCGTATGGTCCGGAGGCTTAAAATCTTTTTGCAGATGGCATCATTCCATTCCAGCTCCTGCTTCTGTGTGAGAGCCAGACGGTTCTCCTTTACCCACTCCCTGACTTCACTCTTGCCCGACATTTCCATGCTTTTTCCCCAGATCCGTTATAGTTCCGTCCTCTTCCTGAATCGAAATACTGTTTAGATTTCCTCTTAAACTCATGCGGATTGCCTCGATGTATTCCTTTCGCAGGGCGGCCTGTTCTGCCTTCTCCTCCTCTGAAAGTCCCACAGCCTGAGCCTTGTGGTAGAGTGTGTTGATTCTGTCTATTTTTTCCTGCTGCATGGATAATCCTCCTAATATTCGTTATTTATGTAGTGCATCAGATCGAAATCAAAGTTGGGATGGGCCAGGAAAAGCGTGCCCTTATCAGCTCCCGTCATGATCTGGGATACCACTTCCACATCATCCCCGTTAGCGATGACCATGTCGGAGCCGCTGTCCGTGGCAATCCGGGCCGCCGCCAGCTTCGCCGCCATTCCTCCGGTCCCTACATCGCTGCCAGAGGTGGCCTTTCCCATATCCATGAGCTCCGGCGTAATCTCATCCACCTGGCGGATAAACTGCGCCTTCGGATTCTGTCTCGGATCATCGGAGTAAAGGCCGTCGATATCCGACAGCAGAATGAGTAAATCCGCGCCGATCAGAGCCGCTACGATGGCGGACAGCCTGTCGTTATCCCCGAAATTATCGACGTAAGGGATCTCTGAGGTGGAAACCGTGTCGTTCTCATTCACAATCGGTATGGTTCCCAGCTTCAAGAGCTCATCAAACGTATTCTGCGCGTTATAGCGGGAGCTGTCGTTGATCATGGTATCCTTTGTCAGCAGAACCTGCGCCGCCACCTGGTTATACTCCGCAAACAGCTTCTGGTACACCATCATCAGGCGCGCCTGACCTACCGCCGCAAACGCCTGCTTCTCGGAGATGGTAACCGGTCTTGTATGGTGGCCGAGCGCCTGGCGTCCCACCGCGATTGCCCCGGAAGAAACCAGGACCACGGATTTCCCTTCCCCTTTCAAATCACTGATGACGCGCACCAGCTTCTCGATCTTCATCAGGTTCAAGTCTCCCGTATACGTATGGGTCAGGGAAGACGAACCGATCTTTATGACTATCCTCTGTTTATCCTTCAGCTTTTCCCGCACTTCGGTTTTCATGGTGTCTCCAATCATGTTCGTTCAGTCTTTTTGTCTCATATCTTACAACATTTTTTTCCATTCGTCAATGAAACGGCGCTGATGCCGTGCAGAACGTCCGGCTGAACAGCTGCTTTCCTCATGCCATACCGTGATGGGGCGCATAACACGATACAACCGCCTCCGCCGTCTTAATCCCATCCATGGCAGCCGATGTGATTCCGCCTGCATAGCCCGCGCCTTCTCCGCAGGGATAGAGGCCTTTTACGCTGCTCTCAAACCGCTCGTCTCTCGGTATGCGTACCGGCGACGATGTCCTGCTCTCCACGCCGGCCAGAATGGCGTCGCCTCTGGAAAAGCCGGCGATCCGCCCGTTAAACACCTCTACTCCTTCAATCAGAGATTCCGACAGCGTATCCGGGAAAAATTCCCGCAGGTTCGCCATGGCATACTTACCTTCAAACGCCGGCGTAACATCTCCAAAGGCTGTGGTTGTCCTTTTCTTCTTAAAATCACCGTATAACTGCACCGGGATTTTCCCCCCGCCGCACCGATAGGCAGCTTCCTCCAGACGGCGCTGGTAAGCGATGCCCGCAAGGGGGCTGTCCTCCGGAAAATCCTGGGGTGTGACGGTGACTATGAGTGCGCTGTTTGCATTCACGCCATCCCGCGCATGGTAGCTCATCCCGTTGACGGCCAGACGGCCGGGCTCCGAGGATGCATCGACAACGTAACCGCCCGGACACATACAGAAGGAGTATACGCCTCTTCCGTTGGCACACTGATGGGTTACCTTATAATCAGCCGCTCCCAGCGCTTCAATCTCCGCGGCACCGTACTGTGCAATATTGATGTCTCTCTGGGGATGCTGAATACGCAGACCCACGGCAAACGCTTTCTTCTCCATGGGCACGCTTCTCTCCAGCAGCTTCTCGAAGGTATCCCTCGCACTGTGCCCCACCGCCAGTACGGTGACCTCCGTCTCAATTTTATCCGTCCCGTTTACGGTGATGGCTTTTAACTTCCCGCCCTCAATGCAAAAATCGGTCACACAGCTTTGGAAGGAAAAGGTTCCTCCCAGCCGGATAATCTCCTCCCTCATGTTCTTCACAATCACACTGAGCACATCCGTTCCGATATGGGGCTTATTCTTATAAAGAATGGAAGGATCCGCTCCGAACTCCACGAATACCTCCAGCACCTTTCTGTTTCGCAGCATCGGGTCTTTCACCAGCGTGTTTAACTTTCCGTCGGAAAATGTTCCCGCGCCGCCCTCACCGAACTGCACGTTGGAGCTGCCGTTTAACTCTCCTCCCTGCCAGAACCGCAGTACCGACCGTTTTCTTTCATCCACCCTCTCCCCGCGCTCGAAAATAAGGGGAGCATACCCGGCTCTCGCCAGCATAAGCGCGCAGAAAAGGCCGGCCGGCCCGCTTCCTATGATGACGGGACGGTGTTTTAAAGGTTCCGTTCCCGGCTTCGGAAACTGGTATTCCTTCTTTTCTGCTTTCGCAATGTTCGGACTGTTCAGTCTATGTAATACCTTGTCCTCCCTGGCAGTTTCGACATCAACGGTATAGATAAACAGCACTTCGCTGCTCTTTTTTCTCGCATCGACAGACTGCTTTATAACCGTTATACGGCGAATATCCGCCGGCTGAAGCTTCAGCATCTTTGCCGCCTTCTTCTTTAAATCTTCCTCGCTGTGGTTTACAGACAGTTTCAACTGGCTGATTCTTATCATATAGGACCTCTTCCTGCGTTCCTGCCCGCCAGAATTCCTGATGACCACGCCCACTGCAGATTATAACCACCGCAGATTCCGTCCACATCCAGGATTTCTCCCGCCAGAAACAGCTGACTGACTAATTTTGATTCCATGGTACAGGGATTTATCTCTCTCGTATCGACGCCACCGCAGCAGATCTGCGCCTGATCGAACGAATTCACCCCTGTCACCGTTGTTTCCAGAGCCTTAATCCGATCCGTAAGAATACGGAGCTGTTTTTCCGTGATCTCCGAAGTCCGGCGGCCCGCCGGTATTCCGGATTCCTTAAGAAGCACCTGGTGCAGTTTCTTATTAAGGACGCCGTTTAAGAATTCTTCCCCCGGCCGGTATCCCAGCCTTCTGACCCGTTCTGTCAGGAAATGGAAAAGTTCCTGTTTATCCATAACCGGCAGCAGATCGAGACGGACCGTCACCCTTTTTCCTTCGTTTAAAGCGCGTGATGCAAACCGGCTGACCTGAAAGACGGGGATGCCGGAAATGCCGTAATCCGTAAACTGCAGTTCCCCCCGGTCTGACGCGGTCTTGTGTCCGCCGCAAAACAGCGTCACAAAAGCATCTGTCCTTACGCCTGCAAACTGCTTATACCACGTCTCGCGACATTTTAACTGCACAAGCGCCGGAAGCGGCTCAATCACACGGTGCCCCAGACTTCCGGCCAGTTTATAACCGCTGCCATCGGATCCTGTTCCGGGCGCTGCCTTAGAACCGGCCGCAAGTATGACTGCATCCGCTTTCATGACCCCCTGGGTCGTGCGCAGTTCCAGCTTCTTTGATATGCCCGACACCTCGCATTCACAGAGCACCGGAATTTTCAAACGTTCCAGTTCAAAACGGAGCGCATCCAATACGGAGGATGCCTGCCCGGTGGCAGGATAAACGTATCCGTTCCGGTCTGTCAGCACCAGCCCCAGATCCTCAAAAAATGAGACGGTCTCTTTTACCGGTACTGCTTCAATCACCTTCCATGCAAATCCGGGATGTTCTCCCCGAAAGGCATCTTTTCTCATATCCAGATTTGTCAGGTTGCATTTTCCATTCCCGGTAGACAGAATCTTCTTTCCGGGTCTCTTCGTATGTTCCAGGATCACAACGCGGGCGCCCTCCCTGGCAGCTGCAATCGCAGCCGTCATACCGGAAGCGCCTCCGCCTATGATCATCACGTTTCTCTTCATGGATTCCTCCTCGCTGTACTGTTACCAGCCCTATTGTATCCGCATCCTCCACTCAATTCAAGTATTATTTTTTTCCTGATGAGCACTGTGTTCCGGACCTATGCCGGAGCGTGTCTGAATGTTCAGACAGTCTCTAGCTCGTATACGATTCCAGATAGTTAAACACCTCTATCATGGAGGAGAACCAGATGCCATCCATCAGACGGCCCCGCTCCTCCTCCGGGAAATCCGTAACCGGCATATGGGTATACAGACAGATCGTCGTCTGATCCTGATACAGGACAAGCAGATAACCGTCCTCCGATACGAGATAATATTTTTCCTTTTCCTTCTCCGGCGCAGGTGACACCTTTTCCTGATTGATGACGATCTGGTCCTCCGTCACGGTCTCTGTCTCCAGAGTCGCTCCGGGTATGGCCTCCTCCGGCTGCACGCTGTCTTTGGTAATGACGAAGCCGATTCCGAGGCAGAGAAGCGAAGTGGCTGCAAATAAAAGAAAGCAGAACATATACTTCTTCATAGGATAATACCTCCTTCGAAGTATAGTATCTGCTTTCTTCCCTCATTTTAATCACATCAAATGGCATTTCTGTGCGATTCTTACCAGTTTCGTGCCGCCGGGCATACCGGAAAGCTCCACCTCGTCCACACAGCGCAGCTTCAGCAGCAGGATTCCGTAGACGATCACCGCCACCGCAATCGCAAGAAGCACACCGATGGTGTTGCTCTTAAGCGTCATGTGAACCAGCTGGTAAACGCCGTATGCAGCGCCGCCCATAATACCGGAGGCGATGGTCGGGAGGATAAAGGTCTTCTTCATCTCCTGCCTGTAATTCAAGTACCGGCTAATAGCCATTCCATTCAGGATACACATAAACAGCGCAAAGAGAATGTTGGAATAGACCACGCTGTAAATTCCCATTTTAAAACCAAACAGCATGACACAGAGCACAATGATATGGAGCACAAGTGAAATCACTGCGTTCTTAAGCGGTGTCTGCATGTGGTTGATTCCCTGAAGCACGGCATTGGTCACCGTGGACAGGGAGAAAAATACGACAGCCAGAGAACCGTACATCATCATACGGATCAGATTGGTATTGTCGTAACGGCTGAACAGCAGATTACACACCGGCCCTGCAAGCACGGTAAGCCCAACCGTAGCCGGGATTGCTATCACCATGGAAAAACGAATCACCATGGATACCTTGCTCACGATCTGCCCGCGGTTTTTTCCGGCCACCGCCCGCGACAGGGACGGAATCAGGGAAGAGGCCAGTGAATTGGCAATGGCCACCGGGATATTGAACAGCAGGTGGTATTTTCCGGAGTAAACGCCCCATGCCGAAGCTATATCAGAGGTACTCATACCAAGAAATGTCATCCCTTTTGCAAAAATACTGTTGTCAATTACTGTACTGACGTTGTACGCCACACTGCTCATAACAATCGGAAGAACTGTTATTAAAAGAATAGCGGATATCTCTGTGTAGCTGTCTCTCCGCCTGCTGCGATCGCGCTTTGCCTGTTTTATCATAACAGGCCGGTAGCTCAATATAAGAAAGAGCAGAAACAAAAGAGCTGCCAGTGCCCCTGCCCCTGTACCGATCGTTCCCCCAGCGGCTCCGAATCCAAAGGAATACTCTGTGGCGCCATGAACCAGATTTGCCTTCAAACCTGCGTTAAACAGACGTTCTGCTGCCACAATACTAATGATAGCATTAATAATCTGCTCGAAAATCTGTGAAAGGGCCGTAGGAATCATCGTTCCAAGTCCCTGAAAGTAGCCTCGGAATACTCCGAGATAAGCAATAACCCATATCGTAGGCGCCAATGTTTTTAGCGCATATCTGGTATAGGGCATACTCAGGAAACGTGTAGCGAACAGATCTGCTCCAAACCATAAAACTGCAGCACCGATCCCTCCTACTACTGTCCCATAAAACAACGCAGCTTTCAGAATTCGAACAGAATTCCGATACTCTTTTCTGGCATTCTTCGTTGCGATCATTTTTGAAACAGCCGTAGGAAGGCTGTAGGAAGAAACAATCAGCAATATGGAATAGATTGAGAAAGCGGAATTATAGTACCCGTTTCCTTCATCCCCCAGTATATTGGCAAGGGGAATCCGATACAGCATCCCGATCAGGCGCACAATGATCCCCGCCGCCGCAAGAATCGTTCCCTGTATAATAAAATTTGACGCGCCCTTTTTCTCAGGCTTTTTTCTGCTTCTGCTTGTCCTGTTATTTTCCATAAACCTCTACATTTGAGGAATCCTGTGCGGAAATCACGCATATCCACGTCTTTCCCTGATTGAGGATTACCTCGTTATTCTCCATGTCGTAATAATGTGTCAGACCGAACTCCCCATCCTTCGTCCATTTCACCGGAATCGCCTTTCCCTCTGTGGCGTAGAGTCCGTAGGAATCGTCATGGACATTGATATCCAGATAATCCGTGGTGGCATAGTGGCCCGACGGGCAGTACTGGAACAGAATATTCTTTACGGCAATCGGACCTTCGTCGCCCTTATGAGGCGCTCCGTACTGATACCGGTAGTATAAGCCATCGCTCTCGTTATATTCAAACCACGGCTTATTCATCACGTAGCCGGGATAGACCCTGGCCGCGTCCATGACACTGGGCGCACCGTTCAGCGTCACCTCATGGCCCGTTTTCGCAAAGCGGTAATGGCCCTTGTAATCCGCACTGTAGCTCTCGGAATACCCCAGCTGGGCTATCGCCTTATTCAGCCTTTCTCCGCTGGAATATGCGTTGTGAGGTGATTTACGGTCTTTCGTCCTGTAATACGCCACGGTGCCGATCCCATCCAGTCCGTTGATATTATCCACGTTAGCCAGATACGGCTTGGCAAAGGTACTCTGTCCGTAATGAGCGTAAATGGCGTCAAACTCACGGGCAAAGTATGTATAATACGTCCGGCAGCTTCTCACGGAACCGATCCTGTCCAGATCGTCGTAATCCTCGATAATAGCCATATATCGGTTCATGCCGCCCTCTACAGGGGCCTCATACACGATATCCGCACGATTGATGCCGTACTGCGGCAGCGCCGCCTTGTCGTTGCTCATCATAATCGCTATGGGCCGGCGGTTTCCAATCGCCGCATCCACCATCCTGCCGGTCAGATAACTCCTGATCTTTCCATCCTGCTCGGTGCGCTCTTCATAAGTATACCAGTCGCCGGATTCCACTTCCTCCCCGGCAGGTGCCTCCGTTGTCGTCTCTATCTTAATCTCTTTCGTAGGGGCGGGCGTGGTGTCCGTCTCTGCAGAGGCGTCCGTCACAGCCACCTCCTGATATTTTCCCTGGCATCCGGTCACGGCGCCCATCAAAAGGATGAGCCCGGCCGCACAGAACCATGCCCGTTTTTTCATCGTTCGTATCCCCCTCGTTTCAGAATCTCTTCCTGCTTCTTCTCCATGACGAGACGCTCCTCATCCACCATATGGTCGTAGCCGCACAGATGAAGCATGCTGTGCGCCACCAGAAAAGCCAGTTCTCTCGTCTCGGAATGGCCGTACTTCTCCGCCTGTTCCTTCACCTTATCGACAGATATGACAATGTCCCCCAGCAGCAGTTCCCCGGTCTCCGGGTTAAAGTAATCGCTTGCCATGTCCTCGAGACGGTCAAAATCCGACGGACTGTCGTAATCGGCCATTGGAAACGACAGCACATCGGTAGCATTGTCAATATCACGGTATTCTTTATTGATCTGCCGGATATCCTCATTATCCGTAAGGAGCACATTCACCTCCGCCTCATAAGGACAGTTCTCATAGTCCAGTGCCTCGTTCACCACTGTGGTGATAATCTCCTCATACGGAAGCTTTAACTCCTCTTCCGTCTCATACTCAATATGAATCGTCATAGCGTCCCTTTCTGCCTCCCGGGGCTTTTGCCGTCTTTCGTTCTTTCTCTCCGGTCTTTTTCTTTGTCTCGTAATCGTCGTAAGCCTGTACTATTTTCTGAACCAGCGGATGACGCACCACATCACTGCTGCTCAAGTAGCAGAACCCGATATCATCAATCCTTTTTAACACGCGGACTGCGGTGTCAAGGCCGGACACGGCCCCGGCAGGCAAGTCCTTCTGCGTCTGGTCCCCGGTAACAATGACCTTGGACCCGAAACCGATTCTCGTTAAAAACATCTTCATCTGCGCCGGCGTGGTATTCTGCGCCTCATCCAGAATAATATAGGCATTGTCAAGGGTTCTTCCCCTCATATAGGCCAGGGGAGCCACCTCGATCAGCCCTTTCTCCGCATTGTGTAAGTAGCTCTCCGCGCCCATAATCTGATACAGCGCGTCATAGAGGGGCCGTAAGTACGGGTCAATCTTGCTCTGTAAATCGCCGGGCAGAAAGCCCAGCTTCTCTCCCGCCTCAATGGCAGGGCGCGTCAGAATAATTCTGCTCACCTCACCATTTTTAAAGGCCTGAATCGCCATAGCCATGGCAAGATACGTCTTACCGGTACCGGCCGGACCAATTCCGAATACGATCATCTTTTTCCTGATCTGGTCCACATACTGCTTCTGGCCCATGGTCTTCGGCTTCACCGGCTTTCCCGTAATCGTTCTGCATATGATGTCCTTGTCGATCTCTAAAATCTGCCCGTCACTCTCCGAAAAGGACAGAGACAGGGCATAATCCACATTCTGCTCCGTGATCGCATTTCCCCGCTTCGACAGCTCGATCAGATTATTAAACACACTCTTCGCCTTCTGCACCATCTGCTCCGGGCCGATGATTTTTAGCGCGCCGTCCCGCTCGATCATCGTGACATGGAGCGTTCTCTCTATCTTCTTCAAATAGCTGTCAAACTGCCCGCAGACATTCTTCTCGTGTTCAGCCGGTATATCTATGATTGTCTCAATTACGCTCATTGGACTCCTCAGTCTCCTCTTGTTCCTGTGTGATTGGTATCTCTACGCCCTGACTCTGCCCTACGGCTTCCTCAGCCACAAGATCGATGGCAATTTGGCATAAAGATTCATTATCTAGTATTTTAACATGATTTTCCAGAATTTGTACCCCTTTTTCCAATAAATTTTTTTTCAAATTCTCATTGATCTCATCGGCCGCCTGTTTTTTCTCCTCTTCCGTGTAGGGCCGCTCGTAGGAAATGTACTCCTTCGCCGTAATATCACCGAGATAGACAGGCAGATAAAAATTCTGAAATAAGTGAAGCTGATCCTCTTCCATGGTCACCTTCCAGGTGGTTCCCTCCTGCTTCGGGCGCATCAGCATCAGGGAATACTGAAATACCTTCGCGTACTTCCCCCGCCGTACGTTTCCGGTTTCCACATCCACTCGTTTAAACAGCGGGATCTGCCGTGTGATGTGGTATTCCGTCCGCGCCGTGATGTCCGCATCGGAATGAACATAGTGAGTGTTCATGATCTCCTCGCTGTCCCCGATCACATGCAGCGTTCCGCTGACAAGCACGTCGCCCTTTTTCACTTCATCCCCCACTGAAACCGCCGGAACACCCTGGCGCACGATCATAGAGGTGATCACGCCATCCTTTGACGCCACGATATCGCAGGGAGACTCATCCTTTGCAGGAATTTCCGAGAGAACCTCGTTCTCCTTTATCTTAACCAGAAGACGCGTTCCCGATACCCTGGCCGATACCCAGGTGATCTCCGGGAATGCACTCCGCAGCGATTCTTCCAGGGCATCACAGTCGATCCTGGATTTGACCATGCCATAGCGGATCTCCTCTGTTTCACAGTATTTCAAAAGGGTATCATACGTATACATGTGATTCCCCTCAAACTCAATATCCCAGATAAAGATGGAAAGTATGTAAAGCAGGACAAAAAAAGATGCCAGTCCGGCCGCGTAAAGCTTCCGCTTCCTGTTTCTGTGTAAAAAAAAAGGAAGTCCAAACTTTCCCAGTACCTTAAGTCTGACCTTCGATTTCCGGACAATGGGTTTTATCTTCTTAAACCCTTTCACAGTCATATAAAAACGGCAGGAACGGCCGGTGTCCGACACTCCCCAGATTTCTATCTCATGAACGCTGCACATATTAAAGAACCGTTCCGGAGAAAAGCCCGTCATCTCCACAAACAGATAACCGGATATCCGGTGGTTAAGCCATGTTACAATCACGGTTGTACCTCCTCCTTCAGTTTTCCTCTTTATTCAAATTCCATGGACTTAATGAGCCCGTTAATCTTCATCTCCTCATTCGTATAATATTCAATCACAAGGCGGCTTCCCGATACAGCCACGCGGCACGTCTTGGCCTGGAGCTTGATCAGGGTATCAGTATAGAGAATGATGCCGCGGTAATTTTCAATCACAACACTGTGGCGGCCCAGAAAAGATACCAGCACTTCCCCCAGAACCACGTCCTTTGGAAGCTTCAAGTTCTCCGCCGCACGAAACTTCATCTCTTCGAACATATCGTTTCTGCCTTTCAGCCAATGATATTATACTATATGCAAAAACGCCGTCCGATTATGCAGGTTAACCATCAAAACACCCGGATAACCGCAGAAGCCGGCCATCCGGTACAGCCGGTCCTCCCATAAAGCTTCCGAAAAGCAAAGAAATCCCTGATCATAAAATGACCAGGGACTCACCTTGTTTGACTAATCAGTAATTAGTTATATTTACGTTTTCTTGCAGCTTCAGACTTTTTCTTACGTCTTACGCTTGGCTTTTCGTAATGCTCTCTCTTACGAATTTCCTGCTGGATACCTGCTTTCGCACAGTTTCTTTTGAATCTGCGTAAAGCGCTATCTAAGCTCTCGTTGTCTTTAACGATTACATTTGACATAGCTCACACCTAACCTCCCTCCAGTTGTGTACTTGTGCATAATACAACTGTTTGGGTATTTTATAGCACTGATATGATTATAGCATAATTTTCCCATTCGTCAAGGAAATTTTTAATTTTTTACCGGAAAATTTATGCCTTATTTCAGCTGGCCTTCAACTACTTTATAAACCTCTTCCAGACATGCGTCTACTCCGGCCGGATTCTTGCCGCCGGCCTGGGCCATATTCGGCCTTCCGCCGCCGCCTCCGCCAACGAGTCCTGCGACAGCCTTGATTAAGTTGCCTGCATGGGCGCCCTTTTTCTGCGCTTCCTCTGTAGCGGTTGCCATTAAGTTCACTTTTCCGTCCAGAACAGAAGCCAGCACAATCACGCCTTCACCCAGCTTATCCTTTAACTGGTCTCCCAAGTTTCTTAAGCCGTTCATGTCCACATCGTCAGCCTTCGCAGCCAGAACCTTAACACCGCCGATCTCCTTCACCTGGTCCATCACATCCCCCAGGGAGTCCTTGGCCAGTCTGCTCTTTAACTTCTCATTTTCAGAATGAAGCGTCTTGATCTCCTCAAGCATGGCTGCAATCCTGGCTGCCAGGGTCTGAGGCGTGGCCTTCGCCGCCTTCGCCGCCTCGTGAAGCTCGGTCTCGGCCTCCTGATAGTACTTCATCAGGCCGTCACCCGTCAGCGCCTCAATTCTGCGCACACCGGCTGCAATACCGGTCTCTGACAAGATTTTAAAGGAACCGATAACGCCTGTATTAGAGATATGGGTGCCACCGCAAAGCTCCGTGGAGAAATCGCCCATCTTTACCACGCGGACATTCTCCCCGTATTTTTCACCAAACAATGCCATGGCGCCCGACTTCTTCGCCTCGTCAAGGCTCATAACCTCTGTCTTTACATTCAGCGCTTCCTTAATCTTCTCATTGACAAGGCATTCCACCTTCTTAATCTCTTCCGGCGTCATGGCGGAGAAATGAGTGAAGTCGAAACGTAGCCTGTCTTCATCCACATAGGAGCCTGCCTGTTCCACATGCTCGCCTAAAACGGTGCGGAGCGCCTTCTGAAGCAGATGAGTCGCACTGTGGTTCTTACCTGTATTCATACGGCTCTCTTCACAGACCTTTAAGGTAACCACATCACCGATCTGGAACATGCCCTTCTTCATCTTTCCCACATGGCCGACCTTGCCGCCCTGCAGATGAATGGTGTCCTCCACCGAAAACTCGCCGTTTGCACTGACAATGACACCCTTGTCGCCCTGCTGGCCGCCCATGGTGCCGTAAAAGCAGGTCTCCTCCGTCACAATCGTGCCGGTCTCTCCGTCCGTCAGCGCCTCCACCAGGTCAGTCTCCGTCGTCAGCGCAGTAATCTTAGAATCACAGACAAGTCTGTCGTATCCGACAAATTCCGTGGTGAGCGCAGGATCGATGGACTGGTAAACAGTCACGTCAGCCCCCATGTAGTTCGTGGTTTTTCTGGCCGCTCTGGCCTTCTCCCGCTGTTCCTGCATGGCCTTCTTAAAGCCGTCCTCATCGATTGAAAAGTGCTTTTCTTCCAGAATTTCTCTCGTCAAATCCAGCGGGAAGCCGTAAGTATCATAGAGCTTGAATGCATCCTCACCGCTCAGTACCGTCTTTCCTGCGGCAGACATCTGTTCTTCCATCTCACTTAGAATCGCAAGCCCCTGATCGATGGTCCGGTTGAATTTATCCTCTTCCTCGGTCAGAACCTTTAAAATCATGGCTTTCTTCTCTTCCAGTTCCGGATATCCGTCTTTGGAAAGCTCAATCACAGTCCTGGAAAGCTCTGCGAGGAATCTTCCCTCGATGCCGAGAAGCCTTCCATGGCGGGCTGCTCTCCGGAGCAGACGGCGCAGCACGTATCCGCGTCCTTCGTTGGATGGCATGATACCGTCGGAAATCATAAAGGTACAGGAGCGGACATGGTCTGTAATCAGGCGAAGGGAAACGTCAACCGACGCATCCTTCTGATATTCCGTGCGGGCAAGCTCTGCAACCCTGTTTAACAGAGCCTTTATGGTGTCAACATCAAAGATGGAATCCACATCCTGAACCACCACCGCCAGACGCTCGAGCCCCATGCCGGTATCGATATTCTTCTGGGCCAGTTCCTCGTAATTGCCGTGTCCGTCGTTCTCGAACTGGGTAAATACGTTATTCCAAACTTCCATGTAACGGTCACATTCACAGCCCACGGTGCAGCCCGGCTTTCCGCAGCCGTACTTCTCTCCGCGGTCATAATAGATTTCAGAACACGGTCCGCAGGGTCCTGCTCCATGCTCCCAGAAGTTATCTTCCTTGCCGAAGCGGAAGATGCGTTCCGGTGCAATGCCGATTTCCTTATTCCAGATATCGAAAGCCTCATCGTCTTCTAAATAGACGGATGGATATAACCTGTCCGGATCCAGTCCCACAACCTCTGTCAAAAACTCCCAGGACCAGCGGATCGCTTCCGTCTTAAAATAATCTCCAAAGGAGAAATTGCCCAGCATCTCAAAGAAGGTGCCGTGACGGGCGGTCTTTCCCACATTCTCGATATCTCCGGTTCTGATACACTTCTGGCAGGTTGTCACACGCTTTCTCGGCGGTATCTCCTGTCCTGTAAAATACGGCTTTAAAGGCGCCATACCTGAGTTGATTAACAATAAGCTGTTATCATTATGCGGAACCAGGGAGAAGCTTTTCATCGCCAGATGTCCCTTGCTCTCAAAAAATTCAAGGAACATTCTCCTCAGTTCATTCACACCTGTCTTGTTCACGTTACTGTCCTCCGTTAATTATTTACTTTCTTCTGTCATACTGCCTGCATTCTTGGCATCCTTATAATCTCTGAATTTCTTGCCGCACACGATTCCGCCCCACGCCACTGCAAGGAAAAACAGAAACTTGATTGCCGTCTGCAGAAAACTTGCTAAAATTGCTGTCATAGATTCAACCCTCCTGACTGATTGCTATAGTTATGCTCATTTTAATATCCTATCATATCACTTTTTATTAATCAAGATGTTGCCGCCGATTTTCTGTGTTATTTCCGAAATCCACGTCATTCCATATGCAAAAAAGCAGTCCCTTCACAAAACAGTTACTCCTGTTCCGTATGGGGACTGCCATTTTCTTTTAATCTTCATTTTCCGCAGGCAGAGCCTGAATATATGTCTCTACGAGATCGTATGTCCTCGTTCTCGTGGATTCCGCCTGGGAAGCCGTATACTCTACACCCTCCAGAGAGCCGCCGCTGTACTTCCTCGCTGCCTCCTCCGCCTTTGTATCCCGGCTCTTCGTCCAGGTCTGCTGTTCGCCTTCCAGCTTACTCCTGGCTTCCTCGTCCAGGCCGTCTATGATATCCGCATAGATGGTGTTCATCTCGATGTTCCAGAGCCGGAGTTCCTTTTCAGCCAGCGTCTTCATGGAATACGTCGTGGAATCGGAGGACTCACTGCGCATCTTCTGAACCTGGGCATCTAATTCCGCCAGGCGTCTTTCGTAATATGCCAGTTTTTCTTCCTCGTCATTCTGAAACGATGCGCTTCCGCCCGGTCCTAACGGGGAGATGGATGGGACAGCCGCCGCATCCTCCCTGCTTCCCGGTCCGGCCGCTGCTGTCTCCGGGACTGCAGCTTCTCCTGCAGCCTCGTCTGAATCCATCAGAAATGATTCAGGAGCCGGCGCCGCCGCCCCTTCTGCCGCCATGATCCGGGAGGACGCAGGTTCCGGAACTGCCGCCTGGTCAGCCGCCTCTCCCGTGTTACCCGGTGCCGCATCTTCCTCCTCTATGGGAGCCGCCGCCATACGCTTTTTGGCCGCTGCGGGAGTCTCCGCTCCTGCTCCCTCCGAATAGGCCTGCGGTATTCCTCCGCCTGCCGTCACCGGCATCTGCGTCACCGCCACGGTGTCCAGTGAACCGCCGTTCTGCCGGATAAATCTGCTGGTTGCAAACGTTACCGCGATCCCGATCAGCAGGATGGCAGCGATCACAAACCAGATTCCTTTATTTTTATTCATGATTATCATCCTAACATACTTTGATAAAATTACCATATCATAAATAAAAAAGAAAGGAAATAGGGTTCGTTAATTAGTAAGAGATTGTAAGAGATACGTAAGTTTTACAGGCCTTCATCCACCAGTAAGCTGTCCCCATCCGCGGCAGTGGTAGCCAGCTGATCGCACCGCTCATTCTCCGGATGCCCGGCATGTCCTTTTACCCAGCAGAAGGTAACGCGGTGAGGTTCCATGGCTTTTAAAAGCCGTTTCCACAGATCGATATTCTTGACCGGACCGCTCTTGCCGCGCTTCCAGTTGTTCTTCACCCAGTTGTCGATCCAGTGCTGGTTGAAGGCATCCGTTACATACTTGGAATCTGAATACAGTTCCACCTCGCAGGGCCTGTTCAGCGCCTCCAGCCCTGCGATTGCGGCCATCAGCTCCATACGGTTGTTGGTCGTCCTCACATAACCGGCCGACAGCGTCTTTTCATGGAGCTGCCCTTTGGAATCCGTGAACTGAAGTACAGCTCCGTAACCACCGGGTCCGTCCGGATTTCCTCTTGCAGCTCCATCTGTAAACAATAGTACTTTTCCCATCTTATGTCATTCTCCTGGCTATAAGCACTCAGCGGACGTTATTTGCCGCTTCCGTGCGATGTATGTCACCTCCACCTGGTTTAAGTCCCTCACAGACCTGGTGGAGTGGCTCGTTATCTGTCCCATTTATCGCATAATGAATTGATCTGGTCCGCGAATTTAGCCAGATCCTTGTTGGCTCCGCCTTCGTTATGGCGGATCACCGACAGCAGGCGTTCTCCTGCAGCCAGCAGACGCGCATAGACGCCAACCGCACGCTTCGCCGTCTCCACCGTCTTCGTCACAACTACTCCGGTTCTCTGCTCCAGCCATCTGCCGGCCGCTAAGTCGTATACAGATCCTGAATACGGCGCATCCGCCTGATATCCATATTCTTCTTTTAAAAGATTCCCGAACGAATCGCACACCTCATCATTCCCATGTACCAGAAATACTTCCCGGGGCTTCTCCTCGAATGCGTTCAGCCACTGAATCAGCCCTTCCATATCTGCATGGGCACTCATTCCATCCATCTTCTCAATGTGGGCCTCAACCTGAATGGTTTCACCGAACAGCCTCACCTCCCGGCCGCCTTCCAAAAGGCTTCTGCCCAGCGTTCCTATGGACTGATACCCCGTAAAGACGATGGTACATTCAGGCCGCCACAGATTATGCTTTAAATGGTGCCTGATCCGGCCCGCATCGCACATGCCTGCCGCGGAGATGATGACCTTCGGTTTTGTGTCGAAATTGATATCTCTCGATTCCGCGCTGGTAATGGAGAGCTTCAGCCCCGGAAACGAGATCGGGTTGATCCCCTGCGTCACAAGCGCCTTCGTCTCCTCGTCATAACAGTCCACCAGATTATCCTTAAACACACTGGTCGCCTCAACGGCAAGAGGACTGTCGACATAGACCTCGAATCCGTCGTGCCCCTTCACCATATGCTCCGCCTTGATGATCCGGAACATGTAGAGAAGTTCCTGCGTTCTGCCCACGGCAAATGCAGGAATCACCACATTGCCGCCCCGGTCCAGGGTTCTCTGGACGATATCCGCGAGAATGGAGACGTGATCCGGTATCTGGCCGTGAAGCCGGTCGCCATAGGTACACTCCATCACTACGTAATCCGCATTTTTGATATACTGGGGATCCCGGATCAGCGGCTTATTCTTATTGCCGATGTCACCGGAAAATACGATTTTCTTCGAAATATCATTCTCTTTGATCCATACCTCGATGGAGGCAGACCCCAGTAAATGTCCGACATCGGTAAACCGAATGGTAAGGCCCTCCTCCAGTTTTATTATTTCATCATAGCTGCAGGGGTTAAACTGCTTTAATACCCCCATTGCATCATTCATTTCATACAGCGGCACTTCTTCCTGCCGCCCGGCTCGTCTGGCCTTCCTGTTCTTCCACTCCGCCTCTGATTCCTGGATATGCGCGCTGTCCTTCAGCATGATATTGCACAAATCCGCCGTGGCTTCGGTGGTGATAATTTCCCCTCGGAATCCTCTCGCATAGATAAAAGGAAGCATCCCTGCATGGTCGATATGGGCATGAGTCAGAAGCACATAATCGATCTCCGAATAGCTCACCGGAAGCTCCGCATTCTCAAAATAGTCCACACCCTGCTTCATACCGCAGTCCACCAGAATCTTAAGCCCTGCGGCTTCTAAATAATGGCAGCTGCCGGTTACCTCATGGTCCGCGCCGATGAACATTAATTTCATTGAAAGCCCTCCTTATTTTTCTTCTGTCGGTCATTTTCCTATTATAGCATAAACTCAAACCTCATGAAAGGCCTCATTCTCCTGTTCTGCCGTTCCCGGTGAATTTATATGATAATGCAGATCATTCCTCCGTTGCTGTCGTTGATGATCTTCTGAAGCGTATCCTGAAGCTTCAGCTGACAGTCCTCCGTAAGCTGGGAGACTTTGGCGGATATACCATCCTCCACAATCTGCTCGATGGACTTTCCAAAAATATTGGTGTTCCAGATGCCTTCCTCGCTCTCTCTGGCATTTTCCTTGATGTAGGCAATCAAGTCCTCTGCCTGCTGTTCACTGCCTACAATCGGTGCGATCTCTGTCTGGATATGGGCCTTGATCAGATTGATGGAGGGGGCCTCCGCCCGCATCTTGACCCCGTATTTGTTGCCGTGTTTAATCACTTCCGGCTCATCGAGGATGATTTCCGAACGTTCCGGCGTCACAACACCATATCCTTTTAAACGAACCTGGCTCATGGCATTGTTCACTTTTTCATACTCCGCACGCATCTTTGCAAGATCGCTTAAGGTCTGCATCAGCTGGTATTCTCCTTCGATGGGAATTCCCACGTAGTCGCTTAGGATCTGATAATAATAGCTGTCATCCACATCCATACCCATGGAGACACTTCCATCCGCCATGTTCATATTCTGTACTTTTACGGCCCGGATACTCTCAATTGCGCCGTCGAACAGATCGGAGGTGATATCCTTCATATGGGTAACCTTTTTCACCATGTCCTTGGCGGCCTGGATAATCTGTGATTTCAGCCAGTGGCTTGCAGGAAGAATCTCCAGCCATTTGGGAATATAGAAATCCATCTCCGTAACCGGAAATTCCTTCAGCACGCGTTCCAGTATATGGTAGACATCGTCCTTTTTCAGCTGCTCGCAGTTCACCGGCATGACGGTCACATCGTATTTTTCCCTCATCTCCTTCGCAAGAGCTGCAGTCTCATCGGAATACGGTTTTACGGAGTTTAAGAGCACGATGAACGGCTTTCCGAGTTCCTTCAGTTCTGTGATGGTCCGCTCTTCCGCGGCTATGTAGTTGGGGCGTTTCAGTTCCCCGATGGTGCCATCCGTCGTGATAACGACGCCGATGGTGGAGTGGTCGTTTATGACCTTCCTCGTTCCGATCTCTGCGGCCTTTGTAAAGGGAATCTCATAGTCAAACCATGGAGTCTTTACAAGTCGTTCTTCATCATTTTCGATGTGTCCGGCTGCGCCTTCCACCATAAATCCCACGCAGTCGATGAGCCGGACCTTCGTCTCGATCTCCTCACCCAGCCGGATCTCCGCCGCCTCCTTCGGTATAAATTTCGGTTCCGTCGTCATAATCGTCTTCCCGGCCGCGCTCTGCGGAAGTTCATCTCTCGTCTGCGTTTTCTGATGCTCATCCACCATTTCCGGCAGCACCATCAGTTCCATAAACCGTTTGATAAAGGTGGATTTTCCCGTCCGCACCGGTCCGACTACGCCTATATAAATCTCTCCATTGGTCCGGGCTTTAATATCACTGTATACATCAAAATTGTCCATAAAGATACCCCCTTCTGTGCTGTTATAATATATGCAGGGGATCACTTAATATTCCAGCAAGTCTGTTTAAGATTATTTGATGCCCTCAATCTTCCCACCATTGGGAAAGCCCCAGGTTCTTCCGTCCCTGGGGCTTTCTCTGCATGAGTCATTGAAGCACTTCCGGCTTCTCTGAATCGCTTAAGAAATCGTAGTTTGAATTCCGGTAATAATACCATACAAATATAAAGCTGAGCAAAGTCACTATGGTGGTCAGTATGCCACCCTCAATTCCAAAGGCACCTCCGTTCAGCAGATTGCTTTCCGCATATTGCGTTGTAATGATGCCAGGAATCTGGAGGCCACTGACAGGCATTCCATAGACCACCCCCTGAAAGATATTCCAGGTAATATGATATCCAATACACATCCATATGGAACCCGACTTTAGAAACATATAGGAAAAAAGTATCCCGACAAGTATAATGTTAAAGACGGAAAAAAATGTTACTCCCGGATTACTCAAATGAATCAGTCCAAAAATCACAGACGGAACAAACATAATAACAGGGACATTGCGGCACCGACGCAGAACAGCCATTAAAAAGCCGCGGTTCAACGTTTCCTCCGCGATCCCCACCAAAACAAAAGTAAGCAGCCACCAGAAGGTCAGTCCCGAAACTGTAATTCCGTTTGATACAACGCGGCCCTTTCCTATCATAAGAACCAAAAGAAAGATAACAGAGCAGTTTAAAATTCCCAGCAGCATACCTGCAGCCCCGTCTTTTCTCCTCTTCTTACCCTTTAAAGAATCCAGTCCCATCTCCCGGACCGAATGTTTCATCCCCAATCGCCATATGGCAATTGGAACTGCAAGCATAAGAAGTTCTGTAAGTATCTGAAACGCAACGGGCAGAAAGATGTTATCGAACCATTCTGCCACGCTGGAAAACTCTCCGGTTACCGGATTGATGTCGCCTGTGGCAATCAAAATCTTTCTCAGCAGCTCTATGATCTGATTGCCGGAGGCAAGAGCCAGAATATAGTAAACAGCCATTGTAATCAGGATAATCCACCCTGACCGCACCTGTCCGAATCTGTTTTTCATCAATCTGTTATCCCATAATCTGCTCATTGGCCGCTCCAACTTCCTACTCACTTAAATAAGCCTTCTTCACCGAATCATCATTCATCAGTTCCTTCGCATCTCCGCTCAGAACGATATCTCCCGTCTCCAACACGTAGGCCCTGTTTGCGATGGAAAGCGCCTTTTTCGCATTCTGCTCCACTAAAAGCACCGTGGTTCCGGACTTGTTGATCTCCTGAATGATATCGAAGATTTCATTGACATAGATTGGAGACAAGCCCATGGACGGCTCATCCATGACAATCAGCTTCGGATGCGACATCAGTGCTCGTCCCATGGCCAGCATCTGCTGTTCTCCGCCGCTCAAGGTTCCGGCCGGCTGGTTCCTGCGCTCCAGCAGTCTCGGAAAGCGCTTATAGATCATCTGCAGCATCTCCTCGATCTCCGTCTTGTCTTTCCTCGTATAAGCTCCCAGCTTCAGGTTCTCGAATACGGTCAGATCTGCAAACACACGTCTGCCCTCGGGAACGTGAGCCATTCCCATTCCGACAATCCTGTCGCCCCGGACCTTTGTAATATCGCAGCCATCAAAGCCGATCGAACCGCCGGCCGCTTTTAACAGACCGGTGATCGTATGCAGCGTCGTCGTTTTGCCCGCGCCGTTGGCTCCGATTAAGGCTACAATCTCCCCTTCATTTACTTCAAAGGATATTCCTTTCAGCGCCTTGATGACGCCGTAATACACTTCCAGATTTTTAACTTCCAGTATTGCCATGCCCGTCTCCTCCTATTCTCCGAGATATGCCTTGATGACCTCCGGGTCATTTAACACATCCGCCGTATTGCCCTGGGCGAGTACCTGACCAAAGTTTAACACAGTCAGCTTCTCACAGATACCGGAGACAAGTTTCATATCATGCTCGATCAGAAGAATCGTCATATCGAAATTATCGCGTACAAACCGGATGGTGTCCATCAGTTCCTTCGTCTCGTTGGGATTCATGCCGGCCGCCGGCTCATCGAGAAGCAGAAGCTTCGGATTCGTTGCCAGTGCCCGGGCGATCTCCAGCTTCCGCTGTTTGCCATATGGCAGATTGGAGGCCAGAGTATCCTTTTCCCAGTCCAGATCAAAGACCTTCAGAAGTTCTACCGCCTTCTCGTCCATCGTCTTCTCCACCTTAAAATACTTGGGAAGACGCAGAATTCCGGCTATGGTAGAATAGGAATACTGATTGTGAAGACCCGCCTTCACGTTGTCGAGCACAGTCAGCTCCTTAAACAGACGGATATTCTGGAAGGTTCTGGCGACACCCGCGCGGTTGATCTCCATAGTCTTCTTCCCTGTGATGTTCATTCCATCCAAGTGGATCGTACCCATATTAGGCTTATATACACCGGTCAACAGGTTGAATATCGTCGTCTTACCGGCGCCGTTAGGGCCGATCAGTCCGTAGAGCTGGCCTTTCTCAATGGTAATGCTGAAATCATCCACGGCGCGCAGTCCGCCGAAAGAGATGCCGAGGTTTTTAATTTCAAGTAATGCCATGCTTATGAAACCTCCTTATCTGCCGTGTTCTTATGAAAATACCGTTTCAGAGAGTGACGTTTTCTGAAATCGATAAATTTCGGACTCCAGTTGAAAATCATCATGACAATCAAAATAATTGCGTAAATCAGCATACGATACGTATTGAGTCCGCGGAGCATCTCCGGAAGCAGAGTCAGGATCACTGCGGCAATCATGGATCCGCGGATGTTGCCGATTCCGCCCAGCACAACGAATACCAGAATCATAATGGACTGATTGTATCCGAAATTCTTCTGTGTCGCCGTCAGAGCCGATAAGTTGTGGGAATAAAGAACGCCCGCAACACCGGCTAAGGAAGCGGATATGGTAAACGCCATCAGTTTATACTTTGTGATGTTGATACCGATGGATTCCGCCGCAATCCGGTTGTCACGCACCGACATGATGGCACGGCCGGATCTGGAATGAATCAGATTCAGGACGATAAACAGTGTGATCAGAATCAGAATGATCCCCACCGTAAATGTGGCGTTTTTCGGCGTTCCGTTGATTCCCTGGGCGCCGTTCATAATTATCTGACCATCTTCCTGCATCTGAAGCGCCATGGCATTTTTTATGGAGACATGAATGCCGTTGCTGTCCTTTCCCAGATAGATGACATTGACCACATTCTTAATAATCTCACCGAATGCCAGCGTAACTATGGCCAGATAGTCGCCCCTCAGCCTCAGCACCGGAATTCCTACGACGATGCCGGCTGCAGCCGCGGCCGCGGCGCCTACCAGGATTGCCAGCGTAAAACGGATTCCTGCACTGGGAATCGTATCCAGCATACAGATGGAAAATAAGGAGCTGGCAAATGCTCCCACGCACATAAAACCGGCGTGTCCCAGGCTCAGCTCGCCCAGGATGCCTACCGTTAAATTCAGGGAGACAGCCATGATCGTATAGATGCAGAGAGGTACCAGAAGGCCCTTCATCAGGCTGCTCATGTGCCCCCCGCTGATCAGGATCTCTACTATAATATAGGCTGCGATGACGATACCGTATGTAATCAAATTGCTTCTTGTTGTTTTATTTATCTGCAGACTTTTCGTCTTTCCACTTTTTCCCATGACCCGCACCTACACTTTCTCGTTAATCTTCTTGCCCAGAATACCGGTAGGCTTTACAAGAAGCACAATGATCAGGACTGCGAAAACAATGGCGTCGGAAAGCTGGGAAGAAATATAGGCCTTGCTTAAGTTCTCAATCACGCCCAGTAACAGGCCGCCGATAAACGCACCCGGAATGGAGCCGATACCGCCGAATACAGCAGCGACGAAGGCCTTGATTCCCGGCATGGAGCCGGTGTACGGCGTCAGGGTCGGATATGCGGAACAGAGTAAGGTACCCGCAATGGCGGCTAATGCGGAACCGATGGCAAAAGTCAGCGCGATCGTTCCATCCACATTGATCCCCATCAGCTGGGCTGCTCCTTTATCTTCGGATACAGCCAGCATGGCCTGCCCTGCCTTCGTTTTCTTGATGAAGGTAGTCAGTACCACCATAATCACGATACAGGAAACGATGGTAACCAGCGTTTCCCCTGAAATCGTCAGTCTCCCTCCTGCAAGCTTCAAAGCCGGAATCGTAACAACTGATGTAAAGGACTTCGGATTGGATCCAAAAACCAGCAGCGCGATGTTCTGAAGTAAGTAGCTGACACCGATTGCTGTAATTAAGACAGCCAGAGGTGAAGCCATACGGAGAGGTCTGTACGCGACCTTCTCAATGGTGACACCGAGAACCGTACATATGATGACAGCAAGAAGAATGCCGGCAAGCGGTGGAAGCCCCATCGTGCTGACAACGGTGAATACCACGTATCCTCCGATCATGATGACATCGCCGTGAGCGAAATTCAGCATCTTGGCGATACCATATACCATGGTGTATCCCAGCGCAATGATGGCATATACACTGCCCAGGCTTAGACCATTAATAAAATAGGATATGAAACTCATCATATCATCGCACCTCATTCGTTGTTTATTCCCGCGAGCAGCAAGGCAGACGGACACAGCGCGCGTCCAGCCGGCGATTGCATGCCCTGCTATATCGGGTACTGCCGCGGGTATTAGATTTGAAAAGAAGAGGGTCGTCCTCTGGACGACCCTCTATTGGGTCATATACCAAGCAATATGTACCTGATAAACTTACATTGCATTGTATACGCCGTCTACAATCTTTACAGCCTTCGGAGCCTTCTCCGGCTCGCCGTCAGCGGTCCACTTCATGCCTGAACCTGTTAATCCGTCTACAGAAACCTCTGTCATGGCGGTCTTTAACTTATCGCAGATCGTAGATGCATCCATATCAGGAGTGATACCTGCCTTTTCTGCGGCCGCCTTGATTGCATAAACTGCATCGTAAGCGTCAGCAGCGAACTGGTTCGGCGTATCGCCGTATTTCTCTTTATATGTAGTAACGAAGTTCTTTGTTAAGTCATCCTGTGCATCTGCAGCGAATGGTGTCAGCAGCATAATGCCTTCTGCCAGTGATGTATCGAAGTTCTCTACCGTTAAAAGGCCATCCAGACCGTCACAGCCAAAGAATTCCGGTTCGTATCCCATCTGCTTTGCCTGCACCAGAATTAAGGATGCCTGCTGATAGTAGATTGGAAGGAATACCAGTTCTGCACCGGCGTCCTGTGCCTTCTGAATCTGTACGGAGAAGTTCGTGTTATTGTCAGCGGTAAACGCTTCGTCAGCTACCACTTCAAAGCCCTGGTTCGCAGCTTCTGCGATGAACTTGTCGTGAATACCGGATGAATAAACATCAGAACTGTCGTAGATAATCGCTACTTTAGTAGCCAGCTTGTTCTCACCGATGTACTGTGCGGAAGCAGCACCCTGGTTCGGATCAGAGAAGCAGATACGGAACTGGTTGTCAAACTTTGCGCAGTCCACAGCAGAACCGGATGGTGTCAGCTGGAACATGTTATCGTTGCTGGACTCTGAGCCGACTGCGATACACGGTGCGGAAGTAACTGTACCGACTAACATCTGCATACCCCAGTCCTTTAACGTGTTGTAAGCATTGACTGCTTTTTCCGTGTCGTTCTCATCGTCCTGGAAATTATACTCGATCTGTACTCCTCCGATACCGCCGGCCGCATTAATCTCATTAATCGCCAGTTCAGCGCCGTTCATAACGGCCTGTCCGTAGATTGCGGTTGCTCCGGTGATCGGTCCGATGCCGCCAAGCTTAAAGGAACCGCCTGCGGTCTGCTCAGCTGCTCCGGCATCTGCTGCAGCTGTGGTTTCAGCTGTTCCTGCCGTTGTTGTGCCATTGTCACTCTTGCCGCCGCATGCAGTTAAGGATGCAGCCATAACAGCAACAAGGCCAAGGCTTACCAACTTCTTTGTTGTTTTCATAATTCATTCCTCCTCTTGTTTCACTTCACATACCGAGTCCGTACAGCACTCCGTATGGTTTGATAGCTTTGCTACCTTTTAAAATTCATATATACAGTTCCTGTGACTATATATACATAGTCTCTATAATAAGATGGCTTTTTTAAAATGTCAACTAATTTCCGGTATTTCTTTCAAAATTCAATCATCCATCCATATTTTACCACGGAAGGTCGGAGCTCTCTATCGTTTTATCCCGCAGCATCAGGCCTTTTACAGCCTCCGATGCCGGTTTATGATCGAATAATATTGCATTAACCTGTTCCACAATCGGCATGTCAATCCCATATTTTTCTGAAAGCTTCAGCGCAGCCTTTGCGGAATAAACGCCTTCCACCACCATCTTTACTTCCTTCATGGCCTCCTCCATGGAATATCCTTTTCCAATCAGGATTCCGGCGCGGCGGTTCCGGCTGTGCATACTGGCGCAGGTAACGATCAGATCGCCGATTCCCGAAAGACCGCAGAAGGTCTGGAACTTTCCTCCCATGGCCGTTCCCAGCCTGGCAATCTCCGCGATTCCGCGTGTAATCAGCGCAGCCTTCGTATTGTCGCCGTATCCCAGTCCGTCTGCAATACCGGCAGCCAGGGCGATGACATTTTTAAGGGATCCGCCCAGTTCGATGCCCTGCATGTCCGGGCTGGTATAGACGCGGAATACCTCGCTCATAAAGACGGACTGAATGTACTCAGCGGTCTTCCTGCTGTGCGCGCCCGCGACACAGGTGGTGGGAAGTCCCCTGCTCACCTCTTCCGCATGGCTGGGGCCCGATAAAACAGCGACATCCGCCATGGGGAGTTCGTCTTCCAGAATCTCGGAAAGCGTCTTAAGCGTCGACTCCTCGATTCCCTTTGCCACATTTACAATTATCTGTCCTTCTCTGCAGTAAGGCTTCATCTTCTGAGCCGTAGAACGGACATAGACGGACGGAACGGCGGTAACCAGCACCTCCTTGTCCTCCATGACCTCCTCAAGGCTCTCTGTAAACATCATACCATCCGGAAGAACCAGATCCGGCAGAGTGTGATGGCGCCCAGTCGTCTTCATCTCCGTGATTTCCTCCGGCAGCGCCGACCACACGGATACTGAATGACCATTGTTATACAGAAGAACCGCCAAAGCGATTCCCCAGCTTCCTGACCCGACAATCCCAATCTTTGCCATGAACCTTCACCTCATTCTTATTTTTTGCCAAAACTTATTTTGTTTTCATTTCCATGAACCAGTCTTACGATATTCGCTCTGTGGCGCCAGAATGCCTGGGCGCTGATCACTGCCGCAACGATGTAAAACTCGGGGAGATGTCCTGCTGAGACACCGTAGCTGCCGTTACTTCCCATGACAATCATCCACGCAAGAAAAATCGTGGCCACAACCAGCGATCCCAGCGAAACAAATCTCGTCACCGCCACAATCAGGACAAAGGCCGCAAGCGTCACCACCATCAGCCGTAAGTCCAGGGCCACAATGAGACCGGCCGTAGCCGCGATTCCCTTTCCACCCTTAAAATTCAGATAGAATGGATAGTTATGTCCCAAAATAACGCCAAGGCCGGTATAGAGCACCAGCAGAAAGGCGGTCTCCGGCTGGTCTTTAAAAAGAATCCGAACAAGGACACAGGGGATAAACGCTTTCAAAAAATCTCCGAAAAAGACAATCGCTCCCGCCTTCATGCCCAGCACGCGGAGCGCATTGGTCGTCCCCGAGTTGCCGCTTCCGTAATTACGAATGTCTATCTTATTCATCCGGCCGTACATATAGCCGGTCTGAAGCAGGCCAAATAAATAGCCTGCCGCCAGACAAATGACTCTTTCCATACCCTACTGTTCCTTTCCACTGCGCTCTCTGGCTATAAACTTGAGAGAGGTTCCCTTGAATCCAAAGGCTTCCCTGATCTTGTTTTCAATATAGCGTGTGTAAGAGAAATGCATCAGATTCTTGTCATTGACAAAGATGACGAATGTCGGCGGTTTCACCGCTACCTGGGTAATGTAGTAGAGTCTTAAGCGTTTTCCCTTATCCGACGGCGGCTGCTGTAAGGCTACCGCTTCCGTCATAATCTCATTTAGCACACCCGTGGCGACGCGGAGCGTCTGATTCTGTCTCACCATGTCAATCAATTCAAACAGGCGGTTCGTCCTCTGCCCTGTCTTTGCCGAAATAAACACGTATTCCGCATACGGCATAAATGCCAGCGTATCCTTAATCTTATTGGTGTATTCGTAAATGGTCTTGTCATTTTTTTCAATGGCATCCCATTTGTTCACGGCTACAATGATTCCTTTTCCGCGCTCGTGGGCAATGCCGGCGATCTTGGCATCCTGTTCCGTCACGCCCTCGGTGGCATCGATCACCACCACCACCACATCCGCGCGTTCCACAGCCGTCACCGTACGGATAATGCTGTAGCGCTCCAGTTCCTCCTTAATTTTGCTCTTCCGGCGAAGTCCGGCCGTATCGATAAATACGTACTCTGTTCCGTTATGGACGATCTCCGTATCCACCGCATCCCTTGTCGTTCCCGCGATATCGGATACAATCACGCGGTTCTCTCCCACCAGCTGATTGATAATGGAAGATTTGCCGACATTGGGCTTTCCGACGATGGCGATTCTCGGCCGGTCATCCTCCGTTTCCTCTCCGGTGCCCTCGCCGAAGTATTTGATTACCTCATCGAGCAGCTCGCCTAAGCCAAGTCTGGAAGCAGCGGAAACCGGAACCGGATCACCGATACCGAGATTATAAAACTCGTATACATCGTTGCCGAACTTTTCAAAGCTGTCCACCTTATTGACAGCCAGTACGACCGGTTTCTTGGACTTGCGAAGCATGTCGGCAACCTTGGAATCCGCGTCCACCAGTCCCTGGCGCACGTCCACGATAAAGACGATGACATCCGCGGTTGCGATGGCAATCTCCGCCTGCTCCCTCATCTGGGACAGGATGATGTCACTGCTGTCCGGTTCGATTCCGCCTGTGTCGATCAGGGTGAAATTCTTGTCCAGCCACGTACAGTCGGCATAAATTCTGTCTCTCGTCACCCCCGGAGTATCCTTAACAATGGAGATCGTGTCTCCGGCTAATACATTAAACAGCGTAGACTTCCCGACATTGGGACGGCCCACGATGGCAACAACTGGTTTACTCATATGATATCTCCTTTAACTCATATCCTTCATAGGAAGGGCTTCCCTCTTCCACAGGATGAAGTACGGTCTGTACAAGATCCTGACCGCTTGATTTTACAATATCTACCTTTACTTGTAAAGCTTTTTGTACTTCGCCGCGGGTAATATCGTCCAGGAACACCTCTTCTCCGCTGCGGAACATACACTCCGGAAGCAGCAGTCTCGAGCCAAGAAGCTTTCCCTCAAGCTGGGCGATCAGGTCCTGACCGGTGATCAGCCCGGCCACGGTGATCTGCTCCCCGAAGAAGTAATTCCTGATCGGATACACATGAATCGTGCGGTTCGGGAATTTCCTGCGGATGGTATTTACATGGCGTTCGATAAACGGAGCCGCCAGCAGCCCTGTGGCGATGGATATCTCTTCTTCCCGGCCGTCTCCCTCCAGTGCTCCAAGCGAGGACTCCACCTCTTCTTCCAGCAGTCTCAGCATTCCAACACCGTTTTCCAGCTGAATGTACCCGTCATACCGCTCTTCCTCCGGCAGCGGACGGCCTGCGAGAATATAGAACTCGTCGCTGGCATGGATAAAATGAGTTCCATGCTCTTCAAAAAGCTTTTTCTGCCACCGCTCGATCAAATCAATGGTTTTGACGGCCTCCTCTTTCCCGATTGGCTGTAGGGGATAGAGTCCGTCACGGAACTTGGAGAGTCCGACCGGTACCACAGAAACGCTCTCCATATAAGGCAGATACTTCGATAAATCGCGTATCGTCCGCTCTAACTCTTCCCCATCGTTTAACCCCTTGCATAAAACGATCTGGCCGTTCATCGGAACTCCCGCTTTATAGAGCTCATCAATCCGTTTTAACGCCTGTCCTGCAAACCGGTTATGAAGCATCTTGCAGCGGAGCTCGGGATTCGTCGTCTGTACCGATATGTTGATGGGGGCCAGCTTAAACTTGATGATGCGCTCCACATCGTAATCGCTTAAGTTGGTCAGCGTCACGTAATTTCCCTGTAAAAATGACAGTCTCGTATCGTCATCCTTAAAGTACAGCGTCTCCCGCATTCCCGGCGGCATCTGGTCGATGAAACAGAAAACGCATTGATTGCGGCAGGAGCGGTATTCGCTCATCAGACCGTTCTCGAAGGTAATTCCCGGATCTTCGTATCCGTTCTCTATTTCCAGCTCCCACTCTTCGCCATTGGCCTTTCTGACCTCCATAACGATGGACTCACTGTTGATGTAATATTCATAATCGAAAATGTCTTCCAGCTCATGGCCGTCTATCGACAATACCCAGTCGCCCGGCTCCAGTTCCAGCGCCTCTGCGATGGATCCGGGATCCACAGCCTTAATTTTATGACCTTTTCTGCTCATATTTTCTGTAATTTCCCTTCTGTTTTATCTTCTCTATCATAACAATATTATCAATCTTTGTAAAGAAACCCTTTTTTGTTTTTTTCCATGAAATGTTGGAAATGCTATTGACGCCTTATGTCGAAGAATGGTATAAATGGATGTAAGATTAGAACTGGGCAGTCTTACGGGACTGCCTGTTATTAATTTATGGAGGATTTCACTATCATGGCAAATGATTATGTATTTAATGACCAGCTGCCGGTTGCACCGCTAAAGATCGCGGCACTGGAGAGCTGCCGGGAGCTGGCAGAAAAAGTCAACGACCATATTGTAGGTTTTCGTCGAAACGATATCGAAGAATTAAAGCGGCGCGAGGCCGATCTCCATTACCGCGGATACGATGTCGATTCTTATCTTCTAAACTGCAGCTGCCCCCGTTTCGGAAGCGGTGAGGCGAAAGGAATCATCAAAGAGTCCGTCAGAGGAACCGATATTTTTGCGATGGTGGACATCACTAATTACAGCATATCCTATACCGTCAATGGTTATACCAACCATATGTCTCCGGACGACCATTTCCAGGATTTAAAAAGAATCATAGGCGCCTGCTCGGCGACGGCCCACCGGGTCAATGTCATCATGCCCTTTCTCTATGAGAGCCGCCAGCATAAGAGAAGCAAGCGTGAATCACTCGACTGCGCCATGGCTTTAGAAGAGCTGACCTCCATGGGAGTCAGCAACATCATAACCTTCGACGCTCATGACCCGCGCGTACAGAATGCGATTCCGCTTCACGGTTTTGACAATTTCATGCCGACCTACCAGTTTGTAAAGGCATTTTTGCGCCACTATCCGAATCTGCCTATCGATAAGGATCATCTCATGGTTATCAGCCCGGATGAGGGCGCCATGGACCGCGCTGTCTATCTGGCCAACAACTTGAGTGTTGATATGGGTATGTTCTATAAGCGGCGGGACTACTCCAGAGTCGTGGGCGGACGCAATCCCATCGTGGCTCATGAATTCCTGGGATCCTCCGTGGAAGGCAAGACCGTACTGATCGTGGATGACATGATATCCTCCGGCGAGAGCATGCTGGACACAGCCAAAGAGTTAAAGGAGCGGGGAGTGGAAAAAGTCATCGTCTGCTGTACCTTCGGACTCTTTACGAACGGTCTGGACAAGTTTGACGAATACTACGCAAAGGAATACATCGACCTGGTGGTGACGACCAACTTAAACTACCGTCCAAAGGAGCTTCTGAGCCGCGAATGGTATGTGGAAGCCGATATCAGTAAATATATCGCCGCCATTATCAACTCCTTAAACCACGATGTCTCGATCAGCACCGCGCTTTCACCCACCGAGAAGATACAGAATCTTCTCAAGAAACGCCACAGCGACGGATACGATTACTATCAGACGATCCTGTAGGCACTGTTTGGGAAACAGCCTGCAGAGAGAAAAAGCCATAACAAAACTCCCTCCACCAGTCCGCAGCCGGTAAGGAGGGAGTTTTTTATGTAATAGGAAAGTACTCCTTTTGCATAAAAATCCCCCGGGCAGGAGGTGCACTCCGCGCTGAGAAAGTATGGTTGCTGAAGCAGCCGCGCTCCGGCGCGGGAATCCGGCGAGCCGGACTCTTATTCTTACAATTCTTTTATCGAAAGAAATGCCGCTAAGTTTCCTCTCTCGCTCCCCATCGTCCTGTGGGAAAATAAATAGTCCGGATTACAGTGCGTACAGATATCGGTGACCTGGATATTTTCTGCTTTTACTCCCGCCTCCAGGAGAACAATCTCATTTGCACGCCACAGGTTCAGCAGGTACTTTCCCTCTGGCTTCGCACACAGCAGTTCCGGCCAGTATTTTTCCGAAAATGCCCGGCGAAATTCCGCAGCCACTTCCTCTCCCACCTCGTAGCAGTCCTGACAGATACTGGGACCGATGCAGGCGATGATATCCCCCGGGTTCGAACCGTACTCCCGGCCCATGGCCTCTACCGTTGCCTGCCCCATACGGCCCACGGTACCTCTCCAGCCGGAGTGGCTTAAGCCCACGGCGCGCCGAACCGGATCGAGAAAGTACAGCGGCACGCAGTCTGCATAAAACGTCACAAGCGTCAGGCCGGGCACATCCGTGATCAGGCCGTCAATATCCTGATAATCCCGTTCTCTGGTAATCCCTTTTCCTGCGTCATCTTCCGTCACCTTGCGGATATTGGTCGTGTGAGTCTGCCAGGACAGCACCATTTTCTCTTCATCCACTCCGATCGCCTTCGCCATCCTGCGGTAATTCTCCCGTACATGGTCCGGATCATCCCCCTTTAAAAACGCGAAATTCATGGTAGAATACACGCCGGTGCTCACGCCTCCCATGCGAGTGGAAAACCCGTGGCACACGATTCCGGTCCTCTCCAGAGCCGGAAAGGACAGATACGGAACACCGTTGGCTGTCCGGTAATCGAGCACCGCCATCTCCTGTTTTCGCTTCCATATATCTCTCATCGTCAAACCTCCTTTGAAACAATCACCTGCACAGTCCGCGCATGAATCACAGCGCCGGTAAGACGCCCCTCCACTGACAGCGAAGCGTCAAAAAGCGTCACGGATCAGCGTGATCCGGTCTCCGAGTATGGCGACAACATCAAACCGGCACGGCATGGTGTCGCTGACTCTGTTTTTGTATAAATAGTATTCTGCGGCATGACGGATGTGCTGTTGTTTTCTTAAGTCCACCGCTTCTGCCGGATTGCCCTGCTTTTCATCTCTCCGGTACTTCACCTCGACGAAGACCAAATACTCCCCGTCTCTCGCAATGATATCGATCTCTCCGCGCCGGTCCGAAAAATTTCTGGCAATTATTTTATAACCCTGTTCTATCAAATAGGCAGCCGCCATCTCTTCATAGCCGCTGCCGATCTCATGCTTATTCATTCACTTCCCCGTCAATCCACAAAATTCCTGATAAAACTCCTCCGGTGAATGGCGCAGGGGCCAAACTCCTTAAGCGCCGCGATGTGCGCCGCCGTCCCGTAGCCTTTATGCTTCGCAAAGCCGTACTCAGGGAACAGCTTGTCGTACTCCACCATCATATGATCCCTCGTAACCTTCGCCATAATGCTGCCCGCCGCTATGGAAACGCTCTTCGCATCTCCCTTGATAATCGGAACCTGCAAAATATCCAGTCCCGGAATGGTCACTGCATCGTTTAAAAGCACCTGCGGCGAATTCGTCAGCTGACTGACTGCCAGTCGCATGGCCTCATAGGTGGCCTGAAGAATATTGATCTCATCAATCCGTTCCGGGCCCACCACTCCTACCGCAAAGCTCACCGCTTTCTCCTGGATCTCCAGAAACAGTTCCTCGCGCCTCTTCTCTGACAGCTTCTTCGAATCGTTTAAAAACAGGATCTCGCAGTCTCCTGGAAGAATCACCGCACCGGCCACCACCGGGCCGGCAAGAGGGCCTCTGCCCGCCTCATCAATCCCGCAGACAAGGATATGATCCCCGTACTGCCTTTCGTAGCTTTTCATCTGCTCTAAGCGCTCCCGCTCGGCAGCCAGTTTCTCCTCACTTAACTTTCTCATCGCAAGTCTACTCCACGTTCGTATTCCCGGAAGGGCATTCCGGCGGCAGTTCCAGGGTGATTTTCCCCAGCTTCCCGTTTCGGAAATCATCAATCAGAAGCCGGGAGGCTTTTGCAAGATCCAGTTCTCCCCCTTTTGAGAGGCACGCCCTGGCCTTTGCAATCTGGTTTAAGAGTTCTACTGCGTCGGAAGCGTCTGCCTGATATTTATCCTCCAGCACATTCGGATACTGTTTCTGCAAAAAGCGGATCAGTTCCAGTGCCAGTTCGTCTTTATTTAAAATCTCGTCGTTGATCGAACCGATCAGCGCAAGGCGGATTCCCACCGTCTGATCCTCAAATTTAGGCCACAGGATACCCGGTGTGTCGAGAAGCTCCAGGCTTTTGTTAAGCCGGATCCACTGATTGCCCTTCGTAACCCCGGGCTTGTTTCCGGTCTTAGCGCATGCCTTACCGGCAAAGGAATTGATAAACGTGGACTTGCCCACGTTGGGGATACCCACTACCATGGCACGGACCGGACGGTTTAAGATTCCACGTCTCCGGTCGCGCTCAATCTTCTCCTTACACGCTTCCTGTACGACGCCGTTTATCGCCTTTAAGCCCGCTCCGCTCCTGGAATTTACCTTTACCACGAAGTACCCCTTCTCCTGGAAGTAGGCGGCCCACTTTAAGTTGCAGCGCTCATCGGCAAGATCGGACTTGTTCAGCAGAATCAGCCTGGCTTTTCCCGCTCCGATATCATCGATATCCGGATTCCTGCTGGAGAGCGGAACCCTGGCGTCTACCAGTTCTATAATTAAGTCAATTAATTTGATATCTTCCTTCATGGCCCTTTTGGCCTTGGTCATATGACCCGGATACCACTGTATATTCATATCACGTACCTCTATCTCAACGAATCAGTTCCAGATTTGCCAACGGGGCGATTCGGATCCATACTTTTCCCTGAATCTGCTTTCCGCTCACATTCCCCACGTTGGAAAAACGGCTGTCTTCACTGCTGTCTCTGTTATCGCCCAAAAGAAAATACTCGTCTTCCCCCAGTTTTACAGGGTTCTCCGCGATTCCCGCCAGCGAAATGCTGGTGGCCCCTTCCGGCTGTTCAATCCATTCATCATTTATATAAATCTGTCCGCCTTTAATCTGTACGGTCTCACCCGGCAGTCCAATCACGCGTTTTACATTCATTTTCCGGTCTTCCCGTTCAAACACCACCACATCAAACCGGTCCGGCTTCCCGAAATCGTAAGACAGACGGTCCATTAACACAATATCCTCTGACTGCAGAAGCGGCGTCATGGAATGCCCTGCAATCGGAATCTGGGTTCCATAGGCATAGACAATAAACCATGCAAAGGCGATCACAACGGTAATGTCTACAATCCAGTTAACCACATGGCGAATCCGGTTGTTCTCTTCGCTGTTATAAAATTCCACTCTCTATGCACCCCATCTACTAAGAAAGGGACAATTTTCATTGTCCCCCTCACAACTTCCAGAATCCTGATTCGTCCATTATTTAACTAATTCTTTAACCTTGGCAGCTTTACCTACTCTATCTCTTAAGTAATTCAGTTTTGCTCTTCTTACTTTACCTCTTCTGACCACTTCGATGTTGTCTACAGAAGGGGAATGTAATGGCCATGTCTTCTCAACGCCGATGCCGTTGGAGTTCTTTCTTACTGTGAAAGTCTCTCTTGCGCCGCCGTTCTGTCTCTTAATGACTGTGCCCTCGAAAACCTGGATTCTTTCACGGGTTCCCTCTTTGATCTTGTTGTATACCTTAACGGTATCGCCAACGTGGAACTCCGGTACTGTTTCCTTTAACTGTGCTGCTTCAATATTCTTAATAATGTCGTTCATCGTGTGAACCTCCTTGATTATATTTGATGTTCTTAATACTTCATACTGACGTAATCCGTAACAGAGGACCATCTCCTTGCGTCACAACGTCTAATATTTTATCATAAAGGATTGTCGATTGCAAGTCCCTTTTTGCAATTTTCTTCCTGTATATCCTGATTTTCCGGCTTCTTCGCCAGTCTCTCCAGATATTCCTGTTCCTTTTTCGACAACACCGCATCCTTTAACAGATCGGGCCGTCTCTCATACGTCCGTTTGATGGACTGTTCTCTCCGCCACGTTTCAATATTCTTATGATGACCGGAGAGCAGAACCTCAGGGACCCGCAGGCCTTTATACTCCTCAGGCCTGGTATACTGCGGATATTCCAGAAGGTTATCGTGAAAGGATTCAAACTCCGCCGAAACATCGTTATTTAACACCCCGGGAACGAGACGGGAGATGCAGTCAATCATAACCATAGCCGGCAGTTCTCCGCCGGTTAAGACGTAGTCCCCGATGGATAAGTAATCCGTGGCCACCAGCTCCAGCGCACGCTCATCCACGCCCTCATAATGGCCGCACAGAAATACCAGTTCCTCTTCTTCCGCCAGTTCCTCTGCAATCTTCTGATTGAAAACCGTCCCCTGGGGAGTCAGATAGATCACTCTCGGTTTCTTTCCGATTCTCGCGCACAAATCGTCGTAGGCGTCACAGATCGGCATGGGCTGCATCACCATGCCCGCACCGCCGCCATAGGGGTAATCGTCCACGTGGCGGTGCCTGTCCGTCGAATATTCCCGGATGTCAATGGCTTCAATCGAAATCAGGCCATGTTCCACAGCTCTGCCGATGATGCTGGTGTGAAGCCCGTTTAACACCATATCGGGAAATAACGTCAGTATATGGAAGTTCATATTTTCCTCCTTATAAGTCGAGAAGACCGTCCATAATATGGACCGTGACGACTCCCGCCTCTAAATCCACATTCCGGATGCATTCTCTGATCGCAGGAAAAAGGACTTCCTTCCCCTCCGCCGTCTTCACCTCATACACATCATTGGCGCCGGTCTTGATGACATCTGTCAAAGTTCCGAATGGTTCCCCGTCCTCGGTTACCACCTTTAAACCGATCAGGTCGACAATAAAATTCTCATCGGGGCCCAGCTTCACCGCCTGGTCTCTCGTGACAAGAATGTCTTTTCCCTTGTACTTTTCTATATCTTCAATTGTGTCATATCCCTTAAATTTCAGTATAACCATATTTTTAAAGAATTTAACACCCTCAATTTCCAGTTTCAGCTGTTCTTTTCCCGTGTCCAGAATCACCTGCCTCAGCTTTTTAAAGCGCGCGGCGTCATCTGTCGTCGGGAAAACCTTGACCTCCCCTTTCACACCGTGTGTGGAGGAAATAACTCCGACTCTCAGTAACTGTTCCATCTTTTATCTCCCTTGCAAAACAGAAATAGAAAAGACCGTCTTCCTGACAGGCCGGCGGTCTTCGTTTACGTATTGGCTACTGAATTTCCACAATAACCTTCTTGTCTTCTTTGGAAGCTGCTGCTTTTACTACAGAACGGATAGCCTTAGCGATCCTGCCCTGCTTGCCGATGACTTTACCCATATCGGAAGGCGCTACCGTAAGTTCAAGGACGATTTCGTCGTCTTTCACAGACTCGGTAACAGCAACCTCGTCTGGATTATCAACCAGTGCTTTCGCAATTACTTCTACTAATTCTTTCATATGCTTCACCACTTTCCCCCAAACGGATGTAAGGGGGACTTTCCTATTAAACTACTGGATGCCGGCGATTTTCAAAAGCTTGCTTACCTTCTCAGTTGGCTGAGCACCTGTTGCTAACCACTTCTTAGCGGACTCTTCGTTGAACTTGATTACGCTCGGATCTGTGTTCGGATCGTAATAACCAACCTCTTCAATGAATTTGCCATCTCTTGGGGATCTGGAATCTGCAACTACAATTCTATAGAAAGGAGCCTTCTTCTGTCCCATTCTTTTTAATCTCATCTTTACTGCCATGTGATTCACCTCCTTGAATATTTATGTTTTCGCATACTGCGAATCTATAGTCAACGCAGTCAAACTGCCTTGCTAACCTGACTTTTTAAAACGGCATCTTAAGCTTTCCGAATAATCCGCCTTTTTTCCTGCCGCCGCCCATCATGCCGGGAAGCTGCTTCATCATCTTCTTCATCTGATCGAACTGCTTGACAATCCGGTTGACCTCACTGATATCTACACCGGCGCCCTTTGCGACTCTCTGCTTCCTGGAAGCGTTTTTCATAAGATCCGGATTCGTCCGTTCCTTATTCGTCATAGACAGGATGATGGCTTCCACCCGGTCCATGGCCTTCTCGTCCACTTCCACGTCCTTCATCTGCCCCATACCCGGCATCATGCCCATAATACTGGACATACCGCCCATCTTTTTGATCTGGTTCATCTGATCCAGGAAATCGTTATAATCGAATTCGGCCTTCCGGAGCTTCTGGGACAGTTCCTTCGCCTTCTCCTCATCCACCTGGGTCTCCGCCTTCTCAATCAGTGAAAGGATATCGCCCATTCCGAGGATTCTGGAAGCCATACGGTCCGGATAAAACTGTTCTAAATCGGACAGCTTTTCTCCCATACCAATGTACAGAATCGGCTTTCCGGTTACCGAACGGATAGAAAGTGCCGCACCGCCTCTCGTATCGCCATCCAGCTTTGTTAAAATGACTCCGTCTATACCAATCTTATCATTGAACATGCCGGCCACATTGACCGCATCCTGACCCGTCATGGCATCGACTACGAGGATCGTCTGATGAACCTCCACGGCTTCTTTGATCTCCACCAGTTCGTTCATCATGTCTTCATCAATATGAAGACGTCCGGCCGTATCCAGGATTACCACATTCTGGTCGTTCTTTGACGCGTGTTCCACCGCCGCCTTCGCAATGTCCGCAGGCTTGTGGTTTTCTCCCATGGAGAACACCGGAACTCCCTGCTTCTCGCCATTGATCTGCAGCTGCTTGATGGCAGCCGGCCGGTAGACGTCACACGCCGCCAGAAGAGGTTTTCTTCCCTTGGCCTTTAATTTGCCGGCAATCTTGGCCGTGGTCGTGGTTTTACCCGCGCCCTGGAGACCTGCCATCATGATGATCGTGATCTCATTTGCCGGTTTTAAGTGAATCTCAGTGGTCTCGGAACCCATCAGGTTGACAAGCTCCTCGTTCACTATCTTTATTACCATCTGCCCGGGAGTTAAGCTGTTCATGACATCCTGTCCAACCGCCCGCTCCTGTACAGCGCTGATAAACTGTTTTACTACCCGGAAGCTTACGTCGGCCTCTAACAGAGCCATCTTAACTTCCTTTAAGGCAGCCTTTACGTCCGCTTCTGTCAAGCGTCCCTTGCCCCTTAAATTTTTAAATACATTCTGTAATTTATCGGATAAGCTCTCAAAAGCCATCTAATGTCCTCCTGATCTACCCTTTCTAATGAGCCTCCAGGTCGATGATTTCGCCCGATATCTCCTCGATGCGCCGGAGCAGATTCCTGTCGCCCGTTCTGGAAAATTCTCCCGCCAGACTCTGAATCTCTCTGGCAAGCCGTTTCGTATTCCCGAATTTTTCCATCAAATGAAGCTTTTCTTCATAATCTTCCAGAATTCTGTCACACCGCTTCACCAGGTCATGAACGCCCTGACGGCTGATTCCCTGTTCCTCCGCGATCTCGCTTAAGGATAAGTCATACAGCACCACGTCCTCGTAAACCTGCCTCTGGTGTTCTGTCAGAAGCGCGCCGTAAAAATCATACAGCAGGCCCTGTCTTGCAATCTTTTCCATATCATCACCTGTGCTATCATACACTACTTTACCATGGGTGTCAAGTGTTTTTTCTTTACACCCTTATTTATTTTTATCTGTCATCAATTATGGCTTACTGTCCAATGGCTTATTGGCGATGACAGCCGGCTGACCGCTCTCCAACTACGCGGCACGGAAGCCCTGTCATGCCCTTAAAACGCACAGGGAACGTATAAATGGTGGCCTCCGCGGCCATTTCTCCCTCCAGTATCCCGGATAAACCGCATAAATTTTCCACTACAAAGGTATTTCGGTCCGCGCAGTACTGGTCCTTCGGCGTATGTTCTGCTCCGCGGCGGATCCCCGCACAGTCGATTCCGATGATGGAAACGCCTCTGTCCAGCAGCCGGTCGATCAGCTCATCCGAAAGCTGCGGATGCTCTTTAAAATAAACCGGAGTACCGTACCCGGTTTGCTCCAGAAATCCTGTGGAAAACGCCACAAACATGCCCGGCTCCACGCGGTCCAGTTCAATATCCCCGAACTCGATATCACGGCCGGAGACCTGGCTGACATCAAATACCAGACCTTTTCTTATCACATACTCCAGCGGAAATTCCCGGTCCATCACGTCAAAATGAGTACCCAGATGGCCGGTCAGCGCTTTTTTCTCATTTCCCTGGGCATCAGCCGCCGCCTTCGGCGTGACTTCAACCGTCAAATCAATCATCATACGCGTTCCCTCCCTGTTCCTGCCGTTTCACCGGTTCGGCAAGAAATTTCTTAATAAGATGGTACAGCTTTCTGCTGTGTACCACATAGCTGCCGTGATTTTCTCCGGGGACAATCACAAGGCGGCTGTTCGGAATCTTCGATGCCAGATATCGGGTATGCTCTTCCTTGATCATATCATTCTCTCCCGCCAGAATCAGCACCGGCTCTCCAATCCGTTTCAGTTCCTCCTCTGTAATCTGCGGCTCCACCAGCATCAGCCGGATCTTCGGATCCCTGTCGAAATGGCTGATCAGGCGGAACAGCTGGAACCATTTCTCCTTTATCCCCTGGGGATAGGCATTCCCTCCGCAGAGAATCAGCTTTGACAGCAGGCCGGGATTCTGCTCCGCCACCAGCATACCGATGATTGCACCATCGCTGAAGCCGCAGAACGCCGGTTTTCTGATATCCAGTTTTTTGATAAAGGAAGCCACGTCATCCGCCATGTTCTGATACCCAAGGGTCTCCACGGCTGTGCTCTTTCCATGTCCTCTGGAATCCAGGGCGTAAACGGTGTAATCACAGCTCAGCAGCGCGGCTGTCTCATCAAAAACAGAATGGTCTTCCCCATTCCCATGAACGAGGATTACGGCCGGACCATGGCCCGAAACGCGGTAATATAATTTGACTCCATTGACATGTAGTTCCATCTGTTCCCCTCCTCTTACTATTTGGCAGCACGTCTGAAAAAGCGCTCCGTTTATCCCCTTTCCGGGACAATCTCAATCCAGTATCCATCCGGATCACTGATAAAATAGATCCCCATTCCCGGATTTTCAAAGCAGACAACGCCCATTTCTTTGTGTTTCTCATAAAGCGCGTCAAACTCATCCGTGGTAAATGCCAGGTGGAATTCACATTCCCCCAGATCGTATGGCTCTTTCCTGTCTGTCAGGTACGTCAGTTCCAGTGTAAAATCACTTTTACCGTCCCCTAAATAGACCAGTTTAAAGGAACCGTCGGAAGCCTCCTTCTCACGGACCGGTGTGAGTCCCAGCGCCTCTTTATAAAATGCCAGACTCTTTTCCAGATTGAGAATGTTAAAGTTAAAATGGTTGAATGATATCATATTCTTTTCTCCTTATCCTGTTGATTCTGTCTTCTCTGAATGTTTTGCTTCAAATCCGGCAGCTTGAACGGCAAAAAAAGCCACTGCGGGATAAAATCAGTATATCACATGAAGCTGTTATTCTCTATATATTTGAGTCTATTATTTCATAATTCATATCATACAGGCAAAACAAAAGCCGCTGCCAGAGGGCGTTCATCGCAGCCTGGCGACGGCTAAAGAAACAAATGCTCTAATTTCAATTCATGAATCAAATTTACGATTTCCTTTGTGCGCGTACAGTTAAACTTTTTTAGAAGGCTCTTAATCTGAGTCTTTACCGTGACCAGTTCCACAACGCGAAGTTCGGCGATCTGCCCTACCTTGTAATTCTGCAGCAGCAGGCGCACCAGTTCCCGTTCCACGGGAGTCAGCTGCCCCACATTAGTAATAAAAAACAGCAGACTCTGCTCACTGCGCCTTAATCTGGAATACTCACTCATCAGCATCTTCTGAATTCTGGCTTCCATCACCGGTTTTCCAGAAACAGCGCTGCGTATGTGGAAAAGCAGTTCCTCATCGGGGCAGCCTTTAACGATATAATCCACAGCGCCTGCTCCCATCGCCGTATAGATCATCTGGTTCGTGTCGTGTGCCGTCAAAAATATAATCTGTGCCTCCGGCTTATCCTTCCGTATCTCTTCCGCTGCTTCAATCCCTGAAGTCAAATACTCCATCTCTATATCCATCAGTATCAGATCAAATTCCATCATCTGTGCCAGCTTCACAATCTCTTCTTTTCCATCGGCACTTCCCGCAGCTTCCATATCTTTCTGGGAGTTGAGCAACTCGCAGAGATCTTCACGCAGCAGATCAAAATCTTCTGCAACCAGAATTCTTATTTTTCTTTCCATGATTTCACCCCCTCTTCTCCATATCTTCTGTGCCATATCCTGGCAGCATAATAAAGAAACTGGTTCCCGTCTCCGGATGGCTTTCAATCCTTAACGTGCCGTAATGGCTCTTAACAATATTCCGAACATAGAAGAGACCCATTCCCCAGTTATAACTCGTATTCTTGCTCGTATAAAACGGCTCACAGATCTTCAGACGCTCTGTTCTGGAAATCCCCTTACCATTATCATGAACCTCCAGTACCATATAAAGGCGCTGCCTTTTAATAGTCAGACGTAACTCCGCTCCTGCTTCACGCCCGGCTTCAGCAATCGCCTCCTGCCCGTTGCAGAGTAAATTATAAACCGCCTCAGCAAGATGCTCCCTGTCTGCCAGAATCATCCCATCATCACAGATTTCTGCCGTAACCTTCCTGTCCGGATATTTTTGATAAAAACGGCCCTCGGCTGCCTCGGCAATCTCGCGTACAGAGACAGGCGTCAGCAGTATGGAATTGGAGTGGATCGCGCGGTATAAGTCTTCCATCCGTGTTACCATTGACTCATTAAGCTGATTCAGCTGAGCGGCCACTCCCCGTATTTTTTCCAGATCCGGAGAATCCTCATTCAGTGCCCGTCCCAGCTTCTTATTCAGAATCCGGTTAGCCAGAAGCTGATTCTTCATACTGTGAACAAACACCGAGGCCCCCAGACTCGTCTGATCAAATTTGCTCTGTAAATACACCGTTTCCATATCCTGATTATACGTGATCTGAGTATAACGCAGCAGATTCACGGAACCTAATATGACAAAAAATATCGAACAGAGAACCAGAGCAGCCCAGGAAAAAGAGTACATGATTCCCGCCGTATAGCTCCCCCGCCATATCCATAGAAATTCCAGACCGTAGTACTGGTAAATCTGCGCCGGATCCTGTAAGCCATAGATAAGGTACAAAAATGCCATACTGATATAAGAGAGCAGAATATATCTGAAATTCTTCTTAAAATACGGGATTGATATACTCTGGTATTCATGAATCAACAGGAACAAAGCCAGCAGCAGGCAGACCATAATCCATGCCATCGCCATGAACCCCATAAAGTTCTGCAGTTTTCCTCTTCCTCTCACCCACAGCCGAAAGACTGCCGGATAGTAATAGACCAGCCATATCACGACAGTATACACCAGAATTTTTAATTTTCTCATATGTCTGCGCACCAGAGTGCTCATGGAATAATTGAGGGAAATCAGAAGCAGAATGCAGGGAAAGCAGCACCTTCCCACCGCCGCTGCGTATCCCTGAACATCAAGGGTAATGGGAAGGTACTGCAAATACTGTTGAATATTCGGCAGCAGGAACAGCAGAATCTGCTGATTCCTCGAAAAGCCTCCGATTTTAGCTGTATAAATCACAATTCCTGCGAGCATGGCGATAAAGCTTCCGCACAGCGCCAGAATAAGAAGAGATATCTTATCCCGGCGCAGCCCCACAACAATCAGCGCCACCACGCCGATCAACGCCATCATAATGATTAACATTGTTCTTTCTCCATCTATTTATGGTAAGATTCATATGCCTCTTTGGCAAACTGAGGACAAAACCATTCATCCACCGGCACAGTTTTCTCCACCTTGCCATCCTGTACATATAAATTCTGAAGCGCATCATACCATTTCGCCGCAGTACCGTCAGTCATCACCTGGTAGCAGTAATCCGCGTCAAACAAATCAATGTTGTTCATCTCCGCTGCAACACCGTCGAGAGGCGCATCAATAAATTCAGCTACATTTTCTGCTGTCTCTTCCGGATGTTCTTTTCGATAATCCATTGCCTTCAGCATGGCCCTTGAAAAGCGCACCATGACATCCGGATGGGCATCCATAAATTTAGGAGTCACCACCCAATGGCCCGGAAACGCAAACTGATCTCTGAAATCACCAATTGAGGCCAGCTTCACAACATTTTCTTCTCCCATGGTTTTTCGAACCTCACTGGTCTGCGGCGGCCAGAGCGTACAGGCGTCCACCTTTTTTGCCACAATCGCCGCCACCATCCCTGCCGCATCCATATTGACGATTTTCACATCATCACGGCTGAGTCCCGCTTTTTCCAATGCCAGCTTTAAGACGGTTTCTCCCGAAGTTCCCGGCGCTGTAGCAATGGTTTTTCCCTTCAAATCTTCCAGAGATGTAATTCCAGACTCCTTATACGTTAAAAGCTCATCCCCATTCCCCAGAAATTCTGTCAGAAACACGTTCACCTGCCTCTGTACGGCCAAAAATGTAGCACCGTGGCCAATATACCCAATGTCCACATCTCCGGCCACCATCGCTGCGATTTCCTGAGGGCCGGCAGTAAACTTAACCGGTTCCACTACGAGTCCTTCTTCTTCAAAAAAGCCGTTTTTTTCCGCAGTAATATAAAGATTATTTCCTCCGAAATTCGGATGATATGCAACTCTGAGCTTTACCGTCTCCGGTTTCGAGGACTCTGTCGTTTCTGCCCCATCCGTCATTTCTGCCGCCGCAGCTTCTGTCTGCTGCCTGGCCTCTGTCGTTATCTCCGGTGCCTTCGTGTCTGTGTTCTGCTTCGGTACTCCCTCTCCTGAACATCCGGCCAATATTCCGCACAGCATCACTGTCAGTAAGCCAACTGGTAATTTTTTCATATTCTTTCCTCCTTCTCCATCTTATCTTTCTCCAGAATAGTTGTAAACCCTTATTTCCGTACTTCCAGAAATTCCCTGTACACCTGTCCCCATACATGAACTTTCAAGTCCAAAAATTCCTTCGTCATCTTCGTTTCCTGCGTTCTTGGATAAGGAATGTTTACTGGAACAATCTCTTTTACCCTTCCGGGCCGGGCGCTCATGATCACCACCCTCTGGGCAAGTATAATCGCTTCCTCCACGTCATGGGTGATGAAAAAACAAGTCTTTTTTTCCTTCTCCCACGTCTCTAATAACTCCGTCTGAAGCTGTGTTCTCGTCTGGGCATCCAGCGCGCCAAAAGGTTCGTCCATCAAAAGAATTTCCGGATTCACCGCGTAGGCTCTGGCAATCGCCACCCGCTGTTTCATCCCCCCTGACAGTTCCTTGGGATAGCTGTCGCCAAATTCCTCCAGACCTACCAGCCGGATATATTTATCTGCAATTGCAGACAGTTCCGGCTCCTTCACCCCTCTTAACTTCAATCCGAATTTCACATTCTTTTTTACAGTCAGCCATGGAAACAACGCATACTGCTGAAAGATAACGCCTCGCTCACTTCCCGGATTTACCACCTCTTTTCCTTTTACACAGACCCGGCCAGATGTAGGTTTTTCCAGACCTGCGATAATATTTAGAAGCGTTGATTTTCCGCAGCCGGAGGGGCCTACGACACAGACAAATTCATTTTCTCCAATCTCCATGTCCACACCATTTAAGGCCACCACTTCGCCGCTCCTGCCCTGATAGATCTTCTCCACATGATCAATCGTTACAATCACGTTGCCTGATGCGTTTCCTGCCATCCTGTCAGCCACCTTTCCAGTATATGAACGATCTTATTGAGCGCCAGACCGATGATTCCGATCACCATAATCCCCATGATAACAACATCCATCCGGAAATACATGCTGGCCTCCTGTATCATTGTTCCCAGCCCCTTACTCGCCCCCGTCAATTCTGATGCGATCAGTGTGGTAAGCCCGGCGGACAGTCCAAGACGTATGGCAGTCAGCACAAATGGAAACGATGCCGGAACCACGACGTGGAAGAAGATATCCCTGTCGTTTGCCCCCAGAACTCTGGCAGCTTTCACCAGTGTGGAATCCACATTTTTGACTCCCTGATAAATCGTAATTACCATGACAAGAAATGTAGCAATGAATATTACCATAATTTTGGACGATTCATCTACGCCGAGTGCTACGATTACAAGCGGTATATAAGCAATAGGCGGAATCGTTCTGATAAACTGTACCACCGGTTCCAGCAAATACTGCACAGTCTTATACCAGCCCATCAGAAAGGCTATGGGAATGGCAGCAGCCAGTCCCAGCAAAAAGCCGGTGATAACCCGGAATAAACTGTAGCCGATATGAACCCAGATAGCTCCGCTCTGCGCCATAGTGATAAACGCCATCAGTGTTTTTTTCGGAGACGCAAACACGGCACCTGCCTCCGATACTGAGATCATCTGCCATACCGCCAGGCATAAAACCAGAGAAATCCAGGACCAGACTCTCTTGTTCTTTATTTTGATCCACTTCATAGCCACTCCTCCTTTAATAGCACGGAGCTATTGCATTCGGTGAACAGACGATGGAAGCATTTGGATGATTTTGCAGCAGTGAGGCTGGAAAACTGGCCGAGACAGTTCCGCAGCAGGCTCGTCTGATTGCCCCGGAATGCCAGTCTCTGAAGCAGTAAACACTGACTTTTTCCGCACACAGCATTTCTTTCATACCGACCGTGACTCCATAAAGCGGAATATCTTCCATTGCTCCATTCACTCCTGTGGAAGCCTTAATCGTCCTGGTGGTCTCGGATATTTTCACGACTCTGGTAGGGAGCTTTGCAAACTCCTCTATGCTTAAATCAGAAGGCTCATTAAACCCCAGATGACCGTTGATGCCAAATCCCGCAAAGCAGATATCCACACCTCCCAAAGCTTCAATTAAATCTGGAATCCGGACCAGCCATTTGGGATCGGGATAGATACGCTGTTCCTCCGGCATCAGCAGACTCTTATCGATTTTGGAATAGAGAACCTGATTCATCTTCCGCCTCAGTGAATGAATATTATCCAGTCCCACCAGATCACCATCGCTGTCCAGCCAGTCATCCATAGTAATTAACCATACCTGTGTTAAACTGATTCTTCTGGTATTGACCAGATCCACGAAAACGGGATACTGTCCGGTCGGTCCGAATGGAATAATAAACACTGTCCGCTTCCCCTGCCGGTTATTTTCCTCAATCTTATCCGTCATCTCCAGTGCCATACGGCTGAATACGGAAGTCTGGTCCTCCAGACATGTGATTGGTATCCTGGAAATCCTTCTCACTTCTGCTGCCGGAATACGATATTCCTCCCATTGCTTCATAAGCTTTCCCCCTCTCTTTTCTTGTCTTTAGCATACCACCTGCCTGTTCTTTCTCACAGTATGATTTTTTTTCATACTTTTTTGACATTATCACTTAAGGGGAATTCCAAGTCTCTCATTTCATCCAAACATTTCTGATATATTTCTGTATAAAATAAAAAACACTCCCTTTCAGGTAAACAGCATTATGATTTCAACTGCCTACCTGGAAGGGAGCATATCAAACGCCATTCCCCTTTTTAACTTACAATTTATCAAGTATTTTCTTAGCATCTCCTGACGTATCATCATACTGAAACATCTCATTTTTCAGTCTCAGTCTCATTTCATTAAGAACTGCATGGTATTCTCCATCATCAACCCTATTTTCCATCTCAAAAGGATCCTTTTCGAGGTCGTACAGTTCATCCATATCCCCACAATGTGCAATATATTTATACTGTTTCCAGCGAAGCATTCTTTGAACAAACTCATATTTATAGCATCCAAAGGTCTCGCACATCAAATGTTCTCTACGCTTTTCCCCAAGAATACTTACTCCATCAGTCGCAAGTAACTCTTCTGCACCTCCCAGCTCCAGCACAGTTTCCACAAGATCCATATTGGTCACAGGACCGTAATCTTTTTCCCCTGCATCCACTCTTTCCGGCCATCGGATAACCAGTGGAACCTTCATTACTTCCTCAACCATCAGCGTATCTTTATTAAACAATCCTCCATGAGACGCCAACTGGTCTCCGTGGTCAGCAGTCAGAATCACTACGGTGTTATCCCGAAGTCCTGCTGCTTCCAGTCGATCCAGAATCCGTTCAAGACCACTGTCCACCACCATGGCATGCTCGTAGCAGACTGCAAGCACACGGCTCATCTCTTCCCAGCTCATGCCCTCCAGACATTTCCAGTGTTCCTTCGTAGAGCGATAGTTTTCCGGCTTGTTTTTATATGTGTCAGAAAAACTGGGCAGTTTTCGCAGGGCAGCAGAATCGATTTTCCCAGCAAATGGATCCGCAGTGTCATAGGGATGATGCGGCCCCCATACATCTACCTTCAGAACAAAAGGCTGACTGTTGCCGCTTTTTTCGTAATCCTCCAGCCATTGGCAGGCCATATCTGCAACAAAGTAGGCTTCATGCCCCTCAATTGGAGTTATCATTCTTCTTGCCGCACTGAATGGACCAAAGGCATACTGATAATGCCGGGTAAGATCGTATCTCTTTCCCACCGTTTCCGGTTCTGTCGCATGCCATAATACTTCCACCTCCGGTTTAGGCAGCCCGTTACGATTTAGATATGCCGCATATTCCTCCGTCTCCAGAGGCCTTCCATAGTAAGGCAGGGACCAGCCCTCAAATCCCAGTTCCTCTGCCGTCTTTGCTCCCCCATACCACTTCCCAAACTGTGCGACCCGGTAGCCCGACTGCTTCATCGCTTCGCCAAACAGTTCCAGGGGACTGTCAAAATCCAGCCGATATTGGTAATGCCTGTTTTCCAGCGGATTAAGAATCATTCCGTGCCGATGCGGATAAACACCGCTTACCATGGAAGCACGGGCCGGTGTACACAGCGGGCAGACCGAATAGGCTTCCTCATATGTTCTTCCTTCTGATACAAGTCGTTCATAGGCCGAAAGCTTTCCCTCGAACTGAGGCTGAAAACGATAGTGGTTTGCAAATATCTGGTGATCTGTCGTCAACCACAATATATTAGGCTTTTTCATCCAACCTGCTCTCCTCCCTAAACCTTTCAATCTGTTTTACCATCCATGCTCCCAAATCTGCACTGTATCTTATGGAAGAAAGAAACATCTCTTCCGGAACCCTTCTTAAATACCACTGAATTTCAAAATTAAATTCTCCATCATATCCAAAATCCGCCAGAGCCCGCAGGACTTCCTCCCAGTCCGTCACTCCCTGATAAGGCAGAATATGGATGTTGTTGATACCCGTCTGGTCAGAGATATGTACAGCCTTCAAGCGATTTCCGAGGCGTTCTACCACCTGTCTCTGATTCAGCCCCATAATACTCCCGTGTTCAAAATCCCAGCAGACTGCCACATTCGAAAGCCCAACTCCATCTATAAGACGGATCAGTTCATCTACTGAAATTGCGTATTTCGCCTCTATGTCCAGGCTGCTGTCCCACATTCCTTCAACAGCCAGACCCACTCCATGCTTCAAAGCAAATTTTCCCCATTTCTTAAAAAAAGCAAGATTAGCCTTTTCAGATTCCAGTTTATCTGGCGAAAAACGTTCCGTATCCACTGTTGACGGATGTAAAACCAGCCATTCAATCCCAAGAATCTCCGCTCCTATAATACATCGCTCCATCAGTCTGTCGTAATAATCCCGGTCAATCGCTGCAGAACAAAAATCATAAATAACTGCATGCCCTAACGGAAATTTCACTCCTTTTTCCTTACCTGTTCTCTTAATCTCCTCCATATAGGACTGCCATCTGTCTGTAAGAAAGTCAGTTTCGGAAGTTACCGCATCATGAAAGCAAAAGTCCAGTATCTGATAACCGGCTTCTGCACACAATCGAATTGCTGTTTTCTGATCGATATTGCTGTCACTCATTCGTTCAAATAAAATATTAGTCGATGTTGATACTTTCATCCCTCGTCCTTTCCAGTCTTTTTGTACAACAATCGCTGTAACTGATCCTTTACCGCAACACATTGTTTAACGTCAAAGACAAAACCGATTAATTGCCTCCACAACTCCGGCAGCACCAGCCGCCGCTGTTACATAGTCTGCGCATTTCTTCGTCTCCGGTTCTGCATTGGCAACAGCCACACCGATTCCGGATATTCGCAGAAAGTCATTATCATTTTCATTGTCACCCACTGTCATGATTTCACTAAGTTCAATCCCCAGATATTCCGCAATCTCACGAAGCCCCGTTGCTTTACTGTAACCTGCTTTCACGATTTCGAGGCCCTGCTGTCCGTAATGCGTTACAGATACCTCTTTCCGCAGAACGCATACCTCATCTTCAAGGTCTCCAATCCGTTCTCTCTCGTCCATAATATTCACCTTATCAACAAGCAGACTCTCCCATTCCGTTTCCTGTATCTTCCTGATCTCGTGGTACGCTCCCCGTTCTCTTCGCTTTCGTTTCACCACCTCTGTTTCCTGTATACAGTACTCCGTTCCTTCCACTGCATACAGTACAGTCATATCCCGTTCAAGCGCCTTGTCAATCATCGGGTGCAGCAGGCCAAGCCTGAATCTGTGGCTTGAAATAACACGCTTTCCATCGTACAAAAGTGTTCCGTTGCAGGCAATTACCGGTGCCTTTACCCCCAGCATTTCCATATAAGGTTCTATTCTGCATGGAAGCCTTCCGCTTGCAAAAGTAAAGTCAATACCGCAGTCAGCAAGCCGTTTTACTGCTTTCGTCAGTATCTCAGGAAATGGTTCCCTTCCTTCAATAATTGTTCCGTCAATATCACTGACCACCAGTTTTATCATTCTCCCGTCTCCCTTTCCTTACAGCAAATGCGGGACAGCCTCTAAAAGCTCTCCCGCACAGCCTCCTGCCTGTCAGTTATTTGCCTCATAATACTCATCCAGCAGATTATTGCAGGAATTCACGATCTGGTCAACCGCTGACTCCACATCAAGTTTTCCCTCGCAAAACTGCAGCATCGCATCCGTAATCGCCGTATCCATGTCATTTCTTACAGGATCCAGCGGTTCCTGTGCATTGGGAGATGAATTCTTCATCTGTTCCAGCGCAATCTTAAAACGAGGATTTTCTTCATAGAATTTTTTCATTTCCGGAAGGTTCTCTGTCTCTACATTTACCGGAATATATCCGGTTCCTGTAGAGAATATATACTGTGCCTCAGGAGAGGAAAAGTACTCGATCACATCCCAGGCCGCTTTAAGCCTGTCCTGATCCCCTCTATCGATCATCATGAGACAGCTGCCTCCAATACTTGCTCCGCTGGTGTCAGATTCTGATACCTTCGGAATCGGTGCCACATTCCAATTGAAGGAACCGTCTACCAGCGATTCTACGGTGCTTAACTTGGAAGACGAAATAAAGTTCATGGCACACACACCCTGTGCAAATTCCTCCGCCTCCTTATTTTTATCCAGAATATATTTCAGTCCACCTGTTTCATTAATTTTCTGCCACTGCTCCAGAAACTTTTTTAAAGTTCCATCTTCTTTGATCGTTACCTTCGTCATATTCCCAGCTCTTCCGCCTTCATGATCACCAAAGAAACAGTTTGGGTTCTGACTGACACAAAAATTCACCAGCTGATACCGTTTTACCTGTGTCTCCAGCCCATAGACCGTCACACTGCCGGATTCATCTTTTTTCGTCAGCGCCGCCGTATAATCAGCCAGATCGTCAAAGGTAACCGGTGCCCCATTTAATCCGGCTTCTTTTAAGGCGTCCTCATTGTAATACAACAATATAGTAGAGTTTGCTACCGGAATTCCAACCATTTCTCCGTTATAAGTACATGCCCGCTGCATACTCGGATAAAAGGTATTCTTCGTGATTTCCGAATCTGGATCATCCAGATATCGCTCCACACTGACAGTCCAGTCCATATCCATCATGGTAGGAATGACAGAAGTCAACGGCCACGTGATATCCGGTGCATTAGCAGTATCCTTTGTTTGATAGGCCAGTTCCAGCTTATCCGTTATCTCGTATCCCTGATAAACCGGATTAACACGGATTCCCACCTCCTTTCCCCGCGTTTCATTATATGTATCTATAACTTTTTGAAATGCCTCTCCCTGTGCACCGCTAAGAACATGCCAGAACGTAACCTCCTGGACACCGTCTTTTTCTGTTTTTGCAGAACTCCGAGCACTATCTCTCCCACTGCCACAAGCTGTAAGATTCATTGCCAATAAAGCTGCCATAGCGGCTGCCGCCGTCATTCTTAACTGTTTTCTCATCGTATTTTCCTCCTGTCATTAATTCTCTCGTTTAGTAAATTCACACCTCACAATGTGAACTCCTTTCCAGAACCGTGCGTGCGGCTTTCCCGCACACGGCTCTTCATAATAACTTTTACAGGTTTGTCTGCTATTCTTTCTAATTTCGTTTCCATTTATCCTTCCGTCCCTGAGTACGGTACATGTGTCCTTAAAAAGAGCGTTATTATGTACCCGCCTTCCCTCCGCCGGCATTACCCGGTTTCTTCGGTACTATGCGTGGTATCCGACTGCCTGCCGTCCATTTGATTTCCTTCTTTTTATCGTTGTACATCATACTTGTAAGTTCTACAAGAGACAACAGGCTCTCCCCAGTTGACTGGATAGTCATAGTGAAACATGATTGGCCCTCGGACCCCGCCAGAGCCACGACACACTCGCGCTATCGCGTGCCGTGATGCTGCCTTCCGCATGGCTAAACTGCGTCGGCCTCTGAGACTTTGTAAAATTTCGGGGCTCAATAGCATTGCAACCCTGCTTCCTTGCTGTCTACGCTTAGCCCTGCCTGTTACCAGACAACACTCAAGACTCGCTAACGGCGGCTCGCTACGCTTTGCCGTGCGGGTGTTCCACCCGCTAAACTATCCGCCCTTTTCTGGGCGCACTTAACCTTTCACCGACCCTGCCATAATACCGCCTACTACACGCCGCTGGAACAATACAAACACAAGGACGGATGGAATCAGAATGATCACAGAAGCTGCCATAACGGTTCCATAGGGACTGGAATCCACGGTATTAAGCATTGTAATAGCCACCTGTGCCGTCCTCATTTCATCTACGTTGGTAACCATGAGCGGCCATAGATATGTATTCCACGTTCCTACGAAACTGGAGATAAAAACCGTTGTAATAATTGGTTTCGACGAAGGAAGCAGAATATTAGAATAAAATCGAAAATTTCCGCACCCGTCTATCATGGCCGCCTCTTTTAAATCCCTGGAGTAAGACATAAAATTCTGCCGCATGATGTAAATATTCATGGGAAGCACAAAAAACACCACCATCATACCGAGATATGTATTCAGCAGATGCATTCCTGCTACTGTAAAATAGTTTTGAATCAGAAGTACATCCGTAGGAATAATCAATGCTGTCAGTACCAAAAAAAACAATACATTTTTACCTTTGAAATCAAAGAAGGCAAAACTGAATGCTGCAAGACTCGAAGTGATAATTCGCACCACACTCGAAACAAATGCAACTAAAAAGGAATTCAACATAAAGCGGAAGATATTAGTCTGCTTTACCGTTGTCACATAATTGCCGGTATACAATCGTTCAGGAAGCAGATGAAGTTCTCTGTTCATAACCTCTGACGGCCTCATAAAAGAGATGCTGACAGCATATAGGATTGGTGCTGCAATCATAATGCCCAGCAGCAGACAGACAAACTGATACACAATATCCTTTACCGCTTTTTTCCTCCTTATGGAGTTGGCAACTGTTCTGTTCATCAGTTGTAGGACACCTTCTTTCTCTCAAGGATCTGGCTCAAAGCCAGCATAAACGCAGACATAAAGAAACCTACAGTAGTAGCCGCAAATGCTGAATTGTAATTGCGTCCCCGAATTGCTTTGGCATAAATGTAAGAGACTATTGTTTCTGTGGCCCCATTTGGTCCCCCTTCCGTCAGGATCAGGGTAAAACTGGCTGTTGTCATCGCGTGGGCGATATCAGACACAAGCAGAAACATAATGGTCGGTGCAATCAGCGGTATAATAATTTTTGAAAACAATTTCCAGCCTTTCGCGCCATCCATTGTAGCCCCTTCCAGAATTTCTTCCGAAATTCCACGCAGAGCAGATAAGAAAAATATAAAATTATAGCCGATATTAGCCCATATCTGAATAATGATCAGGCTCAGCAACGCCGTCTTCGAATCAGTCAGCCAGCTGACATTAAGTCCTGTCATCTGATTAACGATACCCAGAGATGGATTATAGGCCAGTTGGAAAATCATAGCTACAACAGAGGCTGATACTGCCATGGGCAGTGCAAACAGAGCCTCGTATACCATCGAAAAACGTTTCTTTTTTCTCGCCAAAAGCGCCAGCCCGAATCCGATCGCCATAGAAACAGGTACGGTTGCCATAACATAAATCAGTGTATTCAGGATCGCCTTGATAAATTTTTCATCACCGAAAACCTTGATATAGTTTTCCAGACCGCAAAATTCTTTTATTGCCCTGTATTTGTCTACTACAAACAAACTCAGATAGACATTTTTGAAAAAAGGATAATACGTAAACATCATGAGTAAAACCAAGGCGGGTATCAGATAAAGATATGGCTCTGTTTTTTTGAATGTTTTATGAATCATGCGCTTCCCCCATAGCTGTACCTTATAAACTGGCCAGTTTCGTGAATAAATCGTACATTAGCCTGTCTCTGTTAATGCTGTATACATAACGAATAAAATGTCTTCTTTTATCCTCCGCATAATAATGATCATACTCCATAATCGGGCTTGGCTCCAATCGGTCCAGCATAAATTCCGAATTTAGAAGCCAGGCTACCGCCGTCACATCTGAAATTGGTCTCGACCAGCACCGCTCTCCGCTGACAATCTCAGCTTCATGCCTGGTTCGTTCTATAATATAGTCACAGAACTTATTTTTTCCTTTCAGCCAATGGTCCAACTCCGGACCAGTCGTAGTAAAATGATCCACCACACCACGTCCCGGCAGCAGTACTAAAGGAACTCCGCTCCCCAGTAATACTCTGGCAGCCGCCACGTCCTGTTTTGCATTAAAGGAATGGTTGTCGTGCCAGTCAAATCCCAGACCTCCCAGCCAGACCACAAACGCACGATCTTTCAGGCTGGGATCAAGGAGCAGCGCGGATGCGATGTTGGTGCATGCCGCAATGCCAACTATATATAACGGATTCTCCTTTGTATACCCTTGGGAAAGTCTTATTAAGTGTTCCACAGATTCTGATCGTACCGGTATGTCTTCATTTTCCAAAAATCGATCTGCTCCCCGGTATACACAGGAACCGTACTCTTCCTTTCTTCCCATCAGCTCCAATACATGAAATATCTCGTTATAGCTCCTCTCCATCCCGTCGCCAGGTCCCTGGGAATGATGATTGTCAAATGGCGCCGCATAGATTGCTTTTAAGTTTAATTGATCGGCAGAGCCTATTAAGTATGCGAGCGCATACTGATCATCGACTTCATTATATGTATCTGTATCTAATACTACATCAACCTGTTTTTCTGGCCGCTTTAAACGCGAAATACTATCTGCCATACTTTGAAGATCAATATCATCTCCGAATGCAAAATTAAATGGATTTGGTATCATACCTGAACTCTCCTATTTTTGTTATTAAAAATATTTGTGCGCACTTATTTTTAAATAACCAATTATTATATTTTTAGTGTAACATCATAGGATTATTTTGTCAATATTTTTTGTTTTCAAAAATTATTTTTGGCATATTTTACTAAATCAAACTTTTTACACAAATAAAGATCCCATATGAAAGCGAAATCTGTGATCCGAACACTTCCATATGAAATCTTTCTCTTTTCTCAAGGTTTAACCTTCGGTCAGACCTCGACTATTGTCAGGCTGCTGCCATCTAATACGTTTTTCTTTTCTGAATCAAATCGAATTCCTGTAACCAGATAATCAAATTCGGTCAGATGCGCCACTTCCATCACTGCACTTTCCGGATACTTACTGCTGTCCAAAAGAAGAATTGTCTGGTCTGCACACTCCATCGCCGTCTTTTGGAATATCCTGTCATTTTCATAATAGGCTGAAACTAAAAGTCTTTCCCCAAGAGCGGCGCCACTTAAGACAGCCTTATTGACACAAAATTTTTTCATAAAATCTATAGTTAAAGGGCCTCTGGCCAGCTGTTCAGAACTGCTCATACGGCCACCCAAAAAAAAGAATTTAGAGCACAGTTCCCCCATCTCCAAAATGCTTGCAATGTGAAAAGAGTTTGTCACAATCGTCAGTGTCTTCAGCAGATTCTTTTCCTCTGCCATAGCACTGCATAAAGCTGAAACCGTAGTACTTCCCTCAAGTATCAGGGAGTCTCCCATATCAATCAGATTGACAGCAGCCCTGCCTATATCGATCTTTTCCTGATTTCTAATTTTTTCCCGGGCTAGATACGGAACACTTCCGTCTGTATCCCCTGCCAGCGCAGCTCCTCCGTGTATCCGAACGATTTCTCCGGCCGCAGCCAGTTCTGTTAGATCCTTGCGGATTGTTTCCGGAGTCACGGTAAGCTGTTCTGCCAGTTCCAACACGGTTGCGATGGGCACCATCGTTAATATGTCCAGTATTTTCTGTCTTCTTTCTTCCTGTTTCATCTTAACACCTCCCTAAATCTGATTATTTTAAATTATAACCGACCCTACTTTATTTGTATATCAGAATTTTCAGCCTGTCCCAAAAAAAGCAGCAGATGTCAGGTTCTGAGAACCATATACACCTACTGCTTTTTTACTGACTGCCTGTTACTTTTTATCCTTGGGAACCATCGCTTCCATTCCACCCATATATGGTCTCAGCACTTCCGGAATCCTCACACTACCATCAGCCTGCAGGTTATTCTCCAAAAATGCAATCAGCATTCTCGGCGGAGCCACGACCGTGTTGTTTAATGTGTGAGCGAAATACTTTCTTCCGTTCTCTCCGTTAACGCGGATTTTCAGTCTTCTCGCCTGAGCGTCGCCTAAGTTGGAGCAGCTTCCCACTTCAAAATACTTCTTCTGACGCGGAGACCATGCCTCCACATCCACAGACTTCACCTTCAAGTCGGCAAGATCGCCGGAGCAGCACTCCAGAGTTCTTACCGGAATATCCAGGGAACGGAATAAATCGACGGTATTCTGCCACAGCTTATCGTACCATTCCATGCTCTCTTCCGGCTTACATACAACGATCATTTCCTGCTTCTCGAACTGGTGGATGCGGTAAACGCCCCGCTCCTCCAGACCGTGAGCGCCCTTCTCCTTGCGGAAGCACGGAGAATAGCTGGTAAGCGTCTTCGGAAGGGATTCCTCCGGAATAATCGTATCGATAAACTTACCGATCATGGAATGCTCGCTGGTACCGATCAGATATAAATCCTCGCCCTCGATCTTGTACATCATGGCATCCATCTCAGCAAAACTCATAACACCGGTCACTACCTCGCTGCGGATCATAAAAGGCGGTACGCAGTACGTAAAGCCGCGGTTGATCATGAAATCACGAGCATAGGAGATTACAGAGGAATGAAGTCTTGCAATATCGCCCATCAGATAGTAAAAACCGTTTCCAGCCACTTTTCTGGCGCTGTCCAAATCGATTCCGTCGAAGCGCTCCATAATATCCGTATGGTACGGCACCTCGAAATCCGGCACAACCGGCTCACCGTATCTTTGCACTTCCACATTCTCGCTGTCATCTTTTCCGATCGGTACGCTGGGATCGATGATATTCGGGATGGTCATCATGATCTTTTTGATCTTTTCATCCAGTTCCCGTTCCTTCTCTTCCAGTTCTGCCAAATGGTCGGAAGCCGCTGTTACCTGTTTCTTAAGTTCTTCGGCCTCCTCTTTCTTTCCCTGGCCCATCAGCCCGCCAATCTGCTTGGAAAGTTTATTGCGTTCCGCTCTGAGCGCATCGCCTTCCTGCTTTGCGGCGCGGTTTAACTCGTCCAGTTCTATGACTTCATCCACCAGCGGCAGCTTGCTATCCTGAAATTTATTCCTGATGTTCTGTTTTACTGCCTCAGGATTTTCTCTTACAAACTTTAAATCTAACATGGTATTCCTCCTGGTTTCTCTTCCATTTTTGGTATGTTGGTGCCCAATATGGTAATCTGCCGTTGATTATACTACAAATTAAAGGCAAAGAAAAGCCCCTTATTTCCATTTTATCAATTCCGCCAGCACTTCCTCGAAGCATACTCCGTTTTGTACCGGAACATCCAACTCCTCGGATTTTAGGATGCAGCGTTTGACAAAATGCGCCGCTTTCTTCGCCGCATCGGTAAGGGACGAGCCTTTTACCGCCTCCGCCGCCACAATTGCGGAAAAGACATCTCCTGTGCCGGGCCGTTCCCGGCCGACCCTCAGTGACCGGCAAAATGCAGCTTCCCGGTCCCGTACTGCGATGACATTCGTTAAATACGCACCTTCCTTGACGCCTGTTATAACGACTCCGGAAGGCCCCATCTTAAGGATTTCCTCCGCCATGGCCAGAAGGTCCGCTCTGTGCCACCCTTCTTCCCGGTACTCTCTGCCGGTCAGGATACAGGCCTCGGTCAGATTCGGCGTAATGAGATCCCCCAGACCTGCCAGTTCCTTCATACGGCTGCACATGGCCGGCGTGTATGTCTGATACGCCTTTCCGTGATCCCCCATAATCGGATCGATCACCACCAGCGTATCCTTTCCCTTAAACCGGCGAATCGCAGACATGACGATCCCAATCTGTGCTTCTGAACCGAGAAAGCCGCTGAAAATGCCGTCAAACTCCAGCCCCAGCTCCGTCCATTTTTCCAGGTAGGGCTCCATCTTTTCCGTATAATCGTCGAAAAAATACACCGGGAATCCGGTATGATTGGATAAAATGGAAGTGGGCACCGGACAGCACTGTACCTTGAGCGCCGATAAAATGGGAATAGCCACTGTCAGCGAACAGCGGCCATATCCTGATAAATCATTGATTACTGCAATTTTTTTCTGATGTCTTTCTGATGTCATATCCGTAAAACTCCTAACATTATTTTGCCTGCGGCTCTGCAGTTAAGATCTCATAAGCCCCATTCCTGACCGGATAAGCGCGCTTCTCAGCGGCATGTAGATAACGACAGAGGCAATCGTTGAAGTCACCGCATTGATGGTGGTCGATGTGACATTCCACACAAGCGCCAGCTCCGCAGCCGGTTTCCCCAGAATCAGCAGCTTGTAGTAGTATCCCACAAGCGGGTCGAAAATAACATTAAAAAGCAGTCCGCCCGCTGAGGCGATCAGAACCCATTTCAAAATATGCTTCTGGTCATGGGATTCATTGATCTTCCCAAGCCTGTGGGCAAGGAACCCGGTAATCAGTCCGATACACAGCTTCAGGATAAATGTCTTGGGCGCATAGACCACATAGATGGGATCAAGCAGATCGCCAATCGTCATACCGATGGCCCCGCCCAGGCCGCCGTATACGCCGCCCAGCAAAAGCGCTCCCAGTACACAGACCGCATTCCCCAAATGAATGGACGTAGCGTCGCCTCCCGGAAGCGTAATTTTAAACTGCAGGAACGTGAAAACAACGTACGACATGGCCGCAAATAATCCCGTCATGGCAATTTTACTGATTTTACTGTCTGTTCTGTTCATTTCTTTTTCCTCCCTTGGTGCCAAAGCTTTTCTGCTCTTTATCTTAGCACCTGAGTGGAGTGATATAAATATCCAGTTTTGTTTTTTTAGACCATACCAGTTAGGTGCTGCACTCTCTGGCACGGCCAGTCTGCAGCGCTTAATCGTGTGATTCTACACAGATCAGCACCCCATCCCGGAAGGTGATGGTCCCGGTCTTCTCTGCCAGTTCATTGCTGATGCACAGACTGGTTCCGATCCGGATGTCCCGGTCTGTCAGGGGATATTTAAAGCCCTTCAGAGTGATTCCGTGAACCTCCTCTGTAAGCGGCAGGAAGGAAATGTATTTCCCCCAGATCTCACCGAAACGGTAAGTCTTTCCCTGATCCAGAATATAGAGACGGTTCTTCTCATCCACGATCGAGGCCTTCACCCCTTTTTGGAGACATGCATACAGCAGATGGATATTACCGATGGAGTGATCCAGCCTGCCGCCGGTAGCGCCCAGGAGGACAATGTCGTTCACGCCCGCCTCCATGGCGGTACGGAGTGCCAGCTCCGTATCGGTCTCATCCTTTTCCGGCTGGTGCTGCTCGAAGGCAATGCCTCCCATCCTCCGGTATTCTTCCAGAAGTTCGCCCTTTACGGTATCGAAATCACCAACAATGGCATCCGGCCTGATATTCAGGCTTTTTACAGCGGCCAGCCCTCCATCCACGGCGATCACCATATCAAATTCCCTGTTCTTCAAAAAAGCACCGGCGAATGCACAGTTTATGCTTCCGCCGGTGATAATAAGGCCCGTCATTCCTGTTCCTCAAATATCTTTAAAAATGCCTTTGTATTCGCCGTCACATCCCCTTTAAAAATCGCGGAACCGGCTACAAAGATGTTGGCTCCCGCCTCCATCAGCTCACGCACATTGTCACACGTCACGCCGCCGTCCACCTGAATATCCGTGGAAAGCCCCCGCATATCGCATTTTTTCCTTAAAGCGCGGATCTTTTCCAGAGTGTAGGGAATAAATTTCTGCCCTCCGAATCCCGGGTTCACCGTCATAAGCAGTACCATATCCACCTGATCGAGGATACAGTCCAGCACATCAATCGGTGTGGCCGGATTCAGCACGACTCCTGCTTTTAAACCGGCCTCCTTAATCTGGTTCACCGTGCGGTCTAAATGGGTGCATGCCTCCACATGAACGCTGATGATATCGGCCCCCGCCTCTTTCATGGCGTTGATGTAACGGCCGGGCTCCCGAACCATCATATGGACATCAAACACCTTGTCCGTACAGCTTCTTAAACTTGAGATTACAGGCATACCGAAAGAAATGCTGGGAACGAAATCCCCATCCATCACGTCGAGATGGATATACTGCGCTCCCGCATCCGCCGCCTCACATACCTGCTGCTCCAAATGTTTAAAATCCGCTCCCAAAATGGAAGGTGCTAATAGGAACATCATTAATATCTCCTTTTATCTTTTAATTCCTGGTACAACAGCTTATAATTCGCATAACGGCTCTCACTGATCTTCCCCTGGCGTACGGCCTCCTTGACACCGCAGATCGGCTCGCCCACATGGACACAGCCCAGAAACTTACATTCTTCCTCGTAAGCCGCGAATTCAGGAAAATAATCCTTTAAATTTCCGCATTCCAGTTCCTCCAAGTACATGGAACTGAAGCCCGGGGTATCCATCATATAGGTGTCCTTCCCGATGGCAAACAGTTCGCTGTGCCTCGTCGTATGCTTTCCTCTCTGGATCTTCTCGCTGATCTTTCCTGTTTCCATCTCAGCCTCCGGAAACAGAAGGTTGGTGATGGAGGATTTTCCAACGCCCGACGGCCCCGCCAGAACCGTTGTCTTTCCCTCTGTCAGCACCCGCAGCTCATCCAGCCCGCTGTTTTCGTAAGTACTCGTAAAATAGACGGGATAGCCCGCTGAGGAATAGATATTCCCCAGACGGTCCCGCTCCCCGTCTCCCGTTAAATCCGTTTTGTTAAAGCAGATCTTCACGGGAACCTCCTGCACCTCCATCATGACCAGAAAACGGTCCAGAAGATTTAGATTGGGCTCCGGATGAGTAATGGAAAATATCACCAGCGCCTGATCAATGTTGGCCACTGCCGGCCGGACCAGTTCGTTTTTGCGCGGGAGAATCTTATCGATATTTCCTTCCCTCTCCGCCTCGCTCAACACGGTAAATTCCACATTATCACCCACCAGAGGTTTGATCTTTTTGTTGCGGAACACGCCCTTTGCCTTGCACTCATAGACGTCCGTTCCGTTATCCACATAGTAAAAGCCTGCAATTCCTTTAATAATTTTCCCTGTCATACAATATCCTTATGACTGTGGAATGGGGACAAACGTAACCGGATAAGAATTGATTACATCTCCCGTGTCCACATTGACTATTTGCACTTCTCCGCTGGTCACGCCGTAGGCTCCCTCGATGTTCTTGAACACAACCGGAAGCTGCTGGTCTCCCGTAATCGTCACCGGCCCCATCAGATCCCTGAATTCATCTTTACCGTTCACGGTCTGCTTCAGCTGTATCTTGATATTCAGCTGGGTGCTGGCAGATCCCGGGCCGATCAGATTCTGAAGCGGATAAGATTTCTCGATGGAAGCCAGGTACTTATATTTGGCCTGCTCCGCCGATCCGCTGCTGACCACGTAATCGATGGCAGTTCCGCCCTCCACCTGGGTATTCGGCGCGATGGTCTGACGGATAATCGTTCCTGCAGGCACCTCCTCCGAGGTTTCCTTCGTCACGGTTCCGCGAACCAGCCCTAAGTCGGCCAGCATCTCCTCTCCGACCTCTTCCTCTTTGCCTGTAATATCAGGAACCACAACCGGATTGGTCAGCGCCGGGCCAGTGCTGGCAATCACGCTGATTACAGCCCCTTCCTTTGCCTTAGACGGACTGTAGCTGATGATCTTGCCGGACTCCACCGTATCACTGCTCTGGTTCTGCAGATTCACAATAAAGCCTTTCCCCTCCAGAAGCGTCTTGGCAGCCTCCGCGGTGAGGGAATCCAGCCCCAGGGTGGTTAAGTCAATCTCCGGATGCTCCGGCCCGCTGCTGATAACTACGGAGACAGCCGAGTACCGGTCTACAATCTCTCCCGCTTTGGGGGTCTGGGAAATGACATCTCCTTTTTTCACAGTATCCGAGAACTCATAATCACCGATCTTCATGTCCAGACCGCCGTTCTCGCGGAGCTTCTGTCTTGCAATGTCTTCCGCCAGTCCCTCCACCTCCGGCATGGTCGTCTGCTTCTCACCCAGAGTTGTCTCCTCCTGTGTCGTCTCCACAGTAGTCTCCGTCTCCTTGGGGGTTCCGGAACGGAACAGCCCTCCCAGTCTGGTAACCAGGAAAATAAGGACGATGACGATAAGAATTGCCACCACGATGCCGGCGGCCGTCAGAAGCTTTTCGATACCCGGATTGATCTCTTCATCCGGCTCCTTCCGCTTCGTTCTGCCGCCAGAGGTATTCCGGCTGCTCCTGTGCTCCGGCTGGCGTTCCCGCACCGGTTCACCGCCATAGCTGCGGTTCCGGCCAGGCTGAGGTTCCGGCTGATTTCTGCGGCCGGAACCGGACCTGATCTGTTCCAGCTCCGGTGCTCCGATGATCACCGTCTGAGAGGTATCCATTGACGGCGCCGATGCCTGAACAAAGTTCTCATCAGGAGTCACAAGGGCCCGCCGCAAATCGGCAATTACCTCCTGCATGCTCCCATACCGGTATTCCGGCTTCTTCTCCGTGCATTTTAAAATAATATTTTCAAAACTGACCGGAATCTCCTGATTGAAATAACTGGGCGGTGTGATCGGGTCTTCTAAGTGCGCCAGGGCCACCGTTACGGTATTCTCCCCTTCAAACGGCACCCGTCCGGCTGCCATCTCATACATGGTAATGCCCAGCGAGTAGATATCACTGCGGGCGTCACTGTAACCGCCTCTCGCCTGTTCCGGAGAAATATAGTGGACCGATCCCATAGCCGTAGCACTGAGCGTCTGAGTGGATGCGGCGCGTGCAATCCCAAAATCCGCCACCTTCACTTTTCCATCCCGTGCAATAATAATATTCTGCGGCTTGATATCCCGGTGAACGATGCCCTGTTCATGGGCAGCTGCAATTCCCTGTGCCACCTGGATAGCAATCCCGATGGCTTCCTTGCTGTCGAGACAGCCCTTTTTCAGGATGTAGTTTTTCAGGGTGATGCCCTCAATCAGCTCCATGACGATATAGTGAAGCGTTCCCTCATCCACAACGTCATATACGTTTACAATATTCGGATGGGACAGCCTGGCCGCAGCCTGGGCTTCCATCTTGAACTTGCTCACAAATCCGCTGTCTGAACTGAATTCCTCCTTCAGTACCTTAATGGCAACCTGCCGTTTCAGCTTATGGCACAGGGCCTTGTACACATCTGACATTCCGCCGGAACCGATTTTATCTAAAATTTCGTATCTGTCCTGTAAAAATGTACCTGGTCTCAAAATCATAAGCTTCCCTCCCTGCCAATCTGCGGATCAACGAGTACCACTGCGATATTGTCTTTCCCGCCATTGTCATTGGCTACCGTAATCAATTTCTCCGCCTTTTCCTGCAGTTCTAAATCAGAACCGATGATCTCCTCCATCTCCGCGTCCTCCAGCATGTTGCTGAGTCCGTCGGAACACATGAGAATATAGTCACCCGGTTCCAGTCCTGCCTCGAAGAAATCGACCAACAGCTTATCTTCTGTGCCGACCGCTCTCGTTATAATATTCTTTTTATCCTTATAGTCTTTGCTTCCGCGCTCCAGACGGCCCAGGGAAACCAGTTCCTCCACATAAGAATGGTCCCTCGTCACCTGCCTGATCCTGTCTCTCACGAGATAGAGGCGGCTGTCTCCCACATTGGCCACATAAAGGGTATTCTCATCGGCCACCGCCGCCACCAGCGTCGTGCCCATACCGGAAAACTCCGGCTTTTCCTTTGCCTCATGGTAGAGCATGGTGTTGACCTTTAATATGGCCTCCCGCAGAAGCGGAACAATCTGGGAATTTTCCGTATACTGAAGATACGACACCAGATTTTCCACAATATATCTGGAGGCATAGTCTCCGGCCTGATGGCCGCCCATCCCATCCGCAACCACGAATAAGTTCGGCAGGCTCCCGACCGGTTCCACACTGGCATATACGTAATCCTGATTGGCCGTGCGCACTCTTCCCGTATCCGTCAATGCACAAGCTTTCATAGCGTCTTCTCACTCCCTTTTTGTTCCTCTGTTAAAAAACTTTTTCGAAGCTGACCGCAGGCACCATGGATGTCCCGGCCCATTTCCCTTCTTATAGTAACATTAATTCCATTTTTTTCAAGCAGATTTTTAAAGGCCTCTATGGCTTTTCTGTCCGACTGTACGTAGTCACGCTCCTTGATGGGGTTCACCGGAATTAAATTCACATGGCCCTGCTGGTCCTTAATCAGCGCCGCCAGAGCCGCCGCTTCCTCCAGATTATCGTTGACTCCGGCGACAAGACTGTATTCAAAGGTCAGCCGTCTTCCCGTCTTCTCAAAATATGTATGACAGGCTTCCAGCACATCGTTCAGCTTATAGCTCTTCGCCACAGGCATCAGGGTCTTTCTCACCTCATCATTCGGTGCATGAAGCGAGAGCGCCAGAGTAATGGCAAGCCCCTCGTCTGCCAGCTTCAGAATCCCCGGCACAATACCGCATGTGGACAGCGTAACATTGCGCTGGCTGACGTTAAGCCCGTGTTCATCCGTCAAAAGGCGGATAAACTTCACCACATGATCATAGTTATCCAGAGGTTCTCCGGAACCCATAATCACCACGTTGGAGACCCTTTCCCCAGTGAGGTACTGGATCCGGTAGATCTGGTCCAGCATCTCCGCCGGCCTTAAATTCCGTTCCAGGCCATCCAGGGTGGAGGCGCAGAACCGGCAGCCCATGCGGCAGCCGACCTGGGAGGAAATACACACGGAATTGCCGTGCTTATACCTCATCAGGACGCTCTCGATGATATTGCCGTCCGACAGGCCGAATAAATACTTTCTGGTTCCGTCGATGGCGGAGATCTTCTCATCCACAGTCTGAAGCGCTGTATATTCACACGTCTCCTTGAGCCGTTCCTTGAGTGCCTTCGGCAGATTCGTCATCTCCTCATATCCGGGCGCCAGCTTTTTGTGCATCCACTCATAGAGCTGTTTTGCCCGGAACGCCTTTTCACCGGAAACGGTTATAAACGCCGTAAGTTCTTCTAAATTCAGGGATTTAATATCTGTCTTTTCCATTATTCTTATCTTTTCTGAAATGCCGCAATGAAAAATCCGTCACACGGGTGAATTCCCGGCAAGAGCTGGATCATGCCTGACTTCATGGAAGCCGCATTCAGTGTTTCTCCTAACTTTCCTTCTAAATTCACGGCGTCAAACGGAAAATTCTCCAGAAACCACGCCGCATTCTCTTCATTTTCCTGACTGTCGATGGTGCAGGTGCTGTATATCAGCTTTCCTCCGGGCTTTACGTATGACTGAACCACAGAGAGAATCTCCCGCTGCAGGGCCGCCAGCTCCGCCAGCTGTTCCATCGTCATCCGGTACTTGATATCCGGTTTTCTGCCAATGATTCCAAGCCCGGAGCACGGTAAATCAGCCAGAACGATGTCGGCACGGCCTTCCCACGCCTGATCCGGCACCAGGGCGTCGTGCACCTCTGCACGGATATTGGTAAATCCTGACCGGGCGATATTCTCTTCGATGAGGGCCACCTTCTGCTCCGTTAAATCACGGACGGTCACCATTCCGGTTCCCTTCAGTTTATCCGCGATATGAAGGCTTTTTCCGCCGGGCGCGCCGCAGACATCGATGCAGACATCCCCTTCCTTCGGGTCCGCGATCTCTCCCACAAAGCTGGAGCTCATATCCTGAACTGAAATCAGGCCTGAAGCAAACGCATCAAGGCTCTCTAAATAATCATATTTTGATAAATACAGGACTGTCTCTGACAGCGGAGTCTCCTCCACTGTGACACCCTGACTCTTCAGGCTGTCCATGATCTCCTGCTTCGAGGCCCGGTTTAAGTTGCAGCGGACCGCTGTCCTGCTGGGCTTAAGGAAGGCCTTTGCCATAGAGACAGTTGTCTCCTCCCCGTATGTATCCTTCCACATATCCAGAATCCAGGAGGGCATGGAGTAACGGACAGAATCATCCGGCCATTTCAGTTGTTCTTTATTTCTGGAAATACCGCGCAGAACGCCGTTGACAAAGCCCTTTAATCCGGTGAATTTCCGTTTCTGCGCCAGTTTTACCGCCTCGTTGCAGACAGCGGAGTCCGGCACACGGTCCATATAGAGAATCTGATAAACCGACATCCGCAGCAGTGTGCGGATGACCGGTTTCATCTTTTTTACTTTTACGCTGGAGTAAGAATTAATGACGTAATCCAGCTGAAGGGTGTATTCCACAGTACCTTCCACGATACGGGAGATAAAAGCCCGCTCCTGTTTGTCAAGATACTGGTATTTGCTCAGTGCCTGGCTCAGTACAATATGGCTGTAACTGCCCTTTTCCAGGATCTCGAGCAGGATATCCAGAATTATTTCCCGGCTGCTGTTTCCGTTAGTCATTGTCTCTTCGTCCTCCGAACAGAATCACGAGACGGAGCAGCTGAAGCACGGAAGCAGCCAGAGCCGCCACATACGTGAGCGCCGCTGCACCCAGCACCTTTCTCGTCTGATTAACTTCCTGGCCGCCAAGGATGCCAACCTGATCAAGCAGCGTAATCGCTCTTCTGGAAGCGTTTAACTCCACGGGAAGCGTGATCAGCTGGAAAATAACGGCCAGCGAAAAGAGAATCAGCCCGATATTTACAAGGGGAGATCCCATGCCTCCGATCAGCACCCCGATAATAATAAGCGGAAATGCCGCCTGTGAGCCGATATTTGCCACCGGAACGATCGCCCCCCGCAGCTTTAACGGGACGTATCCCACGTTGTCCTGCATGGCATGGCCGCACTCGTGAGCCGCCACTCCGATTGCCGCCACTGAGGTGGAGTGGAATACCGACTCCGATAAGTTGACGGTCTTCGTCCGCGGATCATAATGGTCTGTCAGCTGTCCCTTTACCGGACGGACGGTTACATCGTAGATGCCCTGGGAGTTTAAAAGGCGCTTTGCCGCGTCCTCTCCCGTCATTCCCGTCATGCTCCTGACTTTTGAGTATTTGCTGAAGGTGCTGTTTACCTTAGCGGAAGCCGCCATCGACAGCACCGCACCTATAATTACAAGAATCCATGTGGGATCGAAATAATATCCCATCAAACCGCCATAAAACATGTATCAGACGCTCCTTTCAAAAACGGTTCCCTCTGCAATCTGGTATCCGCGCAGAAACGCGCCGGTATCCATACGCTTCTTCCCCTGAAGCTGCAGTTCCTTCACCGCAAGTGTTCCTTTTCCTGTCTTTACATACAGACAGTCTTTTCCTGTTTTTACAACCTGGCCGCAGGCTCCCTCATACTCCTCTTCCAGTACATCGGCCTCCCAGAGCTTGATTATCCTTCCTTCCCAGCCTGTGTAAGCGCTGGGCCACGGATTTAGTCCGCGGATCAGGCGTTCAATGGAGACTGCATCCTGGCTCCAGTCGATGTCTCCCTTCGATTTCTTTATCATTCCGACGTAACACGTCTCTTTCTCGTCCTGCACAGTCCGCACGGCGGTTCCGTCTTCCAGCTTCTTCAGTGTCTTTATAATCAGTCTTCCTCCGATGGCACTCAGCTTATCGTGAAGGCTTCCGCCCGTCTCTTTCTCATCGAGAGCAACGGTCTCCTGATCCAGGATGTCTCCCGTATCCAACGCTTCCGCCATCATCATGGTGGTGATTCCGCTGACTGGTTCCCCGTTGATTACTGCATACTGAATCGGAGAGGCCCCGCGGTACTTCGGAAGCAGGGAAGCGTGGATGTTCACACAGCCATATTTGGGAATATCGAGGATGGTCTTTGGAAGAAGCTGGCCGAAGGCCGCCACAACCATGGCGTCAGGCTGCATCTCCTTAAGAAGGCTGACGAATTCAGGATCTCTCGCCTTAACCGGCTGGTAAACGGGAATTCCGTACTCCAGAGCCTTTACCTTCACGGGAGGCATCTGGACTTCCTTGCCGCGTCCCTTCGGCTTATCCGGCTGGGTCACCACCGCAATTACATCATGGCCCGCTTCCACCAGCGCCGTTAATGCCGGCACGGAAAAATCGGGCGTTCCCATAAATACAATCCGCATTTTACTCGTCCCCTTCCTCTGTCTCATCCTCTTCCTGGTCTACGTCAGTCAGTTCACCTTCTACCTTGTCGACGAAAAGGTCGCCGCTTAAATGGTCGCATTCATGGCAGATGGCACGAGCCAGGAGGCCTTCTCCAACCAGTTCAAATTCGTTCATCTCACAGTCGAAAGCCTTCACTTTTACATGGTCAGGCCGCGTTACCACTCCCGATTTCCCCGGTACGCTTAAGCAGCCTTCGCTGCCGGTCTGGCTTCCGCTGGTCTCAGTGATGACCGGATTGATGAGTACGTACTGATTTCCATCCTCCACGTCGATTACCACGATCTGTTTCAGCACACCTACCTGTGGGGCCGCAAGGCCGACGCCGCATGCCTCGTACATGGTTTCGAACATATCTTCAATTAAGTCCTGGATGCGCGGTGTCATTTCTTTTACCGGCTTGCAGTGTTTTCTTAAAATATCGTCTCCGATTGTTCTTATTTTTCTGATTGCCATTTTATTTGTATCCTCTCGTTTTTTAGTTTATTTGCGGGGGCGGTGCGCAGGGCAATAGCTTACGTCTGGTGTTGGGAGGTGGCGGGCTTTGGGTAAAAAAAGTTTGTTTGTGCATCCCGGGAGTCCGCAGTGCACCACCTCACGTCCGCTGCGCTCCCGTTCGGTGACGGGCTTCGCCCTATAAAAAGTGTCATTAAGATATTTTCTTATGTGCGGGCACAACGAAAATATCTTAATGCCACTTTTTGCACTGCTCATGAAAAGTCATACTGTACCATAACCCCTTTAAACAGTTCCCGCTTTTCCTGTTGGAACCAGTCCATTTGATTCCTGATTTTTATTAGTATATCATAATTTTCATGTTTCAAATATAAAATTTTTCTATATATATCATTAATTTTGTAAACAGAGGCGTCTACAGGGCCAATCATCTGGATTTTTTCCTCGTCTGCCTGCGGCGTTATATGGGCTGCGAGGCTGTCTGCTGCCTCTGCTAACGCTTCTTCTGACTTCGATGCAAGCTGCACGGTAAACAGCACATTGGCCGGCGGATATTTCATCAGACGGCGGTATGCCATCTCCTGGCGGTAGAAGGTCTCATAATCCTGCCCTGCTGCCGTGACAATACTGTAGTGTTCCGGGTTGTACGTCTGGATAATGACATCCCCGTGCCTCGCATCACGTCCGGCCCGGCCCGCTGCCTGGGTGAGAAGCTGAAAGGTACGCTCAGCAGCCCGGTAATCCGGGGTGTACAGCGATAAATCTGCCGCCAGTACGCCAACCAGGGTGACATCGGGAAAGTCGTGGCCTTTCACGATCATCTGGGTTCCGATCAGGATATCCGCATCTCCTTCTGCAAATGCCGAAAGAATCTCCTCATGGCCGCCCTTTTTGGAAGTCGTGTCGAGATCCATTCGGAGGACTCTGGCCTGCGGAAACATCTTCTTTGTCATCATCTCAATTTTCTGGGTCCCTACTCCGAAATTGGCAATGTAAGGAGAACCGCAGCCCGGGCATTGATCCGGCATGGGAATCGAATAGCCGCAGTAATGGCACACCAGCCGGTTGTCCTTATGAAGCGTCAAAGTCACATCGCAGTGGGGACATTTGATGGCCTCCCCGCAGGAACGGCATGACACAAAGTTTGCATAGCCCCTCCTGTTGATGAACATCATGATCTGTTCCTTCTTCTCCAGCCGGTCGGTGATCATCTGCTGCAGCTTTCTGCTGAAAATGGATTTATTCCCCTCCTTCAGCTCTTCCCTCAGATCTACGACAGCCACCTCGGCAAGCCTGCTGTCCGCCTTGGCCCTGGTATTCAGCTTAAACAGACGGTATTCACCGCGAAGCGCCTTCGTGTATGCCTCCAGGGACGGCGTCGCTGAGCCGAGAACCACGGAAGCATTCTGCATCTGCGCCCGTTTCACCGCCACCTCCCGCGCCTGGTAACGGGGCACCACCTCGCTTTTATAGGCCCCTTCATGCTCTTCGTCTATGATAATCATCCCCAGTCTGGCAAAGGGCGTAAACAGCGCAGAACGCGGTCCGATCATGATATCGATATCGCCGCTTCTGGCCCTCTCAAACTGGTCGTACCGCTCCCCCGCCGATAATCTGGAATTGATGATGGAAACCCGGTTTCCAAAACGCCCGTAAAAACGCATGACCGTCTGATAGGTCAGCGCAATCTCAGGAATCAGGACGATAACCTGCATTCCTTCGCTTATGACTCTGGAAATCATCTCCATATAGACCTCAGTCTTGCCGCTTCCGGTAATGCCGTGGATCAGATATGTCTCCCGCTTTCCCGCTTCATAATCCTCACAGAATGCGCTTACCACCGCCTGCTGCTCCTTATTTAATTCCACAGCCTTTACTCTGCTGCCCACGTCCTTTACGGGGTTCCGGAAAATTTCCTCCGATTCCAGCGCCACATAGCCTTTTTCAATCACCGGCTTTAAGGTGGCCGCCGATAAGTTCATCTGGCCTGACGCCACCTCATACGGGATCACATGGTTTTCCTTCAGTGCCTTGAAGAGCCGCACTCTCGCCTTATAGCTCTTTTTCTCCGCCTCCGCTGTCACTGCCTCCAGCTGTTCGTCCGGGATCAGAAGGCGCAGGACCTTCTTCTCCTTCGGTTTTACCTTCTGCTTCACCGGGAGCACCGTCTTTAATGCCTGGTTCATTGTGGAACCGTACTGTTCCTTCAGCCACCACGCCAGCATAATCAGCTGCGACTCCGCTGAAACACCGCCTTCCACGATTTCTGCGATCTCTTTTATCTTATCCGCATCATAATCCGCGTGGTCCGTGATGCCGACCACATAGCCCTTCCTCAGAGAATTTCCCTTTCCAAACGGAATCTTCACCAGAACACCTACAAAAATCCGGTCCTCAAGCCGGGGCGGAATTCTGTAATCAAAGGTGCGGTCCACTTTCTCATGAGAAATATCGATGATGATCTGGGCAAATCGTTTTGTCATTGCGTCAACTTCCTGTCTTCTTAATTTTTATAACCATTCAGCTGTGCGGCAGTCTGCACATCCGAATCGCTGTCATTTTGAAATGAAATGACCCGACTTTGGCGCATCATATCGAAGCAAGTCGGGTTTGTACGTTACTAATTATAGGATTCGAAGGAAGAAAAGTCAACGCCGGATTACCCTTCTGTCTCCCCATAGAAGTCCAGAAGCGGATAAATCCAGGTGTCAAGGGCGGAAAAATGGTACCCTGCGCCTTCCGCCTTCTCCGTATTTATGGAAAATCCTGGGAATCCATTGTATGGGGCTTCTTCCCCCTCCGGTGACAGGACTGCCTTATTTCCTGTCTTTTCTTCTATATAGCGGATTATCTCTCCGATGGTGATCGTCCCCGATGCGGCCGCATTCACAGGGCCTTCCAAGGAGGAATCGGCCAGAAACGCCAGGAAACGGCCGCATTCCTCCGCGGAAATGAAGCTTACAGGACAGTTTTCATTTTCCACCTGCATGGCAATCCCCTTCGCCGTATGGGCAGCGTAAAACCGGAGTCGTTCCGTGTAATCATCCCTTCCAAGAACCACGGGGAAACGTACCATCACGGACTCCTGTTCCGGAAATGCCTGCACCAGGGCCGCTTCCGCCTGCCTCTTTCCCATTCCGTAATCGAATGCGCTCCGTTTACCCCAGATAAGCGTTTCCCGGTACGGATCATAATCCGTCTCTCTCGTATTTTCCTTCAGTTCATAAACCGAGATGGAGGATACCATGATATATCGCCTGCACCGGACTGTATCAAGCGCATTTTTCACATCATTGGAGCAGTAGGCCAGATCATCATATACCATATCGAATTTTCTGCCGGAAAATACGGCGCGCATAGATTCCTCCTGGATGCGGTCCACCCGGATCGCTTCCACCGGGGCAATAAAGCGCGGTTTTGCATTTCCCCGGGTAGCCACGGCAACCTCATGCCCCTGTAGAAGCAGTGTATTCACCAGATGAACTCCGAAAAAACGTGTACCTCCAAGAACCAGTATCTTCATAATCTCATGTTTCCCTTCTCAGCCGCTGATATCTTCATAAAGATTATCGTAACGGCGGTGAACCGGCAGCTTTTCTCCAATATTCCACAGAAATCTGCCTTCCAGCGAATAGGCATCTATGTTGTCTTCCTCCCGGTCCATAAGGACAAGGACTTTCTCATCCAGCCGCCGCATATCCAGCGCCTCCCCGTCTATGTCAAACTGGAAGGTCCCGGCAGCGCCTCCGTCTTCCAAAAACTGCGGCTCCAGCCTGAGCCTGCAACGTCCTGGCTCTTTTGCCGGTTCTATGCGGTATAAGTAATGGGAATCCGAATACTCCCTGGAATCGCTGATCTCGATGATCCGGCTGATCTGATAGTCGTATTCCCAGTGCGGCCGCGCAAACCAGCGGTTCAGCAGTCCGATGTACCGGTCGGCGCACTGCGCGAAAAATGCCCAGTCCACAGCCGGAGCCAGCCACTCCAGAGCCTTACCGAACCACAGCCGGCGGTAATCGTACCGACAGTGATACGGCCACGAGGCCTCCTCACGGTCTTTGATGTCCAGTACCCACTGATACGCCTGTTTATCGATGATTAACGCCAGAAAACGGTTGACTGCCGTCTCCGCCTCTGCCTCCAGAATTGTGACGGACTTAGTTCCCCGGTCGCCGCAGGATACCATAAAGTATCCGTAGTCTCTGTGAAATCCACAGGCCTGCCCATAGGGTTCAGACTCCGTGTAAGCCTCCGCCTTCGCACCGCAGCCGGATGCATCCAGTCCCTGATTCAGCTGATCTAAGAAGGAGTTCCAGATCTTCCGCTCCTCCGAACAACCCTTTCCCTGCTTTTTTACGGGAAATACAGCAGCATACAGCAGTTCTGCAAGTGTCTGTTCTTCCATCTTTTCTTCCATCCTGTCATTTTTATTCCCGCAGTCAGCGTGCCAGCAGCTCAAGCACCTCTTCCACAGACATCAGATCGGCAAAACGGCCATCCCAAATCTTCGTTTCATAAAATTTCACAGTCGCTTCTCCTGACATAAACTCATTGTCATACGTAGTCGTGGCCCCTTCCGGTATCACCACGCCGTATCCCAGTTCAAAGGCAGCTTTGCAGGTGGAATCCATGCAGTATTCCGTCTGCATGCCCATCAGGATCAGATCGGTGATCTGTTTTTCCTTTAGATACTCCTCCAGATCAGTCTCCAGAAACGCACTGTTGTAATTCTTATCAAATATCCGCTCTCCCGGTTTCGGCTCCACCGCACCGTGAATGTTCCAGCCTTCTGTACCGCTCTCCAGCTCGTCCCCAGCACCGCCGTCATGCCGGACATAGATAATCTCGGCACCGGCCTTCCGTGCCCCGTCTGCCACTCGCTTAAGTTCCTGTAAAAACTCCTCTTCTCTGTATGGATGTGCCTCCACCAGCGCTTTCTGTACATCAACAATCAATACGGCTATTTTCCCCATATTCATTTCTCCTTTCCGTGTCTCAGTTTTTATTCCCGCAAAAGCTCCATCTCATCTCGCATCGCAGTAAATCCGAAGGCTTCATACAGCGGTCGTCCCGCCGCGGTAGCTTCCAGTGTAACCGCATCGACATGTCTCATCTCCGCTTCCGCTGTCAGCAGCTCCAGCACCCGGTACGCGATTCCCCTCCGCCTGTAATCAGGGCGGGTATACATGTTCATAATATATGCCTTTTTACCGGAAGGATTGTGGTACGCAGGCATCACCCGGTAAAAGCTTACTGCCCCTGTTCCAACCACTTCCCTGTCGTCAAAAACCAGCCATGCAGCATGACTGTCGTCCAAGAAACACGTCCCGTAATAACTGCGGGACTCTGATTCTGCCCTTGACATATCCGCGTCCTCATCAAGACCGTTGGCCGCACGCAGTACCTGAATCCGCAGACGGGTCAGAAGCTCACGGTCACAGATTCCCGCTCTTCTGTACAGGAGACCTGCCGTCTTTTCCGCACAGATCATCTGATTCCCGCAGAACAGCCTCGCTTTTGGTGCCTCTGCTCCCCAATGACCGCCCTGCTCTCTGCTCCGCTTTGCCTCTTCCTGGTTCAGACGCTTAAGAAACACCGGCTGAATCTCCGGATAGGTCCAGTTGTCCGGAGGCATTTCAAAATACCCTGTCTTTTCCATCTCAAACTCAGAAGGCAGTGGGTCAAAACGGGTGATTTCCGCATAAAACAGCATTCCAAAAGATTCGCTCCGCTTCTCTTCTGGCTCTGCCTCGTCAGTCACGGAATATACGCCGACCGGAGCCAGCCGGTATTCCGCCGCTCCCGTTTCCTCGTAGAGTTCCCGCACTGCTGCAGCTTCAATCGTCTCTCCCGTTTCCCGGTGGCCGCCCGGAAATTCCCATGTACTGCGCGCCTTATGCCTGCACAGAACCCATTGTCCCTGATATTTTGCCGCAATTACCGCAAAACGGAGAAGTTCGTCATCTGCTTTTTCATAAAATACCACTCTTTTCATATTCTTCCGGCCTCTCTCACGGTCTCTCACCGATCGGACGGCCCAGCTTCATCTTCAGGCGCCACTGGGGTGCCGGTCCGTCGTCTCCCCAGTACTCATCCAGAGACACAATTGTATCTCCATCAAACCGGTAAAAGGAAACTACATGGTTTGAAATACCGGCTTCCTCACACCAGACTCTGGCGGCAGTGACCGCAGTATCCTTCCCCTGTTCCACACGTTCTATGGTTCCATTCCAGCGGCCCGGATATTCACAGTTCGCCCTGATATATTCCTCAGCAGAAAACTGCTCGTTGGTACAGTGCCACCGGATCACGGCATCTTCTCTGAACCACCGGCCCAACCCGGCCTCATTCTGACTGATCACATCCTGAAAAAAGTTTCTGATCACTGCTTCTCTGTCCATATCTGATCTCCGTATCTGCTTTTCGTATTTTCCATTTAATCTGCATCTTTTACTTTTCCAGAAATACCGCTGCCACTTTTCCCAGTTCCATGCTGTTAGAGCCCTTAAAGAGCACCGCATCGCCTTCTCTGAGCTCCGTTTTCAGCCATTCGACTAAGGACTCCCGGTCCATAAACTCATAGACAAGAATATGGGGCGCCTGTTCCCTCACGCCGCGGGCGATCTCTTTTGCCAGTTTTCCGAGAACGGCTACCTTATCAACCGGATGCGCCGCAATGTAGGTGCCGATTTCATAGTGGTACCGCGGGGAATCGGGCCCCAGCTCTTTCATATCCGCCAGAACAGCTACCCGGCGTCTGGAATGTTCTATGGAATTTAACACCTCCAGACCGGCCTTCATGGATACCGGACTGGCATTATAGGTATCATCAATGATTGTCATTCCGTCTGTATGGTAAATCTGCTGCCGGTTCTGAAAGCCTGTAAATTCTGCCAGCTGTTTTGCGGCCGCCTCCATCGGTATCCCGCAGACGGAGGCTACGGCCAGCGATACCATGGCGTTTGCCACATTATGAGTTCCCATAACCTTCAGCCGCACCGGCACCTGTTCGTCTCCGCATACCGCTGTAAATACCGGATACCCATTCTCCAGACGGACATCGACCGCACGGTAATGGCAGTTTTCTCCGGTTCCATAATAGATCGTTTCAAAACCGTCTCTGGCCGTCGTCTTCTTCAGCAGTTCATCGTCTCCGTTCAGGAACAGAATTCCATGCTCCGTCAGGCCATCCTGTATGGAAAGCTTTTCTCTGAATATATTCTCCTGGGACCCCAGCTGTTCAATATGGGTAATTCCGATATTGGTAATGACCGCCATCTGAATCTGGGCTATGCCGGCGATGACCGTCAGCTCTCCCGGTTCGCTCATCCCCAGTTCGATCACACCGATCTCATCCTGCCCGGATATCTCCGTCATGGTGATCGGAACGCCGACCTGGCTGTTGTGATTGGCGGGTGTCTTGTAGACGCGGTATCTGGCAGACAGGGCACAGGCCACCATCTCCCTTGTCGTCGTCTTTCCCACGCTTCCGGTGATTCCAACCAGCGGCAGCTTTAAACACCGCCGGTACCATGCGCCCAGAGCCTGAAGCGCCCGTTTCGTGTCAGACACACGGATCCATGGCCGGTTATCCTCCATCACGTCGTGTTCACTCGTAAATGTAGCCGCCGCGCCGTTATCAAACGCCTGCCCGATAAAGCGGTGGGCATCCACCTTTTCCCCAACCAGGGGAACGAATAAGTCATTCCCCTTCATCGTCCGGGAATCAATGCTTACATGGTCCAGCGGCGTATCCGGGCTGCCGCAGAGCAGCCTCCCTCCCGTGGCCTCCAGAATTTCCTTAACCGTGATCTGTTCCATCTTCCTGTCTTTCCTCCTGCCAGAGTGTAGTCAAAATCCAGCAGCCGCGCATGTTTTTACCCATGCGGGCAGCGAGCCGAATGCCGGAAGGGATTACCACTTCCGGCATCTTTTTCTTATCACGCTATTCATTTTTTTCCAGTTCGGCAGCAATCTCCAGCACCACTTCCCGGTCGGAAAAATGGTGGCGGACGCCGTTCACTTCCTGATAATCCTCGTGTCCCTTGCCGATGACCGCTATCATGTCTCCGGGTCTGGCGTGGATCATACTGTAGGCGATCGCTTCCCGCCGGTCCGGAATCTCAATGAACTCACCGCCTGTCTTTTCGATCGAGGAACGGATATCCGCAATGATATCCCCTGTCTTCTCGAATCTGGAATTGTCGGCCGTCAATATGGTAAAATCAGCCAGTCTCCCGGCGCTGTCGCCCATGGAATACCGTCTGTCCTTCGAGCGGTTTCCCCCGCATCCGAACACGCAGACAAGTCTTTTCGGGTGATACTCACGCAGTGTCTTCAAAAGGCTTTCCATACTGACTGCATTGTGGGCGTAGTCCACGATTACCGTGCATTTCTTCGATGAATACACGATCTCCATGCGCCCGTTGACGCTTAAATGCTCCAGCGCATGGCGTACCTTCTCCTTCGGAAGGTCCAAAAAGCTGCATACGCTGATGGCCGCCAGCGCGTTGTATACATTAAATTTTCCAGGTATATTCACCCGGGCTTCCAGCTCATACCGCCCTGTCACATCGAATTCAAGTCCCACAAATTCAGGTTCGCTCACGTAGTGAATCTGTCCTGCCATGAAGTCCGCCTCCTGTTCGAGGCTATAGGAAGCCAGTTCACAGGCGGCATCTTTTATGATCTCGCGGTAATGCTCATCGTCACGATTCACGATTCCGATCCTGCAGCGGCTTAAGAGCTGGGATTTATAATATAAGTATTCCGCAAAATCCGCATGCTCATCCGGCCCGATATGATCCGGAGAAATGTTGGTAAAAAGGCCGTAATCGAAGCGGATGCCGTCGACACGGTGCATCTTGAACGCCTGGGAGGATACCTCCATCACCATGTATTCGCATCCTGCCTGCACCATGCGCTCAAAGCTCTCAAAAAGCTGGTACGATTCCGGTGTCGTGTTCATGGTAGGCGTCACCTCACTGCCGATCACAATACCGGTAGTGCCGATCATCCCCACCTTTTTACCGCAGCTCTCCAGAATCGCCTTTATCATATGGGTCGTCGTCGTCTTCCCCTTCGTTCCTGTTACCCCAATGGTAATCATCTTCTCCTGCGGCCGGCCAAACCGGGCGGCAGACAGAAGTGCCAGCGCCTCCCTGGAACTATGTACACGGATGGCGGTTACACCGTCAGGAATCTCTGCCTGGCGTTCCACCACCAGGGCCTTCACCCCGGCCTTCACCACATCCGGAATAAATTCGTGGGAATCGATCTTCGTCCCCTTTGTGCACACGAACACCACATTCTCCCTGGCTTTCCTGGAATCATAGATGACATCCTCCACTTCGATGTCCAAATTCCCGGAAATTACGTCATATTCCAGTTCTTCAAGCCACTCTCTGAATTTCATGAAAACCTCCATCAGAATAATCCGGTGATTACTCCGTCGTTATTTACGTCAATATTATTAGCCGCCGGAATCTTCGGAAGACCCGGCATGGTCATGATCGCTCCGGTCAGCACTACCACGAAACCGGCGCCTGCCGATACATAGGCGTCCCTCACGTTGATTTGGAAACCGCTTGGACGGCCCAGTTTTGTCTGATCATCCGACAGGGAATACTGGGTCTTCGCCATACAGACAGGAAGGCTGCCGAATCCCATGTCTTCAATCTTCTTTAACGCCTTCGAAGCTGCCGGTGCATAGGATACGCCGTCCGCTCCGTAGATTTCTTTTGCAACGGCCGCAATCTTCTCCTTTAATCCGGCTTCATCCGGATACAGCGGTTTGTAGCAGCTCTCCTTGTTTTCCAGTGTATAGACCACCTTTTCTGCAAGAGCAGTACCGCCCTCCCCTCCTTTTTCCCATACCTCGGAGAGTGCAAACTCGCAGCCTCTGTCCTCACAGAACTTCTTTACAAACTGGTATTCTGCCTCAGTGTCCGTGATGAAGGAATTGAGGGTTACAATGACCGGAACATCGTATTTCTGCATGTTTTCGATGTGTTTCTCCAGGTTTACGATTCCTTTTGCCAAAGCCTCTAAATTTTCTTCCTTCAGCTGATCCTTCGGAATTCCTCCATTATATTTAAGAGCCCTGACCGTGGCTACCAGAACGATAGCATCCGGTTTTAAGCCCGCCATACGGCATTTGATGTCCAGGAATTTCTCAGCGCCCAAATCAGCGCCGAAGCCCGCCTCCGTCACGACGATATCGGCCAGCTTTAAGGCTGTCTTCGTGGCGCGCACGCTGTTGCAGCCATGGGCAATATTGGCAAATGGCCCGCCGTGAACAATCGCTCCCGTGTGTTCCAGCGTCTGGATCAGATTCGGCTTCATGGCGTCCTTTAACAGTGCTGCCATGGCGCCAACCGCATTTAACTGGGCGGCCGTCACCGGCTCTCCGGCATAATTATATGCAACAATAATTCTTCCTAACCGTTCTTTTAAATCATTCATATCATCGGCCAGACATAAGATCGCCATGATCTCGGATGCCACAGTTATGACAAAGTGGTCTTCTCTCACAAATCCGTCTGCTTTGGCACCCAGCCCCACCACCACGTTTCTTAAGGCGCGGTCGTTCATGTCGAGGCATCGTTTCCACAGAATCTGGCGCGTATCGATTCCCAGCGCGTTGCCCTGATGGATGTGATTGTCCAGAAGCGCTGCCAGTAAATTGTTGGCTGAGGTGATGGCATGAAAATCTCCGGTAAAGTGAAGATTTAAATCTTCCATCGGTACAACCTGGGCGTATCCGCCGCCTGCGGCACCGCCCTTGATCCCGAAGCAGGGGCCTAAAGACGGCTCCCTGAGCGCGATGATGGCTTTTTTGTCCATCCTGCCAAACGCCTCTCCCAGACCGACTGTCGTCGTAGTCTTTCCTTCTCCGGCCGGAGTCGGGTTGATGGCTGTAACCAGAACAAGCTTTCCGTCCGGTCTGTCCTTCACCTCTTCCCAGAGTTCATCGGTCAGTTTGGCCTTATACTTCCCGTAGAGTTCCAGATCATCTTCGCTGATTCCATAGGAAGCCGCTACCTCCTTAATCGGAATCATCTTTGCCTCCTGTGCGATCTCAATATCTGTTTTCATCTGTGAATATTCCTCCTTCTATGTAATTAATAACCCTGTTCCAGCAATTCCTCAAATTCTTCCGCGCTCATCAGCACTTTTCTTGGCTTCGTGCCCTCTTCTTCGCCGACCACGCCGGCCTCCGCCAGCTGGTCCATAATGCGGGCCGCCCTGTTGAATCCGATCTTGAACATTCTCTGAAGCATTCCGATGGATGCCTTATCCTTTTCGATAATAAATTTGCCCGCCTGGACGAAATATTCATCCCGGTCGCTTCCACCGCCCTTTGCATCGCCTGCTGCCGGTGTCTGGACAATCTGATTCTCCACCTCAGGGTTATAATTTGCTGTCATTCCCTGTTCCGTTAAGAAATCCACAACAGCGGAAACCTCCGTATCCGATACAAAGGCGCCCTGCACCCGCACAGGCTTCGGACAGCCGGATGGATAGAACAGCATATCGCCCTTTCCAAGAAGCTTCTCCGCTCCGTTCATATCGATGATAGTTCTGGAATCCACGCCGGAAGAAACGGCAAATGCAATTCTCGAAGGTACATTGGCCTTGATTAAGCCCGTAATAACATTGACCGACGGACGCTGGGTTGCAATGACCAGATGAATCCCCGCAGCACGCGCAAGCTGGGCCAGACGGCAGACAGAATCCTCCACCTCGCCCGGCGCCACCATCATCAGATCCGCAAGCTCGTCAATGATGATGATGATCTGCGGCATCTTCTTCGGTTTGTTTTCATCCTCTATATCTTTAATATTCTCAACCTTTGCATTATATCCCTTTAAATCCCTGACATTGTACTGGGCAAATTTCTTATAGCGGTCATCCATCTCGGCCACTGCCCAGTTAAGCGCGCCTGATGCCTTCTTCGGATCTGTGACCACAGGAAGCAGAAGATGCGGAATTCCGTTATAGACACTTAACTCCACCACCTTCGGATCCACCATGATCAGCTTAACATCATCCGGATTTGCCTTATAGATAATGCTCATGATCAGGGTATTAATGCAGACGGATTTACCGGAGCCGGTTGCGCCCGCAATCAGTAAATGCGGCATTTTTCCGATATCGGTTACCACTACCTGGCCGCCGATATCCTTGCCCACTGCAAAAGCGATTCTGGATGCATGCTTCTGAAACTCGTCCGCCTCCAGAATATCCCTTAAGTATACCATGTTGTTTTCTTTGTTCGGCACTTCGATGCCGACTGCCGATTTACCAGGAATCGGAGCCTCGATACGGATATCCGCGGCCGCCAGACTGAGCTTGATATCATCGGCCAGTCCCACGATCCGGCTCACCTTTACGCCCTGCTCCGGATGAAGCTCATACCGTGTAACGGAGGGGCCGCAGCTGATGTTGGTCACAGTTACTCCCACACCAAAATTCTGCAGTGTCTGCTGCAGCTTAATGGCGGTCTCCCGGTATTCCTTATCCGAAAACGTACCGGAGTTCTTACCTTTCTTAAGAAGCGTGACAGGAGGAAAGACGTACTCCTTCTTCACCACTTCCTCCTTCTGCCTGATCTCCTGGCTCACACTGAGCTCTCCAGCCTGCTCTTTTTCTGCCTTCTCGGCTTTCTTCTTTTCCAGCTTCTTCTGAAGCGCTTCCGTATCGGTCTCAATCACCTTGCCGGAAGCGGTAACGACACGCTTCGGTTCCTCCGGTATGGAGAAGGTATCACTGTAATTAACGCCTCCGTCGTCCTCACTTTCCGCTGAACGCAGGTGAGGGGGACTCTCCTTGCCAGTCGGATAGAGTTCTTCCCGGGCGACTTCCATCTCTTCCAGTGTCTTCATCTCTTTTTTGACAAAAAGCGTCCCTGAAGTTCCGTAATCATCAGACTCTGAGAACCCTCCTGCGTCACATTCCGCCGAACGCAGGTTAGGGGAACTCTCCCATAACTCTTCCGTCACGAACGGAACGGCATCATCGGCATCAAACGGAACATCATCTTCACTGGCAGAGTAAACACGAGGCAGATCTTCCTCCTCGCCCGGCTTCGGGAAAATACTGCCGCGGAAAATATCCGCCGGATTCGGCTGCACCTCCGGAACCGCATTTTTCGCATGTTTTGCACTTTCCGGCACTTCCACGGCGGATACAGCGGCAAGACGCCCTGCGTGAACATCGATGTCGTCCTCCGCTTCCGCACTGTTTACTGCCTCATCTTCCATCTCATACTCTTCCGGCGCCTCCAGCTTTGTTACGTCTAAATTGACGCCCCGCAGCTTCTGCTCCTCGCGGATTCTCCGTCGTTCTTCCCTGCGTTCCGCATGGAGCTCCCTCTGGAGGTCCATGTTTTCCCTGGCATGGTGGTAAGCCTTTCCGCTGCCGCTCTTTATCAGGTTCACAAAAGATTTCTCTGTAATGCATACTGCGGAGATAATGATAAGCACCAAAATGACGAGATAGGCGCCCACGGTTCCGATAATAGAGATCAGTCCTTCGGCCAGAAGGCCGCCGATCAGGCCGCCGCCCTTACCGCTGGCAGCCGCCGTCACATAGATATCCATCAACTTCCCGCCGGCTCCCAGCCTCGTCCCAAACAGGAGCTCGCAGAAACCGCAGAGAGAGATTAATGCCAGGATCACCGCTGCCAGTTTAAAAGTTGCTCTGGGATTACCCCGGTTGGAGATATAAAAGCATGTTCCGGCAAACATCAGAACCGGAGCCACATATCCGATTCCTCCGAATATCCCAAGCTGCAGACTGCGAAGGAAATCACCTACCACTCCGCACAGATGGAAATTGCTCAAAAAAAGAATGGCCGCAGCCGCAAATGATATGATGATGATAACTTCTGACCGGATAAATTCTGGTTCTGGTTCCGCCGCTTTCCGCCTGCCTGTCGTATTTTTCGGTCTTCCGACCTTCCCGTTAGTACCTTTTTTTGCTGTCGTCTTCGATGTTGTCTTCTTCTTTGTTGTCTCAGGCACAATACTTCCCCCTTTTATCCATTGGTAACAGTATACAAAAAAATCGGGAGAATTGCAACGGCTAACCTTTCACTTCATCCATCATCTCATACAATTTTCTGAGAGCGTCCTTAATTCCGCCCACCTCGTCGATCAGCCCCTCTTTCACCGTTTCCTCTCCTACCAGCACGGTTCCCAAGTCCCTTGTCAGCATCTCCGTGTTTAACATCAGGCGCTTTAACTGGTCGTAAGCGATCGTCGCGTGGCCCGAGACAAAGCTTAAGATCCGGTCCTGAATCATCTCAAAATATTCATACGTCTGGGAGGCACCGATGACCATGCCTGTCATACGGACCGGATGAACCATCATGGTTCCGGTCGGCACGATAAAGGAATAGTCAGTGCTGACTGCCAGAGGTACGCCAATGGAATGGCTGCCGCCCAGAACGAGGGACACGGTAGGGATACTTAAGGAAGCGATCATCTCCGCAATCGCCAGACCGGCGTCCACGTCACCGCCCGAGGTATTGAGTATCACCAGGAGACCTTCCACGGAATCATCATCCTCGATTTCTGCCAGCTTTGGAAGAATATGGTCGTATTTCGTCGTCTTGCTGTTTCCCGACAGGTTCTCGTGACCCTCCACTTCCCCGATGATAGAGAGCAGATGAATTTTTCTCTTTTTTGAATTGTCATCCAGAGTCATCTGACCGTACTCTTCCAGCTTTTCGTCCTCTTTCTGCTCGATGTCCTTCTCCGTCTTCTTCTCATCGAGGCGGTCTTTTCTCGTATCTTCGGAAGAGGTGTTGTTCTCGTCTGATCTGCCGTTTCCATTCTGGTTTTCTGCTCTGTTATCCGTTTCGCAGTTTGTTTCACTATCTCTTTTATATTCTCTCATTCTGATTTCCTCCTGCATGGCCGTATTTTCTGCATCATTGTATTTTGGTAGCTTTCTTATGATGTGGAAGGAACCAATATTTTATGCTTTGTACCGGCACAAAAAGAAGCACAGGAAGCGGAACGCATCATCGCGCTCTTCTTCCTGTGCTTCTTTTATCCATTCTTTTTCATTTTTTTATAACAGAAGAAACAGCTCAAACTTCCGAGAATGCCGGTACAGAGAAACATGACCGCCATCCCGGAGCCGGCTCCATACCCGGTCAGCCGGTGAAGAACTGTCTGAATGCCCCCGTCCGCGCGCATAAACGGTTCAAACACGTAGTCCGCCAGAAAACCGCCCAGGAGAATCCCGGTCGGAATCGTCCAGTACTGGATGGCATTTCGCACGGCAAAGATACGCCCCTGCATATTCTGCGGAATCGTCCGGTAGAGAATCACATTCTGCCCCGCCATAATAAAAGGAATGGGGATGCTGGCCGCTATGCCGGCAATGCTCCATACGAGAACATTCTGCCCCGCTCCCATCAGAAAATCGCCAAGCAGAAAGGAGATGCCTCCCGATATAAAGATTACCCGGACGCTGTCCTTTGGAAGCTTTACGAAGGAGACGATCAGACCACCCGCCATGCCTCCGATCCCCAGAATCCCGCTGACAATGCCGAGCGCGATCTGGTTCTGACCGCTCCGCGCCAGAATCATGGGAGAAAGAATATTTTCATAGGTCAGCCGTGAAAAAAAGTTCATAAGCGCCATGCTGATCATCAGATACCAGAGCTGTTTGTGTCCGCGAAGAAATTGAAGCCCCTCCCTCCACGATTCCTGAACCGAGATCTTCTCTTTCTTTTTCCCTGTCTCCGTCCCTCCCGCGTTCTCCGGTATCTTAATCCGAAACAGCAGGACAGAAAAGGCAAACAAAAAGGTCGCCAGATCAAAGGCGATGACACCCTTTATCCCTGCAAATGAGGATAAGGACGCGGCCATCACCGGGGTCACCACAGTGAGTAAGGAGGAGGTAAAGGAATTTAAGCCGCTGGCCTGGCTGTACTTTTCCTTCGGAACCAGCATCCCCACCGCCACCGTCTCCGCCGGAAACTGAAATGCGTTCATAAAGCCGGTGATTCCATTGACGATAAAAATGTGCCAGACCGCCAGATTCCCGAAGACCGCGAGCGCCGCCACGGTCAGAGAGCAGAGCGCCGCAAGAAGGTCCGCGAGAAGCATGATCGTTTTCTTATGGTAACGGTCGATTACCGGCCCGGCAACGATGCTGGCCGCAATATAGGGAAGCCATGTACAAAATGTCATAAGCGACACGGACATGGCAGAACCGGTTCTGCCGTAAGACCAGATGATTAAGGCAAAGGAAGTCATGGAACTCCCCAGCTGTGATACGGACTGGCTGAACCAGAAAATGATAAAGTTACGGTATTGTCTGTCTTTCATAGATTCTCTCCTTATAAATTAAATAAAGGTCACTCATCTCATTTATAAGTGCAGAATCCACTCAGGCGACATCTGTTTTATAAAATCAAGCGGTATTCCTGCCGCTTATAATTCCTTTTATACGCTCTGTGCCAGATTCGCCTGTCATGAAACTCTGCACAGAGCCGCTGCATTCATTCTGATCACTGGTGCCATGGTTTTCCCTCCCTTTCAGGTATTGAGCACGCTCAGAAACTCCCCTGCACTCGTATTGTACGGCAGATCTGCTCCCGCAGACCGCCTGCCCTGCTGTCAGTATACCACATTCTCTCTCTCTTGTCCCGCATGAATGACCGCTTTTCATCGGTGTCGTCCAAGAAACAATCCAATCCCGGGAAGTAAAAACAGCGCAGGCGCCGTTACGAGCCGAACGATAAATGGAAAAACGAATGGAAGGCGGCGGTTCCAGCCAGATACAGCTCCCGCGTCAGGCAGAAACACGGGTACCAGACACAGCATCACGGCCATTAGATACAGGAAAAGGAAGGACATGGACACCCCAAAAAACGTTCTCCTGATCCAGTTCTGTCTGATTCGGATTTCTCCGATAAGGCAAAGTCCATTCATAAATGCCACAGCCAGGGCAAAAACACATAAGGGCCTCAAAAGCAGTGCAATCAAATAGACCGGGACTGTGTAATAGAACCGGTAGTACCAGTCCATGATTTTATCTTTGATCATCAGGTGAACCACAAGCCCAGCGAGGGCTATGGCTCCCCACATCAGACAGTTTCTCACACAGCACTTTCTCTGTGCCCCCTTCTCCTCCCCGCTTTCCTCCAGTCTGGAACGTCCGTATAAGACGGTCAGAATATCCGTGGCAAATACCGCGGCAATGGATTCCAGCGTCTCAATATCCGGCTGGTTCTTTCCCGTCTCCCAGCTGGAGACCGCCTGCCTCGTCACATGCAGCTGCTCAGCCAGCTGTTCCTGCGACAGTGCGCTCTCTTTCCTCAGCTTCTTTATGTTTTTTCCGATTCCGTTCATACGTGCGCCTCCTTCTCCATCCTTAAAGAAACCATACCACATACAGCGCCGCACTGTCACGCAACAAATCATTGCATTCCCCATTTTTAAGTATTTTCTGTTATTTCAATCAAATATTGACCATGTGGTCTATTTGTGGTATTCTAATAATAGACCATGTGGTCAATATTTATTTCAGGAGAATGGAATCATGAAACGAGAAGAAAAGAATCAGCAGACCAGACGGCGCATCCTGGAAAGTGCGCTGGCGGAATTTGCAGAGCAGGGCTATGGGGCCAGCTCTGTCAATACCATCAGTAACGGGGACGGACTTTCCAAGGGGATAATCTACCACTATTTTCCGACAAAAGACGATTTATACTTAGCCTGTGTGGAAGAGTGCTTCCAGACGCTGACCGGCCACTTACAGAGCCACACTAACATGGAAGGCCAAACCGCCGAAGAGCGGCTGGAGCAGTATTTTCGTGTAAGACTGGACTTTTTTGAACAGAATCCCCAGTACCAGAGGATTTTCTGTGATGCCGTCATTATGCCGCCCGCTCATTTGGAGGCTTCCATTCAGGAGAAAAAAGCCCCGTTCGACCGTTTCAACATCGACAGCTTAAACCGGATGCTGGAGCCGGTATCTCTGCGCTCCGACTTATCGAGGGAAGATGTGGTGGACACCTTCCGCCAGTATCAGGACTATATCAATGCCAGATACCAGATGACCGGATCGGCAAAAATCGATATACGCGACCACGAGGAAAGCTGCCGCAGGGCGCTGCACATCCTCCTGTACGGCGTTGTAGAGAGAAAGGAGTAATCCAATGGACAGTCAAAAAACAACGAATGCATCTGTTTTGGGAGAAATGAAGCCTTCGAAGGCCATCATCAAGCTGGCGGTGCCCGCCACTCTGGCCCTTTTAGCAAAGGCAGTCTATAATATCGTCGATACCGCTTACATCGGCATGCTGCATTCCGACACGGCTCTGGCCGCCGTCGGCGTGACGCTGCCCCTGCTTCTGATCATGGTTTCGGTTGAGAACATCTTTTCCGCCGGCGCCGCCGTGCTGGCAGGACGTCAGCTGGGGGCGAAGGACCAGGAGGGGGCCAACACTACGGTGACGACCATCGTCGCCCTGTCGGTAGTCATCGGTATGATTCTCTGCGCCGGCGGACTCTTCTTTATGGAGCCGCTGCTCCGTTCCTTCGGCGCCTCGGACGCGGTTCTGCCCCAGGCTAAGGACTACGCGTTCTGGATGTTTATCGCCGCGCTGGCCAATCTGCCGGCCCAAAGCTTGAACTGTGCCGCCAGGGCGGAATCTTCCGTCAAAATTTCTTCCATAGCCGTCATCACAGGCGCCGCCTTAAATGTGGTTCTGGACCCTGTTTTCATGTTCGACTGGGGCTTGGGTATGGGCGTGCAGGGAGCCTCCCTGGCCACAACGGTCTCTCAGTTTGTCACATTTTTCATCCTGCTGTGGTTCTATTTAGGCGGACGCTCCATCATTAAAATCAAGCCGCACTATTTTAAGCCCGACTTTCACATGATAAAAACGGTCACACTGATCGGAATTCCCTCCGCGGTTATTCAGATCTGTCTCGCAGCGGCCACATCGCTGACCAATATCGCCGCAAAGCCCATGCCGGACGCCGATTTAATCATTGCGGCCTACGGTGTCGTCCAGCGTCTGATTCTCATCGGCTGCTACGTCATTATGGGATTTATGCAGGGATATCAGCCGGTCGCTTCCTACGCCTTCGGTGCGAAGAACGAAGACCGTTTTCATGAGTCTGTCCGTTTCTCCCTCACCGCCTCCCTGCTGCTGACAATCGTGGTGGCCGCGGTCTATATCGCGCTGTCCCGGCCGTTCATCCGGTTATTTAACAGCAATCCCGCCGTGATCGAATACGGTTCCCGGCTGCTGATATCCCAGGTTGCCTTATATCCGGCGTTTGGGCTCTGCTATATGATGACCATCACCTTTCAGACCATCGGCGCCTCAAGGTTCGGCCTCTTCCTGTCCATGATCCGCCAGGGTCTCTTTTACGTGCCCTTTATCCTGATTCTGCCGAGGCTTCTGGGCGTGACCGGCATCTATTTTGCCCAGCCTGCGGCCGATGTTCTTACTATATTAATATGTATCCTTTCGATCCGTTCCATGAAACGGACGGCTTCCAGGAATATGAAGGAAACCCGCTGATCACTGCCAAAACAGCTCCGGCTGCGTCCATGTCTCCATGGCGTCGTGGATCGTCTTTAAAAACTCGTCTGTATAACCGGGGCCGATATAGCACACTGCTGCTACCTTCTGTCCGTCGGAGACGAAGAGATAATGCATGCTGTCGTTTATCACGGCCACAAAGGCGGTGTCAAACAGCCCGGAAGATACCGCCTCCGGTTCAGCGCTGCTCCACTGCAGCTGATCCTTCATCATATTCTTGAAGACCGGCTTCACCAGCCTGGGAAAGCGGAGTTCCATATAATCCATACGGAGCATCTGGGCATCCGGTCCATCCTGGACGATCTGAAACTGTACCGGTGCAACAATGGAAGAATGATAGGTTACCGTTCCGCTTATGGGGCTGCTCTCCGGCGAAACCGCCGTAATGGGCGGAACCGGAAGACTGGTATGAACCTCACTCAGTTCCTTATGCCAGGACTTCTGCTCTCCCGCCCATATAAACACGAGGCAGATGCAGGTTACCGCGACTGCTGAACAGATCGATCTGGCCCGTCCTCTGCCAGGGCGTGTTTGACAATTGCGTTCTGGCAGATGTACGCCACATTTTGTCCCCTTTAAATATCTCCGGATCTGTATGTAATCGGACATTCTCCAGAAGATATTCATTCCAAACAGAAAGACCATCAGGGCACAGAGAAGGAAAGGCGTCGCCATGGTGGCCGTATACCAGAAACCAAATCGGCCCAGGATCATCCAGCACCAGAGCACCGTCAGTACGCCATCCGCAGCGCACGTCAGAAGGCAGCCATACCCCGCTTTCTTCAGGGACGCCTCGCCTGCACTTCGTATTTCCACGGAAATCTCCGGACTTACAGCCATCTCCCTGACAGCCGAAAATATCAAAAACTTTCGCCACATATCACCGGCCGCTTCCCAGCCCGCCAGACGGTACTGCCCCGTCAGCTCCTTTTCCTGCTCATCCCGGTGCTGGTCACAAGGCTCCAGCTTATAGACCAGGCTTCTCGGCTCTTTTCTTTGAAAATTTGCAAAATAATACCCGGTCTTCCTGACAAACAGCCCCTGTCCGGCCAGCTCCGAAAACCAGGCCTCCAGACCGGCGCTGTCGTAAGGACTGACCGGCATCAATTTTCTGATTGTTCTTTTTCGTTTTTCCATCTCTCATCCTCGTGTCCGTTTGACTCGTTGCTCGCGGGAATAAATCCCTCTCTATGACTCCAGAGGTCCCCTCTCAAAACTGAGATACCTCGTTCCCTGAAAGGTCAGCCTGCCCATGTCGCCTTCCGCCAGCATCCCGTACTCCGTTCCCGATACGCCCAGCTCCATGCGGTCGCCGCTCTCGACCTGAAACGTTGCATAATAAGACGTAAAATTTGTATAAGTATCCATCGTGTTCTGATTGCTGTGCCGATGTGAAACCTCCTGACGCTTGGAAGTCACCATCGCCTCCACAGTCAATACCGGAGAGTGGTTATTGGAATTCCACTGCGAGATCCCCCGAATCAGGGTAACTACGATCATTACTGCCACGATCAAAAATATAACTCCGAATAAAATCGGAAATAACTGCGTAAATCCTCCGTAAAAGCCAAAATCACTGTACATGGCGCCGCTCCTTTTCCCTGTGGCTGTTACCACTCTTTTCTTTTTATTATAGTATGTTGTCAGAATCTTTTTCTTTCTTTTTCCTTAATATTATTGATTCATTTTTATTTCTAAAAATTAAGGCCGTCTATCACACACATTTGTATGGTTAATACAAACATATCTTGTGCGTATCACAATATTTTGATTGTGATTATAACAAGGTATTGACTTTGATACTTTTCCATGGTAAACTACTGAACAATATAAAAACGGTCACTTCAGTAATGCCAATGGGGGCAGCGTGGAGATCACTTCGCGCTGCTTTTCTGCAAAATTATGCAGGCCGTGACTGAATCTAAAGGAAAAGGAGAGAATATCGCATGAATAATTTCTTCATCGCACAGACATTTGGTAAATCCTCAAACTATACGGATATTCCAAATCATTTATTCAAGGAACACAACGTAAAAAAAGGTCTCCGCAACGAGGATGGCACCGGAGTCAGGGTCGGCTTGACGCGTGTATCCGACGTTGTCGGCTACGAGATTCAGGATGGAAAAAAGGTCAATGTACCCGGAAAGCTTTTCTACCGCGGTATTGAAATCGGCGATCTGGTGAAGGGAAAAGGAAACGCGCGGTACGGATTTGAAGAAACCGCATTCCTTCTGTTATTCGGATATCTCCCTTCGAAAAAGGAGCTGAATGAATTTGCCGGAATTCTTCGCCACTTCTATCCGCTTCCCGATGAGTTTCTGGAGAAGAATCTGCTTCGTTCCCCATCCCGCAATTTGATGAACAGTCTGCAGCAGAGTATCCTTTCTCTCTATAATTACGATGAGGACCCCGACAACGTCGATCCTTACCAGACACTGTTAAAGGGAGTAAGCATTCTGGCAAAACTTCCCTCCATGGCCGCTTACGCCTATCAGAGCAAGATTCACTATTACGACCGGGAAAGCCTGATTATCCACTATCCGAAGGAAGAATACTCCATTGCCGAGAACATCCTCTACATGCTTCGCCGCGACGGCGTCTTCACCGAGCAGGAGGCTGATCTTCTCGACGTCATGCTGATGATTCACGCAGACCACGGCGGCGGAAACAACTCCACCTTTACAAATGTCGTCATTTCCTCCACCGGAACCGATATCTACTCTTCGATCTCCGCATCCATCGGATCCTTAAAAGGACCGAAACACGGCGGTGCCAATATCCGTTGCAGCGAGATGATCTCCGCCATTGAAAAAGAAATCGGTTTAAAGGCCTCCGACGCACAGATCAAGCAGGTAATCAAGAGAATTCTCGACAAAGACTTCTATGATCATACCGGTCTCGTATACGGACTCGGTCATGCCGTCTACACGGTTTCCGATCCGCGTGCCGACTTATTAAAAAGCTGCTGCGAGAAGCTGGCAAAACAGAAAAAACGTGAGGATGAATACGAATTCCTGACAAGATTTGAAAAAGTCGCCAAAGAAACTCTCGCCGGAAACGGAAAAACTCTCTCAAACAATGTGGACTTCTACAGCGGATTCGCTTATAATATGTTACAGATACCGGAAGATATGTACACGCCGCTCTTCGTCTGCGCACGTATGGCAGGCTGGCTGGCGCACAATATCGAAAACAAAATGTATGATGGAAAGATCATGCGTCCGGCGTTCAAATACGTTGGTGAAGCAACACCCTACAAGAAGAGAGAGGAAAGATAGCATATGGTAAAATTGTATGATGGCGGCGCTTTCCTGATTCACGGTACCGAACTGGTTCCGGAACAGGAAGCGGAAAAGCTTGTCGCTCTGACAGGAAAGAACATAACAAAAGAAGAGGCGAAAAAGGGCACGATTGCCTATTCCATCCTGAAGGAACATAACACTGCGGACAATATGGAGCATTTAAAGCTGCGCTTCGACTCCATGGCCTCCCATGACATTACATTCGTCGGGATCATTCAGACGGCAAGGGCGTCAGGTCTCACCGAGTTTCCGATTCCCTATGTCATGACGAACTGCCACAACTCCCTGTGTGCGGTAGGCGGTACCATCAATGAAGACGACCACATTTTCGGACTGTCAGCTGCAAAAAAATACGGCGGGATTTTCGTGCCGCCCCACATCGCGGTCATTCACCAGTATATGCGTGAAATGATGGCGGGCTGCGGGCGCATGATTCTCGGTTCCGACAGCCATACCCGTTACGGAGCCCTCGGTACCATGGCGGTAGGCGAAGGCGGCGGCGAGCTGGTGAAGCAGCTGCTTCGCGATACATATGACGTCACCTATCCCGGCGTCGTAGCGATTTATCTGACAGGAAAACCGCGTCCGGGCGTGGGCCCTCATGACGTGGCGCTCGCCATAGTAGGCGCTGTATTTAAAAATGGCTACGTGAAAAATAAAGTTATGGAATTCGTAGGCCCTGGAATCGCCTCCATGGATACCGATTATCGGAACGGAGTCGATGTCATGACCACAGAGACCACATGTCTCTCCTCCATCTGGAAAACAGACGAGGACACAAGAGACTACTTAAAGCTGCACGGCAGAGAGGAGGCTTACAAAGAGCTGAACCCGGCGGATATCGCCTATTATGACGGCGTCGTATCCATCGATTTAAGCACCGTTAAGCCGATGATCGCTCTTCCGTTCCATCCGAGCAACACCTACGAGATCGACGAACTGAATGCAAACCTGGACGATATTTTAAGAAACGTAGAAAAGGAAGCAGACCATATCCTGGGCAATCCGAATATCCATCTGTCCCTGACGGATAAGATCGTGGACGGAAAGCTCCTGGTCCAGCAGGGTGTCATCGCAGGCTGTGCCGGCGGTAATTATTCCAATGTTATGACCGCTGCTCATATCCTGTCCGGCAGAAACTGCGGAAACGATATCTTTAATCTGTCTGTATATCCGTCCTCACAGCCGGTATATATGGATCTGGTGAAGAAAGGAGCCGTTACAGAACTGATGGCGGCCGGTGCTACCATCCGGACAGCATTCTGCGGACCGTGCTTCGGTGCCGGCGACACACCGGCAAACAACACGCTGAGTATTCGCCACACCACAAGGAACTTCCCGAACCGTGAAGGTTCCAAGCCGGGTAATGGCCAGATTTCCAGTGTTGCCCTGATGGATGCCCGCTCGATCGCTGCCACCGCTGCAAACGGCGGTATCCTCACATCTGCTGAGGCAATTGTCGACGATTATGAAGTACCGGCTTACGAATTTGACAGCACTTCCTATGAGAGAAGAGTTTACCAGGGATATGGAAAGGCCGACCCGGATGCGGAGCTGATCTATGGCCCGAATATCAAAGACTGGCCGTCCATGAGCGCTCTGACCGATAATATTATCCTGAGAGTCTGCTCCAAGATCATGGACCCTGTCACCACAACGGATGAACTGATTCCTTCCGGTGAAACCTCCTCCTACCGCTCCAATCCGCTGGGTCTGGCAGAATTTACGCTTTCCAGACGTGATCCGGAGTATGTCGGACGTTCCAAAAAGGTTAATGAGCTGGAAGAAATCCGCAAAACCGGCGCATGCCCGTTAAAACCGGATCCAGAGATGGAAGCCGCATTCAAAGCGCTTCGCATTTACTTAGACCAGCCCGAATTGAGAGCCAGAGAGACGGAGATCGGCAGTATGATCTACGCTGTCAAGCCAGGCGACGGTTCTGCACGCGAGCAGGCTGCCAGCTGCCAGAGAGTTCTCGGCGGTCTTGCCAATATCGCAAACGAATACGCTACCAAGCGTTACCGCTCCAATGTCATCAACTGGGGCATGCTTCCGTTCCTGTTAGATGAAGAGCCTTCCTTTGAGATCGGTGATTTCATCTATGTTCCAGGTGTACGGAAAGCCTTAGAGGGCGACATGCAGAACATTCCTGCTTATGTCATCAAAAATGAGGAAGGCAATCCCATCCACGAGATCAACCTTCACATAGCCGAGATGACGGATGAGGAAAAAGAGATTGTAAAAGCCGGTTGTCTGATTAACTATAACAGAAACCGCCACCAATAAAGAAGATATAGGGGCTGTGAAAAAATGGAGTTGATCTAATTCCATTTTTTCACAGCTCTTCCATTTTGTGTTTCCTGATCCATCAGATACATGTAACGAAGGTTCACTTTGCACCGGTCTTCTAATTCCCGCAGGGAAACGTATCCTGTGTCCATAAAGCCGAACAGGATCGTCTTTCGTATGCTGACTCGATTATATCCTGGCCGTCCCATCTTGTGTAAGGGTTCTGGCTTAAGATACTTATCTATTTGTTATAATATTTTTCAGTATTATTATTCATAGTAGCTTAATTTTACCACAAAAAGAAGAACGCCTCCAGGTTTCATATCTGAAAGCGTTCTTTTTTACTTTAGGGGACTTTTTTCACAGCCCCTTTGTATTCCGGACAACACCTGTCTGCTAAGCCATAGCAAGTTTGTCTTTGATTTTCCTGACATCCATTCTAAGATTCAAGATATTAAGCTCCATCCACTCCTTATCCTTCTCAACCCTGAGCGCATCATCCAGATTTCGTTTCAGATAATCGTGACCTTCGCCAATAGCATCAATTTTTTTACTTATTTCGTTCTCCAGCATCAGCCCCATTGATTCCAGCTTCTGTTCTACACGGTTAAAACGCAGATCTGTTGCTGCTTCTGACTGTGTAAAACGATCTTCTAATCCCACAAAGCGATCTTCCAATCCCACGAAACGGCCTTCCAATCCTGCAAAACGATCTTCTAATCCCACAAAGCGATCTTCCAATCCTACAAAACGATCTTCCAATCCCACAAAGCGATCTTCCAATCCTGCAAAGCGATCTTCCAATCCCACAAAGCGATCTTCCAATCCCGCAAAACGATCTTCCATCTTCATGAAACGCTCATTCGTGCTCTCTTCCAGTCTTAAAAGGTGTTCACGAGTATTGTCCACCTTACCTTCAATTCCCGCAAGGCTGTGATTCATGGTATCCAGTTTTTCCAAAATTAACATCATTTCATCTGACATGTAATCGCCTCCAGTCCAGGTTATCTTCTTTGCAGGTATATTATACAACGTTCGGCGGTATATGTCCAGATTTTTTCCTCTTGTTTTAAAACTTTAATTGCAGTTTAATCTCCGAGTATATTCCTGATTCTCACCGGAGTTCTGTAATTCCAGGTAGAGATCTTGATGCCGCTTCTTCGGCTGGCCGCGTTAACAATCTGTCCATTTCCGATGTAGATTCCAACATGATTGATAGTACCTTTACTGTTTGCATAGAACACCAGATCGCCCGGCCGCATCTCACTGGATTTCACTGCTTTTCCCATATTCGCCTGTGATCCTGAATAATGGGGAAGGCTGATTCCAAAATGGCCGAATACGGAAAGGGTAAATCCGGAACAGTCTGCTCCTTTTGTTAAGCTGGTGCCGCCCCATACGTAGGGATTACCCAAAAACTGGAGAGCATAATTAACAATCTGGGTTCTGAGAGAAGCGGCAGCATTCGCCTTTTCCTCCAGCGGTGAAAACTTAATTGCTTCAGGAAGCGCATATCGAACATCCACGTAATCAGAAGCAACGTAAGCGTTGCTGTCCTCCTCCAGCTCAATCTCCACCCAGCCGTCAATCTGCTTTAACACCGGATATTTCTCATTATTGGAAATCTGGGTCCATATCTTGGAATCCGTAGACGGTTCGGAACGGGCATTCAGCATATCCGTGTTTACAATCGCCATCAGTTCTGCAACCTTCAGCGCCTCATCCTTCGCCGGCTGACCGGTCAGAATGTAATCCGATTTTACGTAACCGGTGATCTTGCCGGACTGGATCTTGTACCAGCCGTTGTCTGTAGTCTCAAGAATATTGCCGGCCGCCTTGCTGGGCATCTTGGCGATAATCTTGCCATTCTCGCTGGGCTCTTCTCTCACGTTGAGATAGTTGTCCACATCCGAAATTCCTATGTTTTTGTACATGTTAAAAATCATGGCCTTCAAATCCAGTTTTCTGGCCTCATTTAACGCATACTCCAGCTTCACGTAATCAGCCGACATATAACCGGAGGGAATCTGTACCCAGCCATCCAACTGATCGATCACCTCATACCGCTCGTTTAACAGCCCCTGACCCACAACATCTGATGTGGTATTGGCCTCTTTTCTGATATTTAAATTATCTACCTGCACGATCGCGCGCAGTGAAACAAGGTCATAAGCCTTCTTCTTCGCTTCGTCGCCTGTCAGGACATACTGGGAATCAATGTATCCTTCGATACCGCCGGAGGAGATCTTGTACCATCCCTCCTGGGTACTGTCTAAAATTTCGCAGGCACTGTCTCCCATCAGCTTGCCCACGATGTCCGCCGATGTGTTCGGTTCTTTTCTCACATTCAGATATCCGGACACCTGCACAATTCCAAGATTCTGGTAAGAATCGACGACGGCCTTTTTTTCTTCCTCTGTCTTCTTTGCCTGTGCTTCGGCCTCAGACTCCTCCGCTTCCTTGGCATCAATCGTCAGCTGGTCAGACTCTTCCCCCTGACTTCCTGTCTCTTCTGTCGCTGCAGTCTTTTCCGCCCCTGCCGAGACGCGCTTCGCTATGGCCTTCCCGGCAAATATGATGATTACCACCACCACGATCGCAATCGCCGCCAGAATGAGATATCTTTCGTAATCATTCTTATTACGTTTTTTTCTGGCTTTGTTCAAACGAACAACGTAATCTTTTTTTTCACTTTTATCGCTTTTGTTTTCCATTCTGTAATATTCACTCCATCATCGTTTTTGGCTTTTAAAACTGTCAAGTCAGACTACGAGCCTATCCGCATAAGTATAGCATAATTTGTCGGTAATTGCGATATAGAAAGAATAAATAATTATTAAGATTATGTAACAATTATGTAACATAATCAGATGTACCGGTGCAGAACCGCATTTACAGCGGCAGTGTCCCACTTGCACCGCAGCGCAGCAGCAAAAAAGCGGCAGAATCCAGCCGGACTGTTCCGGTCAATTCCTGCCGCCTCATTTTGGCAGCCACACTGATAGCTGCTACTTCGCCAGAATCATACGGTCGTTGGCAAACTCCTCACCGCTTGCTTCTTCGAATTTCTTTAAGAGGTCATCTACCTCCAGCTTTTTCTTTTCGTCTCCGGACACGTCATAGATAATCCTGCCTTCATGCATCATGACAAGGCGGTTACCAATGGAGATGGCATCTTTCATGTTGTGTGTAATCATTAAGGTCGTTAAGTTCTGCTCCTCCACGATCTCCTGCGTGATCTCCAGTACCTTTTTAGCCGTCTTCGGATCCAGTGCCGCGGTATGTTCATCCAGAAGAAGCAGCTTCGGTTTCTGAAGCGTCGCCATCAGGAGCGTCAGCGCCTGCCTCTGGCCGCCGGATAAAAGGCCCACCTTATTCGTCATACGGGTCTGCAGCCCCAGCCCCAGCTTCATCAATGCATCGTGGTAGAAGTCCTTTTCATTGGCCTTGATCCCCCAGCCCAGACCGCGCCTCTGGCCGCGCCGGAATGCGAGAGCCATATTTTCCTGAATCTCCATCCCCGCAGCCGTGCCCATCATAGGGTCCTGGAAGACTCTGCCGATATAGCGGGCACGTTTATATTCCGGTTCCCTGGAAATATTGACTCCGTCGATCTCAATCTTTCCGGAGTCGATGGGATAGACACCTGCAATCATGTTGAGCATCGTGGATTTTCCAGCGCCGTTGCCGCCGATAACCGTTACAAAATCTCCCTCATCCAGATGCAGGTTAATTCCGTTTAACGCTTTTTTCTCATTGATTGTATTCTTGTTAAAAGTCTTTCGGACATTTTTAATTTCCAGCATGCTTATTCTCCCCCTTCCGTGTAAGCTTTTTTAAGGCGCCATTTTCTTACCACGACAGGAACACAGAGAGCAACTGCAACGATCACTGCGGAAAGCAGCTTCATATCGTTGGCATTCATGCCCATTCTCAGTACCACCGCGCGGATTACAAAGTAAATGACAGAACCTACGACAGCCGAGGTCAGCTTGCTGCCAAAGGAACGAAGCCGTCCCATCAATACATCACCGATGACAATGGCGGCCAGACCGATCACGATCGCTCCGGTTCCCATGCCGATGTCCGCATACTTCTGGCTCTGGCATACAAGAGCGCCGGATAAGCCTACGAGGCCGTTGCTGATGGTCAGCGCCAGCAGCTTGGTCCAGTTCGTGTTCACCCCCTGGGCCCGGATCATCGCTTCATTATTGCCGGTAGCCCGCATGGCGCTTCCGATCTCCGTACCAAAGAACCAGTACAGAAAAGCGATCATCAATACAGCGACTCCAATTCCCAGCAGAAGGGACGCAAGCTGTTTGTTGATTCCTGTCCAGCCTATAATTTTGGAGAAGATCGTATCGGTCTTTAACAACGGCACATTGCTCTTGCCGCCCATGATCCGCAGATTGATGGACCACAGCCCGATCTGCGTCAAAATTCCTGCAAGAATCGCAGGTATCTCAAACACCGTATGTAAGAATCCCGTCACCGCTCCTGCAGCCATACCGGCTGCTGCCGCTATAATCAGGGCGATCCAGGGATCCACCCCTTTGTTTAACACCATAACGGCACAGACACAGCCGCCCAGGGCAAAGCTTCCATCCACCGTTAAATCGGCGATATCCAAAAGCTTGTAAGTAATGTAAACCCCCAGTACCATAATTCCCCATAAAACTCCCTGCACTACCGCGTCCTGAAGGGATACCAGTAAACCGTTCATTCAACCATTCCTCCGCATCTTTATCTTTCCGGCATATCAGTCTTAAGCGCTCATGATAACGCTCATAAATGCCTTACATAAAGAATACACTCCCGCATTCTTTATGTAAAGCATTTATGTAGAAACAGACAGATGCCTGCCGCCGCTGGCATCTGCCTGCTTAAAAATATTCTCTTATTTGAGACCGGATACGTCGATGTTAAGCGCCGCCGCCGTATCTTCGTTGACAGTCAGATTGCACTTATCTGCCGGCAGATATTCGATCGGCATCTGAGAGATATCAGCTCCCTCTGTCAGAACTCTGACTGCCTGCTGGCCGGTCAAGTATCCCAGCTGGAAGTAGTCAATTCCATATGTAGCCAATCCGCCGGCATCCACCATGCCTTCTTCCCCGCAGATAACCGGAATTCCGTTATCAATCGCTACCATGCCGACAGTCGCCATGCCAGCTGCAATGGTGTTGTCTGTCGGAGCGTAGATCGCATCCACATTACCTACCATGGAAGTAACAACCGTCTGAAGCTCGTTGGAATTCGAAACCGTGTAGTCAACCGCTTTCATTCCCTTCGCTTCGATCGCTTCTCTGGCCATCTTGGCCTGGATCTCAGAATTGGATTCCGCTGAACAGTAAAGGACGCCAACCGTCTGCGCATCCGGAAGAATCTGCTTTAATAAATCGATCTGCTCCTTTACCGGAGTTAAGTCAGAAGTACCGCTGACATTACCGCCGGGAACGTCGTTGCTTGCAACCAGATCAGATTCCGCAGGATCCGTTACCGCAGTAATCAGAACCGGAATATCCGTCGTCGCACCGGCAACAGCCTGTGCAGCCGGAGTCGCAATCGCAAGAATCAGATCGTCGCCGTCATTCACCAGCTTGCTGGCGATGGTCTGACAGGTCGGCTGATCGCCGGAGGCGTTCTGCTGATCCACCGTATAGTTAATTCCGGCGTCATCAAGCGCCTGGATAAATCCCTTGTTTGCCGCATCCAGTGCGGAGTGCTGTACCAGCTGAAGTACGCCGATCTTAAACTGCTTTCCATCATCCGTCTTAGCCGCTTCCGCAGTTGTCTCTTCTGCCTCCGTGTCAGCCGCGGAGGAAGCCGCTTCTGCTGTCGTTGTCTCAGGCGCCTTCGTTGTCTCTGCCGGCTTGCTGCCGCATGCCGTTAAGGACATCATCATGGCTCCCACCAGGATGAGTGATGCCGCTTTTGCTGTTTTTTTCATAACCATTCTCTCCTCTTCTTCACAAATCTCGTTCGATCTGAACTTAATTGGTATCATACTACAAAAAATCCGCCCCGTCAATTTCATCGCATTAATTTTATGTGTGTTTAACGCATTAAAGTGTATTTTTGTTAAAAATGCCGAAAACAGAGAAATGGTTTTATCACTTTTTACCCGGCCAGAAATCCGTTTCCTATAATCTCGCTGGAATTGGAAATCAGAATAAAGGCGCTGGGCTCCACTCGCCTGATATAGTTTCTGAGCTTTAATGCCTGGGACCGCTTCATGGTGGTCAGAACCACGGTCTTCCGGTGATGGGTAAACGCTCCCTGCGCCTCATACACCGTCGCGCTCCGGTTCAGACCATTAATTATATAGTCGCAGATCGGCCCCGGATCGTCACAAATGATGCTGAAGCATTTACAAAGATTGATATTCTCGATCACATCGTCAATGACCAGTGATTTTGCCATAAGTCCGAGGGAAGAAAACAGTCCCGTCTCCGGTCCGAATACAAAGAACGCCATAATCACTGCAGCCATATCCACAACAAGCAGCACCGTGCCAATGTTGCAGCTCGTATACTTTTTCAGAATCATCGCCACGATATCGGTTCCGCCGCTGGAGGCGCCGATATGAAACAGGAGCGCCGAGCCGACTCCCGGAAGCAGAATCGCAAAGATCAGTTCCAGCAGAGGCTCTCTGGTCAGCGGGCGGACCATCGGGCACGTCCGTTCTAAAAATGAGAGGGTAAATGACATCAGGATGCTGGCGTAAACCGTCTTCACGCCAAATCCGCGCCCTAAAAAAATAAAACCGGCCACTAAAAGCGCCATATTGACAATCGTCGTAAACTGACTTGCCGACCAGTGAGTCACCGCACTTACTACCGTGGCAAAACCCGTGACACCTCCGAAAGCAAAATTATTCGGGAATTTGAAGAAATAAATTCCGATGACCATAATCCAGATACTTCCTGTTATGATCCCATACTCCGCCAGTGTTCTGAGTGTTTTGTTTTCAATCTGTTTCATGACTTTGTCTGTCATCCCCGGCCTTTTCTTCCAGCCGGTCCCCCTTTTATCACGCTAGTAAATGAGAGGCATGCCTCTCATTCCCAATAGAATATAGCGCAATCAGATTACAATTACAAACACCAAACAGGCTGACCCGGCCACAACAGTATGTCTGTGGCAGGATCAGCCTGCAAAAGTCAGTTTATATCACTTCAGGCTTCCACAAAGCCTGTACTGTGAAGGAAACGCCCAAACGCGGTTCTTCCCTTCTCGTCACACTTATAGACGCCCGCATCCTCAAGGACGCGCTCGAATACAAGGCCTACTTCCTTCTGAAGAATCTCGTCGATGGTTTCCTTCGTGATCTCCGGATAATTTGGCAGGAATTCCTCCACCCAGTCCGCATGTTTTTCGATCATTTCATTGCTGCGGATATCCTTCTTTTCCAGAATATACCCGGCCAGAAGGCTCAGCTCATCCTTCAGTCTGGAAGGAAGGACCGCCAGTCCCATAACCTCGATTAAACCGATATTCTCCTTCTTGATATGGTGGAGCTCCTGATGCGGATGGTAAACGCCCAGCGGATACTCTTCCGTCGTAATATTGTTCCGGAGCACCAGGTCCAGTTCGTACATACCGCCCTTTTTCCTGGCGATGGGGGTGATTGTGTTATGCGGTTCCCCGCCGGTCTCCGCGTAAATAAATGCCTCCTCGTCCGTATAGCCTCTCCACGCCTGCAGAACCCGGTCTCCCAGCCGGATTAAGTCATCCGGATTCTTGCTGCGGGTTCTTAAGACAGCCATCGGCCATTTCACAATGCCGGCTTCCACGCCCGGGAAATCCTCCATCTCGTAATACTTCTCAATCGGCGCCTTCGCCATGGCAAAGGTATAATTGCCGCCCTGGAAATGGTCATGGGACAGGATGGAACCGCCCACGATCGGGAGATCCGCGTTAGAGCCCAGGAAGTAGTGAGGGAACAGTTTGACGAAATCAAACAGCTTGACAAAGGTGTCCTTCTCAATCTTCATCGGAATATGCTGGCCGTTAAACACAATGCAGTGTTCGTTATAGTAAACGTAAGGGGAGTACTGGAAGCCCCATCTGCTGTCGTTAATTTTCAGACGAATGATCCTGTGGTTGTTCCGGGCGGGATGATTCGTTCTCCCGGCATAGCCCTCGTTCTCCATACAGAGCTGACACTTGGGATAACCGCTCTGCTTCGCCAGCTTTGCCGCCGCAATGGCTTTCGGATCCTTCTCAGGCTTGGATAAGTTGACGGTAATGTCAAGATCGCCATACTTCGTGGCCGTCACCCATCTCATATCCTTTTTGATGCGGTACCGTCTGATGTAATCGGAATCCTGACTCAGGTTATAATAATAATCCGTGGCTGCCTCCGGAGATTCCCCGTTATAGATGTCCCAGAATTTCTTCTCGATCTCACCAGGTCTCGGCATCAGGCAGTTCATCAGTTTTGTATCAAATAAATCCCGGTATGTAATGCTGTCCTCCGGCAGAACGCCTGTCTCATGGGCATAATCCAGCAATTCCTTTAAAACGGATTCCAAGTCGGTCTCACTTAACTCACCCTCCGGTTCCTCATACTCGTCCATCCGCATCACGTCAAGAATCTGGTTCGTGGCATAGATCCTGTCGACCTCAGTAATCAGCCCTGTATCCATTCCGTACTGCACCAGTTTCTTTATTGCCTCATAAATCATCCCAATCCCTCCTGTTTTCTTCATGACTGTGTTCCCTCTATTATAACTTGAGGGAACACGTAAAACAATACGATATCCTTTGTTTTTCCTATAATTTTTTTATAAAGCGCAAAAGGCGTTCCACAATCATCCCTCCGACGAGGCCAATCACAAGACCGGCTGCCGTTCCCGCAATCAGGAGCACAGGCAGATAAATAAATACCCCCGCCTGTTTCACCACCAGAGCTGCCACGCAGAGCTGGCCGATATTGTGGCCCACTCCGCCGATGACGCTGATTCCCACTGAGCTGAACCACTCCCGCTTCTTACACAGGATCATCAAAAGAATACTCAGCCCCCAGCCGCCGAGGCTGTACAGCATACTAAAGACATTTCCAAAGGTAAACGCCACCAGCACGATCCTGATCATGGAAACGGCTACGGTTCCGTAAATTCCAACTGTGTAGAGGCCCACGACCGTCACCAGATTGGCAAGTCCCAGCTTTACGCCCGGAACCCCAAGGGAAATGGGGATCAGCGTCTCGACAAAGCTCAGTACAAAAGCGAGTGCAATCAGCATGCCGTAGAGCGCCGTCTTATGAGCGGGGCTTTGCTCCGTCTTTCCTGTCATCATCTTACCTCCTGCTTCCAAGCACGTAAACAGCCGTCTTATACCGCTTACGCGCCGTATCTGTTTCTACCGCCTACCATCTTACCATACTTCCTGTATAAAATACAATTGCCAGACTTCGAAAAGTCCGGCAATTGTTTTAAATTTCATCAATCCTTACTGCTTATCTGGAAGCCTGCTTCAAACAGTCTTCCACACCGCCTGTAAATCCGTATAAATTGATGCTTACGGAGGCTATGGCATCCGTATAGCCATCCTCATTGATCAGACCGTCCAGAGACTGGTTCTCCAGAACATAGGCTACCACAGACTCCGCCTGCTCATGCCACTTCGGGCCGTCCTCTGTCATCACATACTCGCCGTTCATGGACAGATTGCTCTTTTTCTTTCCGTCTTTATCGACGCAGTCCCAGGTGAGCGCTGTGATCTTACCATCTTTGATCGTCATGGAAACCTGATCCTTATAGCCATTGCCGTCAAATTCCGGAGACTCGTAGGAGTAGCTTCCGTCCTTCACCGCACTTGCAGAAGCCGCCGCGGCACTGCCTTCTGACGACTGGCGGAGACAGTCCTCCACGCCGCCGACAAAGCCGTATAAATTGATGCTCACAGAAGCCACGGTATCCGTATAGCCATCCTCATTGATCAGGCCGTCGAGAGACTGGTTCTCCAGCACGTATTTTACTACGGCCTCCGCCTGTTCATGCCACTTCGGGCCGTCTTCCGACATCACATACTCGCCATCCATGGAAAGGTTGCTCTTTTTCTTTCCTTCCTTATCCACACAGTCCCAGGTGAGAGCCGTCATCTTTCCGTCTTTCACAGTCATGGAAACCTGATCCTTGTATCCATTGCTGTCGAATTCCGGAGCCTCATAGGAAAAGGTTCCGTCGCTCCAGCTGCTCTTAGCCGCGGTCCCCTCAGACGCCTGACGCAGACAGTCCTTCACTCCATTTACAAATCCATATAAGTTAATGCTTACAGACGCCACCGTGTCAGTATAGCCATCCGCGTCGATCAAGTGATCGAGAGACTGGTTTTCCAGCACGTATTTCACTACGGCTTCCGCCTGCTCGTGCCACTTCGGTCCATCCTCCGTCATCACATACTCGCCGTTCATGGACAGGTTGCTCTTCAGTTTGCCGTCCTTATCCACACAGTCCCAGGTTAGTGCCGTAATCCTGCCGCCCTCAATGGTCATGGCTACCTGATCTTTGTATCCGTTGCTGTCAAATTCCGGCGCTTCATAAGAATAAGAGCCGTCATTCCAGCCGGCCTGTGCTTTGGCTTCTCCGGCCGCCTGCTTCAGACAGTCCTTCACACCGTTCACAAAACCGTATAAGTTAATGCTTACGGAGGCTACCGTGTCGGTATAGCCATCCGCGTTGATCAGGCCGTCCAGAGACTGGTTCGCCAGCACGTACTTCACTACGGCTTCCGCCTGCTCGTGCCACTTCGGTCCATCCTCCGTCATCACATACTCGCCGTTCATGGACAGGTTGCTCTTCAGTTTGCCGTCCTTATCCACGCAGTCCCAGGTAAGCGCCGTAATCCTGCCGCCTTTTACAGTCATGGACACCTGGTCCTTGTATCCGTTGCTGTCAAACTCCGGCGCTTCATAAGAGTAAGATCCGTCGTTCCAGCCAGCCTGTGTTTTGCCTTCTCCGGCCGCCTGCTTCAGACAGTCCTTCACACCGTTTACGAAACCGTATAAATTGATGCTTACGGAAGATACGGTATCGGTATAGCCTTCTTCATTGATCAGACCGTCCAGAGACTGATTCTCCAGCACGTATTCCACTACGGCATCCGCCTGCTCATACCACTTCGGGCCATCCTCCGTCATGACGTACTGGCCATCCATGGAAAGCTGGCTCTTCAGCTTGCCGTCCTTATCCACGCAGTCCCAGGAAAGCGCGGTGATCTTGCCGTCTTTGATGGTCATATTCACCAGATCCTTGTATCCGTTGTCATCGAATTCAGGAGCTTCATAGGAATATGTACCGTCATTCCAGCCTGTCGCTGCGGATTCCTCCGCCTTTGTCGTCTCTTCCTCCACCGCTTCGCCTCTGGCTTCGGCAAGAGCCTTCTCCACTGCTTTTATAATTGCGTTGCTGCTGAGTGTGGCGCCTGAAACCGCATCCATATCCAGCGTCTGCTTGCCGATAATTGCATCCGGAAGGGAAGGTACTACCTGATCCAAAAGTGTCTCTTTCTCTCCCACTACATCGATCGACTCGATCGCCTTTGTGGAAACCTTAACAGTTACTGTTACAGGTCCGCCGTATCCGCGTGCGGACGCTGTATACGTTCCCGCCGTATAGATCGCAGGACGCGCCATGTCATCAATTGCCTTGTAAAGCGGATCGGATCCCAGTATTGTTGCTCCCGCCAGAACCACCAGCGCACCCAGCCCGATCAGTCCCTTTTTCTTCGTATCCAAACTGCCTTTATTCATGATTTCCTCCTGAAATGTACGATTTGCTACTTTGTTTTTATTTTAACATATTCTTAATGCTTCAAGCAATGGTTTTTTTAATGATTTTTGATTATTTTATAAAATTTTTATAACTTCATGTATAATTCTGGAAATTGTGTTATACTATGAAGGGCAATTGTCGAAGAATTGGAAATATATGCAAGTAAAACACGCTTTATTATGCTAATTCATCACAGCAGCGCTTAAAAGTACAGAGAACAGGAAGCGAATTATGAGTACAGAGAATAAAAATAGAAAAATGAAGAAAAAAGAACTGGTTATGATCCTGGTTATTTTGGCGGTTTCCGCAGTCCTCTATGCAGGATCACGGATTCTATTTTCAAAACCGCCTGCAAAAGTAGAAATATCAGTCGATGGAACCGTAATAGAAACCCTTGATTTAAATAAAGACACCGAGCTTACCGTTGAAGGCTGGAACGGGGGGACGAACCACATCGTCATCAAGGACGGAACGGTTCACGTCACCGAGGCCAGCTGCCCGGATAAGGTCTGTGTCAATCAGGGAACGATCCGGCGGACCGGGGAAGCCATTATCTGCCTCCCCAACCGTATGATCGCGCGTATTACCGGCGGAGAGTAAATCTCCGCCTATTTTTTTGCCGCAATCTGGCGTTTTAAATATCCAAAGGCCCCGGAACGGCAGAGAACACCGATCAGAACCGCAGCGATTGCAGTTCCGCACAGCGTACTCATCAAAAACGGCACTACATAGAAAAACAGGGCAACCTCTTTTCCCATAAGAACAGCGGCAACCGGATAACAGAGCGCTGCTCCCAGGAAACCGGTGCCGATGATCTCAGCCGCACAGGCAGCGGTCAGTTTTCCAGTGCAGCGGTAGGCCAGCCCGCAAAGCAGCGCCCCCACCATGCTTCCCGGAAATGCAAGAAGGCTTCCCGTTCCAAGCAGATTTCTGATGAGGGAAGTACAAAATGCGATGGCCACACTGTAAACCGGCCCCAAAAACACTCCCGCCATGACGTTCACCATATGCTGAACCGGGAAACACCTCGACGCTCCGATCGGTATGGAAAAGGTGGACAGTGCCACGGCTACAGCGGTCAGCATACCGCTGACCACCAGTTTCTTTACATCAAACTTCATCTTCCGTTCCTCCAGTGTCAGGTCAAAGTACCGGCTGCAGTTGTCCGCGTCTCTTCACGAACCAGCCCGTTTAGTTTTTTCATTTCCGGCACGATAAAGCACGCCACAATCACAGCGGAACCGACATCCGCCACCGGTCCGGCATACAGGATTCCATCCAGGCCGAAAAACAGCGGAAGTATTAAAAGCAGCGGAATTAATAAGATCAGCTGACGCATCATAGACAGAATTGACGCCTTCAAAGGCTGACCCGTCGCCTGGAAATAGTTAGTGGATACGATCTGGAAACCGGAACAGAAGACTCCGCCCAGATAAATCCGCATACATTTTACGGCAAACTGTGTAAACTGGGCGTTGCCGCTTCCAAACAATCTTAAAATCATGTGAGGCATCGTCTGGCATATAAGCCAGCCTATGGAGATGGACACGGTAGCAGAAACCACTGCCTTACCGTATGCAGACCGGATTCTGTCGTATTTTCCTGCTCCGTAATTGAAGCCCAGAATCGGCTGGGAACCGACTCCGATTCCAATACAGAAGGAGCCCAGAATCATGACGATCTTCATAACGATCCCCATGGCGCTGAGGGCCACATCGCCAGTCACTTCGCTTAAGTTTCCATAATGAACCAGCGAATTATTCATCACCACCTGCATCACACAGGCCACCAGCTGGGTAATTCCCGAGGAAGCCCCCAGAGTCATGGCTCTGCCGCACACCCGAGGAACAGGCTTCATCAGCTTGAATTTAAAACGCATATTCCCTTTTTTCCAGAAATAGAGGCAGAGAATCAGAGCGGATAATATCTGCGAAGTGATGGTGGCTACTGCCGCCCCTTTGACGCCCCAGTGAAAAACGAAGATATAGATCGGATCCAGAATCGTGTTTAACACTGCACCGATTAAAATTCCATACATGGACAGACGGGGATTTCCGTCGGTTCTCGCCATGTTGGACATGGTAATTCCCAGCACGCTGAACGGAACGCCCATCAGCACGATCGAAGCGTAATCCCTGGCATACGGCAGGACCGTATCCGTAGCACCGAACATACGGAGCATCGGATCCAAAAATATCAGTCCCAGCAGGGCCACTATAATTCCCACTCCGACAGAGAGGGAAAATAAATTATTCAGCGTCAGATTCGCTTCTTTTTCATCTCTTTCGCCCAGCTTAATGGCGGTGTAAGCGCTGCCTCCGGACCCTAACAGAGTTGCAAATGCCATGACAATCGTCATCATGGGAAACGACACCGTTGTGGCGGCATTTCCCAGATAGCCGACTCCCTGGCCAATAAAAATCTGGTCTACGATATTATAAATCGAATTGACCAGACATGAGATAATCGAAGGGACAGAAAATGCCAGCAGCAGCTTTCCTACCGGCTCTGTCCCCAATGGGTTTTCTTTCTTTAATCCTGTTTTTTCATTCATTCTAATCTGACTCCCTTTCATTCATGCACTTCCACGCATTTTCAGCCATCTTACTAATCAATTGTTCTGCCTGTGCACTCTCTTCCGCCGTCAGCCCTTCTGTCAGAATCTGATTCCACTCTCTTCTGATTTCATAAAGCCGTTCCAGGATAGGAGCCGCTTTTTCTGTTGTGTACAGATGCCGGATTCGTTTGTCCGCCTCATCAGCCTGCATACGGATGTAGCCCTGCTCTTCCAGTTTTTGAATCCCTTTTGTCACAGTCCCCTTGTCGAAATGCCCCAGCTGAGCCAGTTCATACATATTAATGCCCTGATGCTCATAAATACAGGTCAGAAAATAATTCTGCCCGCTTCCAATATGGTATTCTGCCAGTTTCCTGTCACAAAAACGGTTTCCCTGCCGGTATATCATGGATACGCCTCTGCTGATATAATTTTTCGTCCCCATCCTTCACCTCCTTAAATGGTTGGATATCCAACGATTTACTATATCACAAAATAGTTGGATAGTCAACTATTTTTGATTATCCCAAAAACGTGTTACTGTGATAATCAAAAAAAGCGCCCATACCAGATACCCGGTATGGGCGGTAAAAATACTGCCAGATAATGCCTCTGTCACAGTCTGCTCTTTTTCAATCCTTTCTCTCATCACCGAAAAAGAACAGAGCCACGGTTCCCGGCCCCGTATGGGCACCGATCACGGTTCCAATGCTGTTGATCAGCACGCTTCCGTCCAGCTCCGGGAAGCGCGCCTCCACAAGATCTGCCACGGCCCTTGCGTCGCCGCCGCAGGCGGAACAGGAGATAAAACATTTCCCTTTGTATCCGGTCTTTCCCTCCGCGTGCAGTTCCATCATCCTGACCGCTTCCTGCATCGCCTTTTTCTTCGTTCTGATCTTCTGGCGCGGAATTAAATGTCCCTCGTGATCCATGTTCATCAGCGGGCATATGTTTAGTACGGTTCCCAGCATGGCCGAGGTTGCCGAAATACGGCCGCCCCTCTTGAAACTGGTAAGATCCGTGGAAAAGAACCAGTGATGTACGTGAAGTCTCCGTTCCATCGTGATCCGGTAGACCTCTTCCAGCGAAAGGCCCTGATCACGCAGATCCGCTGCTGCATCCACCAGCAGTCCGTAGCCGGAAGACGCTCCCAGCGAGTCCACAACCAGAATCTTCCGGTCCGGATACTCTTCTCTCAGTTCTTCCACCGCGCTGCAGGCGGAATTATAGGTTCCTGAAATACCGGAGGAAAGACTGATATGCAGAATGTCCTTTCCCTCCTCTAATATAGCTCCAAAAAAATCATGGAACTCAGCCACATTGACCTGTGATGTCGTCGGCATGGCACCTTTTGAAATCCTGTTGTAAAACTCATCAAACGGCATGCTCTGTCCCAAATCGTCCGGGTAGGACACCCCGTCCATTAAGTAGTGGAAGCAGACATAGGGAATCTGACGCTCGTCAAAATATTCTTTCTTCATATCTGCCGTAGAACAGCATGTTAATACAAATTGATTCATACTCCGCACACCTCCTTTTGTGATTAGCCTTCTTCATTCTATCACAAAATCTGTCAAATTGGAATCTTTACCGTAAATTCTGTCCCCGCCTCCAGTTCAGACTGTACTGCAATGGTTCCATGATAGAAGCTTACGATGTGCTTTACAATGGATAATCCAAGGCCGGTTCCTCCCTGCTTGCGGCTTCTCCCCTTGTCCACCCGGTAGAACCGTTCGAAGATGCGTCCCAGGGATTCTTTGGGAATTCCCATGCCGTTATCCCTCACGCGTATGATCATTTCCCTGTTTTCTTCCGTAATCGTCACCCAGACCTCACCGCCGGGTTTGTTGTATTTGATGGCGTTGCTGAGCAGGTTGCCCAGAAGCTCCGTCATCTGGCGCGCGTTGGCGTAGATGCAGAGCGGCTTGCATTCCGCGTGAACCAGAACCTCGTGGAAGGCGGCCAGCGGCTTCAGCGATTCCAGGACGTCATCCAGAACGATGGCCATTCGAACGTCCTGACACACGACCTCTGCCTCCTTCGTCTCCAGCCTGGAAATCATCAGAATATCGTTGATCAGGCTGGTCATATGAACCGCCTCTTTTTTGATCCGCCGGACGAAATCCATCTTCTGATCCTCATCCTGGATAATTCCGCTCTCCAGCAGCTCCGCATAGCCCTGAACCGACGTGATCGGCGTCTTCAGCTCGTGGGAAGCGTTGCTGAAGAATTCCTGCCGGATCTGACGTTCCAGTTCAATCTGGTTCAAATACTCTTTGACGTTTTTTGACATTTCCGTCGTCGTCTCCGCAATAATATTGATTTCCGGATACTGGTACGTTTCAAAAGTCAGTTCCGTGTAGTCCCCGTTGACCTTCAGCATCTCCTGCGATATTTCCTTAAGCGGCTTCGTGACAGAGGCCGCAAAACTGTCGGCCGAGCAGGCAGAATACATAATCGCCACCAGAAAGCTGAGCCAGATTGCAGGAAGGAGAAGCACCAGATACTCCTTAAATCCGGTAAAGGGAACCGCCATGCGCAGAATATAATCGGAGTGATCGGATACGCAGGCCACATACAGCATATTTTTCTTCAGCGTATCAGAATACCGCCGGGATGAACCGCTTCCCGATTCCAGCGCTTCCTTAATCTCCTCCCGGTCCAGGTGGTTATCCATGGAGGAGGTATCCACCATGCCGGTATCGGCAGCGACGCTTCCATCCTTTCTGATCACTGTAAAACGGCTGCTGTTGTCGCTGACGGTCTCCTCCAGCTGCTTCACCTCTCCCTCCAGATCACCGGAATAGTCGAGTACACTGTCGATGGCGCGCAGCGTATAGGTCATATCCGTTCTGGAGTTTTTTAAGAGTGCGCTGCTGGCTGCAATATAAAAGATGGCGCTGCTTAAAACCAGCGCCGCCAGGATTACCTGAATAAATTTTACAAATATGGCCTTTCGCATATCAGCCTTCCTCCGTTTTCACAAAGCGGTATCCCACGCCGCGCACTGTGCGGATGCAGAACGCGCCCTCCTCGCCCAGCTTCTGGCGCAGTGTACGGATGTGCATGTCAAGCGTCCTCGTCTCTCCGTCGTAATCGTAGCCCCAGATGTGGTTTAAAAGTTCATCCCGGGTCGCCACCCTGCTGTGATTCTCCATGAGATATAAGAGCAGCTCATATTCTTTTAAAGTCAGCTCCACCTTTTTCCCACGGCTCGTAACTTCTCTTGTCTTCTTATTTAAACTGATTCCGTACTTCTCTAAAATCTCCTCATCAGCCTGGTTCCTGGCCCTGCGGCGAAGCAGACTTCTGATTCTGGCCGCCAGCTCCATGACGCCGAAAGGCTTTGTCATATAATCGTCGGCCCCGCCATCCAGTCCTGCCACCTTATCGAACTCTCTGTCTTTGGCAGTCAGAATGATGATGGGCATGTCTGCCAGCGAGTCATTTTTCCGTATTTTTTTAATGGCACTCAAGCCATCCATACCCGGAAGCATCAGGTCAAACACCGCCAGGTCCGGCTGATCTGCCTCGATATTTTTAAGGGCGTCTTCCGCCATCTCAAAGGCAGAAACCACGTAACCGAAGCCTTCCAGGGCAATCCGGATCAAATCCCTGATATTGTCGTCATCTTCTACTACATAGATTCTTTCCATACTTGCCTCCTACATCTCATCTCTCACGAACCCCGCAATGTTGTGAGCGTGATCCGAAATCCGTTCCAGGTTGCTTAAGGCTTCCAGGAAGACAATACCGTTTTCCGGCGTACACTTATGGCTGGACAGACGCTCAATATGGCGTTCTCTCAGTTCTTCCTCCAGCATGTCCACGCTCTCCTCGCTCTGTACCACTGCCCTTACCTCAGACATGCCTGCTCCGGCTCTCGCTTTGATGGCGTGTTCCAGAGCAGCGCGGACGGTCTTTATCATCTCTTTCATCTCTTCTGCCGCATCCTCTGAGAATTCGATATTTTTGTCCGCCTTCTCCACCGCCAGTTCCGATAAGTTTTCACAGTGGTCGCTGACCCGTTCAAAGTTGCTGACCGTATAAAACAGATTCTTAACCAGCAGATGCTGTTCCTCGTTTAACGACTGGTTATTAATTTTTACCAGATACGATGTAAGCAGCTTTTCATACTGGTTGATCTTTGCTTCCAGCTTCTCCACCTGTTCCGCTTCCGCCCTGCTGTTATCCAGCAAAGCCGCCGCTGCAATATCAAAATTTTCCAGCGCTGCTTTTCCCATATTAATAACTTCCTGAGTGGCATTTTCAATCGCAAAAGATGGCGTCTCCAAAATTCTCTCATCGAGATGGCGCTGCATCTGGGAGCCCTCCGTCTCTGCCTTCCCGCTTTTACCGTCTCTGACCAGCAGGCTTGAGGCCTTTACCAGGAAGCCTGCAAACGGGAACAGCAGAAGGGTATTGCTTACATTAAACACCGTATGGAATATGGAGATCTCCACACTGCTGATCGTGGAAGACGCAAACACCGGATTCAGTTTAAAAACGATATACATGACGATTCCGAAAAAAATGGCTCCCACCGTATTAAACATAAGATGAATCCCTGCTGCCTGCTTCGCCGTCTTATTGGCTCCCACGCTGGACAGAAGCGCCGTCACGCACGTACCGATATTCTGTCCCAGCGTAATAAAGATGGCAGACTGCCAGTTCACGATTCCATTTAACGCCAGCGTCTGCAAAATCCCTACGGATGCGGAAGAGCTCTGGATAATTCCCGTTACTGCAGCTCCCGCCAGAATGCCAAGAAACGGATTTCTTCCAAGTACGGTAAACGCCTGCGCAAAAATCGGAGCATTGCGGTATGGGGTGATGGCAGCCGACATAAACGTGAGACCGATAAACAGCACGCCGAAGCCCACCAGAATCTCTCCCACCTGCTTTTTTCTGCTGTTCTTACAAAACAGCGTCATGATTGCTCCCACACCCACCAGGGCCGGGGCAAAGAATTCCGGTTTCAGCATCTCGCCCCACTCGCTCATGGATACGATCCAGCTGGTCACCGTGGTTCCGATATTGGCGCCCATGATAATACCGACCGCCTGCCCAAGATTCATAATTCCGGCATTTACAAAGCCGACGACCATAACCGTAGTGGCGGAACTGCTCTGAATAATGGCTGTGATTCCTGCTCCCAGAATCACGCCCATCAGGCGGTTCTTCGTTAATGCTCCCAACAGCTGCTGCATGCGGTGTCCCGCAGATTTCTGCAGTCCGTCCGCCATGGCGTTCATGCCATAGAGAAACATTCCCAGTCCCCCGACAAATTGAAACAGCATCTGTACATCAGTGATTGACATAGTCCCCTCCCGGATTTCATGAAATGATTTGATTGATTATGTAAGTACTATATCAAATCTATGTAAAGTATGATGCACGGGAATGTAAAATCTATGTAAAATTTTGTCTTACTTTAGAATTTCTTTGTATACACGAAGTACATTCCGAAAGAACACGGCTTCAATCTCTGATTCCGTAAAGCCGGCCCTTCTCATGGCCTGTTCCAGCACCGGTAAGTCTTCCGGAGATTTCAGTTCTAAGTCCCCGCCGATTCCATCGAAATCGGACCCCAGACCGATGCACTGAATTCCGCCGATTTTCTTCATATGTTTCATATGTAAAATCATGTCATCGACCCGGCTCACCGCATGTTCCCCTTTCTGCCAGTCATGCAGAAAATCCGCGCAGTAATTGATACCGGCCACCCCTCCCCGTTCCGAAAGCATCTTAACCATCTCATCCGTTAAATTTCTGGGATTGGAGGAAACCGCCCTCGCATTGGAATGGCTTGCCACAAACGGCTTCTTCGTATACCGGAACACATCCAGGATCCCCGCATCCGACAGATGGGACACATCCAGAATCATCCCCAGCCGTTCCATCTCTTCAACAAATTCAATCCCTTTCTCCGTCAGCCCATGCTCCGTATCCGGTTCAAAGTACGCCTCTTCCCCTTCTATCCTGACGATATTCGGCCAGGCCAGTTCGTTCTTAAAATTCCACGTAAGCGTCATCATCCGCACGCCTACCCGGTAGAAATCCCTTAAAAAAGCAGTCTCCCCCTGGCATACGCCGCCTTCCTCAATCGTCAGCATGGCCGACATCCTTCCCAGCCTCTGATTCTCCAGAATATTCTCGTACGATCTCACAATCCCAATCCGTTCCCGCTGTTCTTCCATCTCCCGGTAAAACAGATCCACCAGCTTCATGCAGTACTCAAACGGTCGCTCATGCTTATCCAGCGGCGTATACAGAGCGAAATTCTGAAGGCAGTAATCCCCCTTCTCCATTCTCTCCAGATCCACATGGCAGTCATTCTTCCATACCGAATGCCCCCTGCCCTCCTCCTTCCTGTAAAACAGTTCAGAAATCGTGTCACAGTGCATATCCACAACCTTCATATCCTCTAAGCTCCTCTATGTCATCATTCTTAAAAAGGAGTAACTCCAGGCGAGCTGCTCCTTCTGTAACTATGCAAATAGTATCACCATTATTCCAACTTTGCAACCCTGCTCTCAAAAACCCCTACTTCCCAGCATAGCCAGTACACAGCCGAAATCGCAGCGGGGAGGCGGAGCCATGGCTCCGCCTCCCCGCCGCGATTTCGGCGTTTCTCTCTCACTCACTTCGAAGTGCATCAATCGGATTTAAATTCGCCGCCCGATTCGCCGGCATATACCCAAACAGCAGTCCAATGCCCACAGACACGCTGAAGGACACCACCACCGCGCTGGGCGTCGGCGTCGCGTTCATCCCCATGGCCGTGCCGATGACCGTAGTCGCCGCTGATCCGATGACAATTCCGATCACACCGCCGATGGAGCTGGTAACCGCCGCCTCGATGACGAACTGCTGCATGATCGTCCGCTTCTTCGCCCCCAGGGCCTTGCGGATACCGATCTCTCTGGTCCGCTCGGTTACCGATACCAGCATGATATTCATGACTCCCACGCCCGCTACCAGCAGGGAAATGCCGGCGATTCCGCCGAGAAGCATGGACATCATGGCAATCATGGAATTCAGCGAATCCAGGAGCTCGCTCATCGCCGTGATCCGGTATAAGTCGTCATCCTTAAAGATTTCCATGAGGAAGTCATCGATTGCCGTTTTGGCCTCCTCCGTATGATTCATATCTGCCGTGGCAAACGTATAGCTGCTGATATTGGCATTCCTCGTCATTTTCGCGGCACAGCTGTAGGGCATCCATACGAAATCATCGCTTCCGCCTGATTCCAGTTCATCGTCGTCCTGTCTCGCCGCCACGCCGATGATCCGGAATGCGTTCCCGCCAATCTTGATCGTCTGATCGATCGCTTTCTCCACGCCGCCGTATAAGTCCCACGCCACGTAGTATCCGACCACACATACCTTCTGCCGCGATACGATATCGGAATACTGGATAAAGCGGCCTGATTCCAGTTCCATATCCTTCATCTCCAGATACTCCTCGCTGACTCCGGACACGGTTGTGGACGTCGATGACTCCGTTCCATTCTTCACGGTCGTGGATACGGTCACATTCGGTGTCATCTGGGCAAATAAATCCCTGTTGTCCTCGTAAAACTCATACATCTCATCCACAGAGACCGAACGGGTGGAAAGGTTGGTCACATTCACCGTGATCTGATTCGTCCCCATGCTTGCGAAGCTTTCCGTCATATAAGACATCTGGCCGTTCACCAGGCTCACCAGGATAATGACGGAGGCCACGCCGATGATGATTCCCAGCATGGTCAAAAAGGACCGCATCTTATTACCCATGATACTTTTCATTGCCATTTTAAAGGATTGCAGAATATTCATTTACGTCTCCATCAAAGTTGATCTTTCCGTCATGGACCCTCACCACACGCCGCGCCTCCATTGCGATGGAGCTGTCATGGGTGATCATGACGATGGTATTGCCTTCGTCGTTTAACTGCTTTAAGAAATCCAGGACACTGCGGCTCGTCTTGGAATCCAGTGCTCCGGTGGGCTCATCGGCAAGAATCAGGGACGGGTCCCCTGCCAGAGCCCTGGCGATAGACACCCTCTGCTGCTGTCCGCCGGACAGCTGGTTCGGAAGATTCCTCCATTTTTCCGCGAGTCCCACACGCTCCAGCGAAGCCATGGCCCGCATGCGGCGGGCCGTGCTGCTGGCACCTGCGTAGAGAAGCGGCAGCTCTACATTTTCCAGAAGATTTAACTTGGGAAGCAGATTGTACTGCTGGAAAATAAAGCCGATCATCCGGTTCCTGATATCTGCCAGCTGATTGTCCGTCATACTCCCCACATCTTTTCCGCCCAGTAAGTATTCGCCGGAGCTCGGCACATCCAGAGCCCCGATGATATTCATCAGCGTCGATTTTCCGCTTCCCGATTTTCCCACGATAGCCACAAATTCGCCGCGGTTGATCGTCAGGGAGATCCCGTCGTTGGCTCTCACCTCTTCATCGCCCATCTCATAGACCTTATAGATATCCTTCAGTTCAATTAATGTTTCTTCCAAGTCTCTACCTCCAGCCTTTACCTGGGCGCGCCGCCGTTATTTCCGCCGCTTCTGCCTCCGCTGTTTCCGCCTCCCGGAGCGCCGCCGTTATTTCCACCCATGCCTCCCGGACCGCCCTGCATGCCTCCCATCATATTGAAGGACGACTTCACCGTGGACTCTGCCACATAGACCACATCGCCTTCGGAAAGGCCCTCTGTGATTTCCACGTAATCATCGCTGATCAGTCCTGTCTTTACGTCGACAGCCCGGAAGCCTGCCGGTATATTTCCCTGTGCCTCCGTTACCGTACCATCCTTTACATAGACCTTGTTGCCGCGCATCAGTGCGTCAGCCGGGACTGTAAGCACATCCGACGCCTGATCGAGGATAATGACGCCGTCCACATTCATGCCCGGCAGAAGTTCATCCATGCCGTCATTTAGCGTTACCGTAACCGGATAGTTAGTCACGCCGTTGGAGTAGGAACTCTGCAGACTCACATTCGTCACCGTGCCGGAAAACGTCTTCCCGGTCACCGCATCCGCAGTAATCACCACACTCTGTCCCACGGCTACTTCCTTTACATCCAGCTCATCCACCGACATTTCAAAGGTATAGCCTGACATATCATAGATCACGGCAAGCGTCGTACTGCCGCTGTTGCTCTTCGCCACCTTGTCGCCTGCCTTGACATTTTTCGTAATCACCTGACCGGAGATCGGCGCGGTAATCGTGTAATTATCGTAATTATCCTGTGTGCTGTCCACCTTGTTCCTGGCGGATTCCAGCGTTTCCTCCGCTTTTTCCACGGAATCCTTATAGGTTCTGAGCAGCTTTTCCGCCGATTTCGATTCCATGGAGAACACAGGGGTTCCTCTGCCCACGTAATCGCCTTCGTTGACCAGCAGCTTTCCCACCTCCACACTGGATGAGATGTCTGCATTCATCACCGTCTCCAGCGTCGGCTCAAACGTTCCCTCGGAGCTGCAGATAAAGTCCCCGATCGTGGCGGTAGCGGCCATATCCGTAGTCAGGCCGCCTGGATTTGCAGCCTCGATAGTGACATACCGCACGATCCGGCCGCCGGTCAGCGTCACATCCATATTGCTCACCGCCGTGACCGTTCCCGTAAGCTGTTCTCCCGTGTCGGTCAGCGTCAGCACCGCGTCGTTCCCCGCACCGATTAACGCCGCTTCCCCGGCTAGGAAGGGAAGCTTGATCTTCATGACCTTGTCGTCGTAAATATCGGCAATCTTTGTATTGGAGCTTACTTTATCGCCTTCCTTGATATATAGTGTCATGATGTATCCCGTCTCGGTTGACTTATACGTATTGCCGCTGTAATCGCTCAGCGCCGTGTTATAGTCGTCCAGAGCCACCTCATAATTTTCCTGTGCCCTTGACAGAGAATTGTTGACGCTGGTCAGCTCCGATTCCATGGAAGAGGTGTCAATCTGGTACAGGATCTGTCCCGCCTCTACCTGGTCCCCCTCTTCAAAATCGGCGGATATCACCTCGCCTTCCACGAGAGAGGTGATATCGTATGTATTCTTCGGGGAGATCGTTCCTGAAGACGACAGCTCCGAGGTGATGTCACGCTTCTCCACCACCGCAGTTTTAACCTCCTTCGTGTTTGCACTGGCCGCCTTCTCCGCCTTCATCCGGACCGCCGCGTATAGTCCCAGTATAACGGCAAGCAGGATCAGCAGAAGCAGAAGAAGCTTTTTCCCCTTTTTTCCCGTTTTTTTTCCATTTTTAGACCTGTTTCCAAAACTTATTTTCTTCATTTCAGGCTCTCCTGTCAGTCTTCAATATAATCGAGCACGGTGCGCGTTTCGTCGCCGTTATTATCCGTTGTCACGGAATAGACCAGAGTGACCGTATCTCCCACCCGCATGTCGCCGTACGTGGAAAATGCGAACTTCATCTCGGTACTGTCCAGCTCATACGTATTGCCGTCATCCAGTATGATTGCGTCAGGCGTCATCAAATCGGCAGAATTATAAATGACATTTGTGATCTCGCCGTATACCGCGGACCGGCCGTTCTCATTTTCACTTCCCACGGTATACAGCCATACGGTCTTCGATACCGGATGGTAATATACAAGAACTCCGTTATCATTCTCCAGCGCTGCTGCGATCGCGTCGCTGCTGTTGGAGATCGGAGACCCATCGAGGTAAACGTTGGCAGCGCTCAGTTTAAACGGCAGATAATCGGAAAGGCGGCTCTTGCTCCTCACGATCTTCGGTCCCTTTAAGCTGTTGTCCACCATGGTAAGCGGATTGATCTCTCCATCCGAGGTCAGTTCACATCCCAGGCTCTTTCCAAACATGGTTCCCGCCTTTGTGTCGGTCTTTAACAGATTATAAAACAGATTGATGCAGTCCTCTTTGATCAGGACCTCCTCCGGACTCTTATTCATATTTTCGTCCAGCTCCAGGAAATGGTATTTGGACTGTCTGGCTCCGGTCTGGTCTCCGGTAAAATCCGTATTTTCATATCCCAGCAGTGCCAGCACCCCTTTGATGGCCTCCTGAAGCGTCACCGATTCATCCGGTTTGAAATTACCGCCTAAATATCCCGTCATCCACCCCTGTTCCGCCGCAATCCTGATCGACGCCGCATACGCATGATCTCGCGGCACATCGGCAAATACTGAAGTGTTGCTCACACTGCTCACCGTGCTTCTGTAGGAAGACGCGTTCACCAGCATGCTGGCAAACTCGCCTCTCGTAATTGTGGAATCCATGTTGGATACACTCATGATCCCTGATATTCCAATCACTTTTTTTCTCAGGTCAATATTAGTCGAAGCCTCTGCCGTTATGGGCATCACAGCCATGGCCGCTGTCACCACCGCCATGGAAGCGGCTATTTTTCTTCCATTCATCCGATTTGCTCCTCTCTTCACTCTGTCTGTTGTTCTGCTTCAGTTTATCAGGTCCCTATGTTCATTTTGTGTCAGTAACCTGAAATTAACCTGAAACTCCTTTTCAGTCATTTTCATTCGTCCCATTCTATCACAGGTACCTGAAATTAACCTGAAAGGCGGTTTCAGGCTATTTTCAGCTTTCTTTACTATAATAGTTTATAACCGTTCAGACTATTTAAAATGCGGTTACTGGAAATGGAATGGGATTGCCAAACGCGGAACCCCCTTTTATAATATAGGTAAGGATATGGCCCGTCGGCTTTCATGGCCCGGTCATGCCGGAAAAGGAAGGAAATGATTCATGAATATACTGATTGTAGAAGATGAAGTGAGACTGGCCGATGCACTGGGACAGATTATGGAGGAGCAGCATTACCACACAGACATTGTGTATACCGGTACCGACGGCCTCTACTGCGGACTGTCGGGCGAATATGACGTCATTGTTCTGGATGTGATGCTTCCGGGTGAAAATGGGTTCGATGTGGTCAGGAAGCTGCGAAAGGCCCACGTCCAGACGCCGGTACTGATGCTGACTGCCAGAGACGATATCAGCGACAAGGTTACCGGTCTGGACCGCGGGGCTGACGACTATATGACAAAGCCATTTGTTCCGGAAGAGCTGCTGGCACGGATACGCGCGCTTTCCCGCAGACAGGGCGAGGTAGTCGTAGAAGAGCTTCATTTTGGAGATCTGGTCCTGAATCTTTCAACCAACGACCTTTTGCGCGGCCGAAAGTCAATCCACTTAGGCTATAAAGAATTCGAGGTATTAAAGCTGCTTATGAACAATGCCGGAAAAATCATTTCCAAAGATACGCTGATTTCCAGGGTCTGGGGCAATGATTCTGATGCGGAGGACAATAATGTGGAAGCCTATATTTCCTTTCTTCGGAAAAAGCTTTCCTTTTTAAACTCCAGGGTGGAAATCGTAACAGTCCGGAAAGTAGGGTACCGTCTGGAGGAACCGTCATGCTGAAAAAGCTTCGCGGAAAATTTATTATCATCAATATGTCCCTGGTTATCACGATTCTCATCATCGTGCTGGGGAATTTTTACCATGTCAATATCTGGCGGCTGGAGCGCCAGACCGATATGGCCCTGATGCAGGCCCAGGATTCGGCCCGCCAAAACGGAAAGCCGAATAAGGTGGAACCGGGCCGCCGGACTGACGATGCACCGCCGCCCTTCGTCCCCAATGCAGTCATAATCCTTAAAAAGGACGGAAAGACAGTGACCGATATCAAGTCCAACAATCTCTCCATATCCGCTGACATGGCCGCCACCCTGACGGACCTGGTCATGGAAAAGGAGGAAGCGCGAGGTGTCTTAAACGACTATTCTCTGCGCTATAACCGCGCTGAGACACCGGACAGCATCACCATCGCATTTGCGGATCAAAGCTTTGAGCTGAACAACATCCGGGCCCTGCGCTTCAACTGCCTCCTGCTGTTTTTCATCGCCTCCCTCCTGTTTCTGCTGCTCAGCATCTTCCTGTCCCGTTGGGCCTTAAAGCCGGTGGAGCAGGCGTGGAAGCAGCAAAACCAGTTTATTGCCGACGCCTCCCACGAGCTGAAGACACCGCTGACCGTCATTCTGGCTAATTTACAGATTCTTCTCTCCCATCAGGATTCGACGATCAGAAACCAGCTCAAATGGGTTGACAACACCCGGGAGGAGGCGTCCCGCATGAAGCAGCTGGTGGAGGAGCTTCTCTTTCTGGCCCGCTCCGATGCAGGCACAGTGGAAGTTTCACATGCTGCATACACGGAATTCGATTACAGCGACAGTGTGCTGAACTGCGCCCTGCTGTTTGAAGCGGTCGCATTTGAAAACAAGGTCATCTTAAACAACGACATCGTTCCCGGCATCCACGTCTGCGGCAGTGAAACTCAGATGAAACAGGTGGTTACCATTCTTCTGGACAATGCCTGCAAATACGCCGGTTTACATGGAACGGTCTCCGTCTCTTTAAAATCAGCTTCCCATCATGCGGTGCTGACCGTCAACAATACGGGAGAACCGATCCCGTCCTCCGATCAGAAGCATATCTTCGAGCGGTTTTACCGCACAGACAAATCGCGTGTGAGAAAAGAAGGCGGGTATGGCCTGGGGCTTTCCATTGCCAGAACCATTGTAGAACAGCATAAAGGGAAAATCACAGTATCCAGCAGCCAAGAAGAGGGAACGACTTTTACAGTTGTACTTCCGGAATTGTAGAGGATGGAAGCCGGCCCGGGGCGGTTCCTGATGACAGGAGCTGACCCGGGCCGGCTGATTGTTGTTTGATTGTTGTTTGAACCTTGTTCGGCTGGCTGTCAGAACCTGATTTGATATCAGATGCTGCTGTCCTGTCTTTTCATCTCCATCGCATGTACCATATTCACGACAAATTCATGACTCGGTACTGGTACGCCGCACCTCTTTGCCGCTGTCACCACAGCTCCGCTGATGGTATTCACCTCAGTCCTTCTGCCGTCGCGTAAGTCGGCGCGAATGGAGGTACAGCCGGCAGGATTTCCGATGGAGGTCTGGCGAACCCGTTCCGTAACCGTTTCCTCGTCAAAGGAAAGGCCAAGTGCACCGGCGACCGCTGTCGCTTCGTGAATCAGGGCTTTCGTTAAATTCCACGCGTATTCGTTGCCGGCTATGAATCCCATATCGACCTGCAGGATACCGGTCACTGCGCTTAAGGATACATTGGTAAACAGCTTGTCCCAGATGAGATACTGAATGTTTTCATGGATTTTCACATGAAATCCACAGCTGTCAAATGCCTCCTTCAGACGCGGAAGAAATCCTTCACGGTCCTCCGTCAGCATCCCGACGTTCGTATTCCCAACTCCGCCTCTTCTTACATGCCCCGGCGCCAGCACTGCGCCGTTGTCCTCTGTTGTGCCTATGATGACTCGCTCTTCAGGAACAAATTCTTTCAGAATATCTTCGTGCCCCGCACCGTTCTGCAGTGTCAGAAGGCGGGTCTTCTCCCCAATCACGCCCCGGTTCCCCGCCAGTGCGGCTCTGGAAAATATGGACTTCACAAACAGAATGACCAGGTCCATCTCCCCCAGCCCTTCCGTGTCGGTTACCGCCGTCGGATGCCAGATATTCGTCACGCCATCCTCGTCGATTTTCAGCCCTTCGCTGTTGATCTGCTTTACAATGTCCGGATTCGTATCTACCAGATATACCTGATGATTCTTTGATAGATGGCCGCCATAGATGGAGCCCATGGCTCCGGCGCCAATCACTGCTATTTTCATAGGGAAAACCTGCCTTTCTAAAATCCTTCCAGTCCCTCAATTGCATAGGCGCGGACCGGACAGGAGTCCAGACCGTGGATCGGAAGTGGGGAATAACTCATGAAGAAGACGTCCTGCTCCAGTTTATCCAGGTTTTTCAGTACCTCCAAAAAGACGATGTTCTCTGCCATCAGAATATCGTGGAATGGCTTAACGTCTTCGTTGCAGTTTTCTATTGAGACTCCGTCTCCAAAGCCGACACACTTTACCTTATGATCCCGAAACCACTCGGCACTTTCTCTTCCAATTAAAAGACGTTTGTCCGCTTCGGTGTTGGTAGCCGGGGTAAAGGGGGGCAGCTTATAGGAAGAGTCAATAATTACAATATCGCCTTCCATGATTCTTCCTTCTGTCGCCTTGTCCAGATCCGCTGCCGTAATGTGGGTTCCCGGCGCAACATCCTCCTTGAAATCCACATACAGGGCTCTGCCCATAAACGCAGTTAACGGCAGCTCCGCCACACTCGGCCAGTTGTCATCGTGATGATAAGGGCACTCACAATGTGTCCCTAAATGACTGGTAATGTCCATAATCGTATGGTAATCCGGAATCGGTCCTCCGGTATTAAACCGATACATATGGCATCTCCGGCTCTCTGTCTTCGGGTCCAGCTCCTTCGTTAAATCCACCACTCTTAAATTCCCCATCTTATAAACACACATCCCGTCATCCTCCTCTTTTTATTATTTCGGTTGCTTCTTATAACCAGTATACCGCTATACCGGTATACTGTCAACACCAATCAGCCATATTTTTACAAATGAAACGGTCATTTGGCAGCCCTTCTCCGCCTCAAAAGAATGATTGACCAATACCAACTTCTATATTAGAATAATGATATGTCAAACAAACAGGAGATGCATCACATTGAAAGAAAAAAGCTTTTTACAATCCAAAGCATACGATTACATAAAAGAACAGATTCTGGAAGGTAAGCTGCTTCCGGATACCCTCTACTCTGAGGCCCGTCTCTCCAAAGAGCTGGACATTTCCAGAACCCCCATCAGAGAGGCACTTCAGTGTCTAAGTCAGGATGGATACATATCCATCGTCCCCAGCAAGGGATTTATGCTCCGTCACCTGACGGAGAAGGACATGCAGGAGACCATCGAGGTCCGCTGTGCGATTGAGGGTTTCTGCACGCACAGGATCGCCGGACAGCTTACTAGCGAAAAGGGGAAGCGCCTGCTGGAAGAGCTGGAAGAGATTCTTGAGCAGATGCGGAATGCAAAAGATGCAGACGATGGCTTACAGACCTTTATCGACTGTGACCACGCTTTTCATCTGGCCATCGTCGGCTATGTGGAGAACAATGAGTTTAATCAGCTGTTCCAGCGCCTTCTGTATTTGATCCACCTGACATCAGCAACCGCACTGTCGGTCACCGGCCGTGTGGAGGGCACGCTTCAGGAACACGAGCTCTACTACCGTGCGCTCCGCGAGGGCAACGGTAACGAGGCCTATCAGATCATGATCCGCCATTTGATGATGCCGCTGAATCTTCACGATCACTCAGGCAGTCCATCATCCTCAGTCTCATGATAAAACAGAAGCTGACGCCCTTCCGTCATACCGGAATAAAGGCGTCAGCTTCTTACTTATGAGCTTGAAATATTAAATTTTCACTTTTTACCAACTGCTATTTGCTGACCGTAATTCCTTCTGCTTCGATCTTCATTCTGATCTTCAGCATCCGCTCATCCGTCTCCGCAATGACTTCCGCACACTCTTTCAGTTCCGCGCTGATTTCCTCTGAACTGTCACCAACCTCTTTTTTATATTTCAGCTGATGATCCAGACTGGCCCAGAAATCCATGGCAATGGTCCTGATCTGAACCTCTACCCGCATCCACTTCTTCCTGTCGGAAAAGAAGACGGGAATCTCCACGATCATATGGTAACTCCGGTATCCGTTATCCTTTGGATGGCGGATATAATCCTTGATAGCAATGATATGCACATCATCCTGACGGGTCAGCATGTCGGCAACCGCATAGATATCATCTAAAAAAGAACAGATGACACGGATCCCCGCCACATCGTCGAGATTCTCCATCATGGATTCCATGGTTATGGGAAGACCTCTCCGCTGCAGCTTCTCCACAATGCTTAAGGGCTTCTTCACCCGGGATTTTACCATCTCAATAGGATTTCTGGAATTCCGCACGGACAGTTCGTCGTTTAAGACCTCCAGCTTCGTCTTGATCTCCCTGATTGCACAGGTGTACATCATCATCGCTTCCTGGAACTGGTATGCCTGCTCTAAGAGCGGGTCCGGAACCTGTACCAGATTCGGTACATTTACAATGGACTGATGCAGTTCGCTGTTGGGGTTCATGCTTATATTCATATCTTTACCTCGCTGTCCTGTCCTTAAGCTGTCAGGGAACACCTCTTAGATGGACTCCACGGCTTTTACCGCCTCGTCCAGCCACGGTGCTTCCAAATACTCCACGGTACCTTCATCGACAGCCTTCGCAATCCTGGGTTCAATCGGGATCTTGGCGAGAACAGGAATCTCATTCTCCTTCGCCACTTCATCAATCCGGCTCTCTCCGAATACGGAAATCCTTCTGCCGCAGTCCGGACATTCTAAGTAGCTCATATTCTCTACCAGTCCGAGGATCGGAATGTTCATCTTCTTAGCCATATTCACAGCCTTTGCCACAATCATGGATACGAGCTCCTGAGGAGAGGTGACGATGATAATGCCGTCGACCGGCAGAGACTGGAATACCGTCAGCGGAACATCACCCGTTCCCGGAGGCATATCTACAAACATATAGTCGATATCTTCCCAGAGAGCCTCCTGCCAGAACTGTTTCACCGCTCCGGCGATCACAGGTCCTCTCCAGATCACAGGATCGGTCTCGTGATCGAGAATTAAGTTAGCTGACATGACTTCAATGCCCATGGACGTGGTTGCCGGGATCATGAGTCCCGTCGGTGTCATGCCGACGCCGTCGTCTCCCAGGCCAAATGCCTTCGGAATCGAGGGTCCGGTAATATCCGCATCGAGAATTGCCGTCTTATAATTTTTTGCGTTCATGCGGACCGCCATCATGGTGGTTACCAGTGATTTTCCTACGCCGCCCTTTCCGCTTACTACACCGATTACCTTCTTAACCGTACTTGCAGGGTTTAACGGCTCTAAAAAGCTGGTCTGCTCCGCCTGTCTGCTGCTGCAGCTCTCCCCGCAGGTATTGCAATTATGAGTACAGTTTGTTTCACTCATGTTTCATTCCTCCTGATGATTATTCTCTAATATATAGAAGACAGCCCTGGAAAGGCCATCCGTTTCTATCGAATCCGTAATATAATCCGCCACGGCTTTCACTGCATCTTTTCCATTCCCCATGGCAATGCCGAGCCCGGCCATCTCCACCATGGAAACGTCGTTTGCTCCGTCACCGACAGCCGCAGTCTCCTCCAGAGACAGGCCGAAATGAGCCGCCATCCGCGTAATCCCAATGCATTTACTCCCGCCTCGCGGTATCACATCCACAGCGTACTCATCGTGCCACCGGATGATCTCACATCCGGGAACCGCGCGCCTGATCTCTTCTTCCCTGTTTCTGCCGATATAAGGGACGATCTGGTAGATCGGCTGCCCGGCTGCCCGGCTCACATCCATAACCGGCGGGATCCGTGTTCCAATCCCCTCCTGAGCCTTCTTAACGACCTCATCCACCATGTTGATATACATGCGGTCAGCCTCCATAAAAAGGCAGGGAAAAGGATCTTTCCCGATGAGTCTCAGCATCGCTGCGACCCCGGCACCATCAATAGGTGCATCATATACAACGGTGCTGCCGCAGTAGCAGTACTGCCCGTTCAGCGTAACGTATCCGTCAAACTCCATATCCTCCAGGAGATTCTCCTCCTCGATCTCAAGCTTATGGCGCCCGGTAGCGACAAACAGCAGAATTCCTGCCTCCTTCGCCTTCCGCAGCGCCTCTTTTGTGCTGTCCGGAACCCGCTTCGTATCAAAATCACGCAGTGTCCCGTCTATATCGAAAAATATGGCTCTGATCTGCCTTCTCCTCATTCTCATCTCTTCCTTTACCTGTTGCCATCGTCTGCGATTCGTAGTATAATGCAGACACTTAAGATTATAGTATGAAAGAAGGGTTCTGTCTATGGATTTTGCACAGGCAAAAAAAATATTTGCCGGATATTTAAAGCAGTATGACACGAAAAACGATAAAATCCGGCTGAAAATCGTACACACCTACGGCGTGGTGGACGCTGCCCGGCTGATCGCCGAAGGACTCGGCCTCTCCGGAGAGGACACTGCTCTGGCCCTGCACATCGCGCTTCTCCACGACATCGGCCGCTTCGAACAGCTGAAGAGATATGACAGCTTCGACGATTCCATCGTGCCCCACGCAGATTTAAGCCTCTCGATCCTGTTCGACGAAAACTTGATCCGCAGCTTCATTCCGGAACGGGACTACGATTCCGTCATCTATACGGCCATCAAAAATCATGGAGTTTACCTGATGGATGACTCTCTCACCGGAAGGGACCGCCTGCACTCCATGATCATACGGGATGCGGATAAACTCGATAATTTCCGGGTAAAAGAACAGGACTCGATCCCCGCCATGCTGGATATCGAGGCAGAGGAACTCGGTGCGGAGGACATCTCCGACCATATTCTCACATCCTTCTTAAACCGCCGGCCCATCAAAAACTCCGACCGTGTGACCCATATGGACATGTGGATCTCCTACCTTGGCTATATCTATGATTTAAACTTCCCGGAGAGCCGCCGCTGCGCAGCCGAACGAGGCGTCATCGATACGCTCATCGACCGTGTCCCTTACAGCAACGAGGCCACCCGGCGGAAGATGGAGCTGATCCGTCAGGCGGCCTGGAACTTTTTATCAGAATCCACTGCCGGGGGCAGCCGTTTTCATTAAGCGAAATTCGTACGGACCGCCTTTAAAATCCCAAGCAGGTTTAACGCTTTCAAGACGCTGTAAAAGATCATGGAATCGATGGGCCACATAATCAGGTTCTTGATCACTCTGGCCGGAAGAATCACCATGAAGCCCTTGCCGTACAAAACAGACAGGCACAGGGTGTTAAGGAGCACGTTGCAGATCAGCATGACTGTAAACTTGGCCAAAAGCACCCTCCAGAAGGTAATGGGCTTCTTATAGTAGAAACAGCCATAGAGCACGCCTGCCAGTATGACAACTGCCGTAAGCCCGGGGAAAAACGGTCCAGTGGGCTTCAGCAGATACTTAAGCACATCCAGGCCTCCGGCAAAGATGCCGCCCACGACAGGTCCGAACAAATAAGCGCATACGCCGTTCGGAATACTGGAAAAGCCAATTCGTATGGTACTGCCCACATCGATGGAAAACATGCCCAGAATGATGGCGATGGCCGCGAGCATAGCCGCGGTGGTGATGGTCCTTACAGATTTCAGTTCTTTGTAAGAATCGGTGAACAAAGTGACGAATTTTTTCATAAAAAAATACCTCCTTTGCAGACCTCTTACTACAACCGGAGATAATAAACGTATCATCTTCTGATGCAGCGGGATGCGATTCGTGTACCGCAAGAGAAACCTTTTCGTCCGGCTGACAACTCCCTGTTCAACCGGCACTTAACGCACACAAACCTACTCTGCTTTTCTTATTTTATTTTTTCTGCATTCTATTCTGACCCGAGCGCTCCATGCATGATCAGCTTAAAATGACCTCGTAGCTGCCGCTACCCGAACCTAAGTATATCATAGAATACGAAAAATGCAAATATTTTTTATTCTGCTTCTCCATCCGTCTCTTTCTTCTGCCTCACGCTCCATTCCACAATCTTATGGACCGCCACGGCAATCACAGTCCCCAGCACAAGTCCGGTCAGCACGTCCGACGGAAAATGGACGAAGAGATACAGCCTGGAAAATGAAATCAGCACAGCCAGAACGAATGCCGCCGCTCCCCAGCGCCGGTTATATAAAAAGATACTCACTGCCGCCTCAAAAGAGGCCATGGTATGGCCGGAAGGGAAGGAAAAATCCTTCGGACTGGCGACCAGCAGCTGAATGGTGGGATCAATCCAGCACGGCCGGTCTCTCGCCACTAAATTTTTTAAGAAGATATTGCCGATCAGCAAACCGCCTGCCAGGGATAACAGAACACAGAATCCCATCCGTCTCGTCTTTTTAAAGCAGAACAGCGCAAGCCCCGTGAGAATCCAGAAAATTCCGCTGTCTCCCAGATGGGTAATATTTTTCATCACTGCATCCAGCCATGGCGTATGGAGGGACTGCAGAAAATAAAGAATTCCAAACTCCGCTTCGATCATGATTTATAAGCTCCTTCCGGTATCAATCTGTTTTTTTCAATGTAATGGGTATTATAACAGCTGAAAAAATATTTGACAAGCGGCTATTTTGAGTTTAGGATAAACCGTAGTTAAACGAATGATACATCAAGGGAGGCAAAACATGAAATTCATCAAACAATTCAGTATCATCCTGATAATTTCCCTGATCGGGGAAGCGCTTCACTACTTTATTCCACTGCCGGTTCCAGCCAGCATCTACGGGCTGCTTATCATGCTCGCGGGGCTTTATACGAAGCTCATTCCCCTGGACAGCGTCCGGGAAGCCAGCTTTTTTCTGATCGATATTATGCCGCTGATGTTCATCCCCGCCGCGGTGGGACTTCTGGATTCCTGGGGGCTTCTCCGGCCGATCCTCGTCCCATTCCTGGTCATCACACTGGTCTCCACAGTGGTGGTCATGGTCGTCACAGGGAAAATCACGCAGTTTTTTATAAGATCTGACAAAGAAAAGAAGGTACCGGAACATGAATGAGATGATAAAAGAGTTTCTTTTTTTTGGAGCAGCAGTCAGCATCATGGGATATGAACTGGGCCTGTTTCTCAAGGCAAAGTTTAAATCTCCCATTTTCAATCCACTGTTGATATCCATTATTGCAGTCATGATATTTTTATCAGTTTTCCACATTGACTATGAAAGCTACAACTTAAGCGCCAGATACTTAAGCTATCTGCTGACTCCCGCCACCGTCTGTCTGGCCGTGCCGCTTTACCAGCAGTTAAGCCTGCTCAAAAAGCACGCCAGGGCGATTCTGGCAGGGACTGTGACCGGTGTTCTGACCACCATGGCAACGGTTCTGGTCCTGGCGCTTCTCTTCGGGCTGACGCATGAACAGTATGTCACCTTTCTTCCAAAATCCATCACCACAGCCATCGGCATGGGCGTATCTGAGGAGATGGGCGGTATCGTCACGATCACTGTAGCCTGTATTATCATCACGGGAATCATCGGCAACATTATCGCTGAGACGGTCTGCCGACTTTTCCACATCACGGAACCGGTCGCCAAAGGGATCGCCATCGGATCCGCTTCCCACGCCATCGGCACCACGAAGGCCATGGAAATGGGCGAGGTCGAAGGCGCCATGAGCAGCCTCGCCATCGCCGTATCCGGGCTATGCACCGTCCTGTTTGCGTCGGTATTTGCTAATTTTCTTTAAAACTGATTACAGACTTTTCTCATCACATTCTGCATAGGAAAGGGCGCATCAGACAGTTTCCGATGCGCCCTTCTTCATTCAGCAGCGTACAGCCGCTTACTGAACCCATACTCCATTATAATCCACATATCTTCCATCAGGTGTCCAGCGCCCTGCGTACATCACACCGCTTCCATCCAGATAGTACCATGCTCCGTTAATATACTGCCAGCCCGTCGCCATGGCTCCGCTTCCGTCCAGATAATACCAGTCGCCGTTGATCCTCTGCCAGCCAATCTGCATCACACCGCTGGAATTCATATAGTACCAGCGCCCGTTCACATACTGCCAGTCTGTGGTTCTCACGCCGCTTCCGTCCAGATAGTACCACGCTCCGTCGATCTGCTGCCAGCCGGTGCGCATCTTGCCGTCCGGCCCAAGATAGTAGTAATTGCCGTCGACCCTTCTCCAGCCTGTCGTCATATATCCGTCGCCGTCAAAATAGTACCATGCGTTGTCAATCAGCTTCCAGCAGCTTCTCGGATATCCGCCTCCGGAATACGCATACCACCAGCCTCTGGCATTCTGCTGCCAGGCACCGTTGCCGCCGTAGTACCAGACCTCATCTTCATCGATGTAGTAGTCCTCCGAGTAGTCAGACCACTCGCCGGCTCTGGAATTATAGCTTGCAATGGCGCGGACACGGAAGGTATAGGAGCCCTCGCGGTCCATATTGTTTGAGAAATTATAACTGCTGTCTGTCGTCTTAACCGTCACTACTGATTTCTCATCGCGGTAAAGCCGGACTTCGTATTCCTTAGAACCTTCCAGCGGATCCCAGTAGGCCACGTTGCCTCCCCACTCTAAGTTCTGTACGCTGCTTAAGGTTCCGCCGATTCTCTTTAAATATACTTCCAGCTCCATCTGTGTTCCGTCGTCGTAGATTCTGGCCTTTTTATAAACTGCGCTGCAGCCGTTTAACGTAAATCTGCTCTTCGATGTGGAACCGAAACGGTAACCGCTCTTCGCCGTCAGTTCTACATGGACCAGTGGCCGGTCGCCGACTACCCAGACATCGCCCTCGTTGGAATACTCCGCGTATTCAACGGTAAAAGGCTGTCCATCCGGCACCTTCACGTGAATTCCGCCGATCTCATTGCCGGACTTTGGTTCTGCCCCTGCATACGAGAAATCCAGCTTCACCGAATCAATCTTCGTATCCGCGGCCCATGCCGGCACAGCCAGCGCCATGATCAGGACCAGTGTCAAAATAAAACCCAATCGCTTTCCTTTCATATCAATTCCTCCTCATAAAAATGCACCAGTTATTTTCTATCTTTATTATAGTAAAATAACAAATATCTTTCAATTTCTTTATCATTACGAAATATTACATTTTTATGACAGACTTTTCCAACCATTCTTAAAAATGTGTAACTAATCTCTGTCCCAGTCTTCATTCACCGGCTGTCCCTTCCGGTAATACAGCCGGTCTTCTTCCGTGATCTCCCGCACCACCTGACACGGCGTTCCAAAGGCCACCGAATGGGAAGGAATATCGTGGGTTACCACACTGCCGGCACCGATCACTACATCATTTCCGATCGTCACTCCCGGAAGAATGATGGCATTGGCACCGATCCATACGTCGTCGCCAATGTGGATCGGCAGGGAAAACTGAGCGCCCTTGCGGCGGTATTCTCCCCAGACAGGATGTCCCGTGACTGTAAGCGTCACATTCGGCCCAAACATCACGTAGTTGCCGATAAAGACTTCACAGTCATCGACGACACACAGATTGAAATTAGAATAAAAATGATGACCGATATGCGTATTGCAGCCGTACGAAAAAAAGGCGGGGGATTCAATCCAGATTTCCTCACCCGCTTCCGCCAGAAGTTCATCTAAAATTCTCCGTTTTTCCTTTACATTCGACGGTCTTGTCTGATTATAATCATAGACCAGCTCCTTACAATGTACTCGCTGGTATTCGATCTTCCGCTCATATGCCCTGTTCTCTTCCAACTCATGGCCGAATTCGCAGTATAAGCGGCCGTTCTTCATCTTGCCTTCCAATGACATGTTTTTGTACCTCCGGTTCTTCTTTTTCTATTTATTTTCATGTTACCCCATGACCAGTGTAAGCAGCCGGTCCAGGCTACAGACCTTCTTCTCACGGAACAAAGTCTCCAGGCGTTCCAGATTCAAATCCGAGTGTTCCACCTCCCTTGAATAGCGGCGTGCGGCCTCAAAAAACACTTCCTTTTCCAGTACGCCGCCCTGCTCTTTCCACAGTGCCTGCGCCGTCTCACGGATCAGGAGCGTGCTCACCACGGCCAGCTTCATCTTCCCATAGGGGTGTTCATCGTATTCCGCACCGCAGAACCAGGTAAATACAAAGTAGACCATCAGCTGCTCAGACCACCGCTCCCACGTCTCCAGCCGCTCTTCCTCCGACTCCAGGTACTCATAAAATTCCTGTCTCTGCTCCTCATAAGCGTCTTCTCCGGCTCCGTAAAGCACTTCCTTCACGCGTCCGATATAATCCGGCCAGCCGGCGTTTAACACCTCCAGCCCGTCAAAGAAGCCGAACAGTTCTTTCATCCCCTCAAAACGGCTATCCCCGTCAATCTGATACGCCAAAAGCCTGGAGGCCAGCTTTTCGACAGCCCCCTTCCTCCCGTATCGCTCCAGCAGGGAATCGGTCTCATACAGACGGTCATTTACGATTCTGCGCTGTAAGTCATGAGCCAGCCCCAGCACGATTCCCGCGCGCAGGTTCCAGTCCAGCTCCCGGTTCTGTAAGGTGGAAATGATGACATCTCTGCAATCCATAAGCTTCGTATAAAGAAAGAAATCAAAAAAAGGATACGTCTCCTCTTTCTCCGTCTCTTTACTCAGGAACCGTACCGGCTCCTTACAGTCCAGAATCAGCTTTGCCGCCTCCGGACACGACAGCGACAGAGAAATCTCCCTCACCCCCTCAAACTCCTCGATATGCCTTGGATACGCCCGGCAGGTCCGGCAGAGCATGGAAGGCCCCACTTCCGAATAGATGTCGCAGAGATTGTTTTCATCTAAAAAGGCACAGCGTCCGTTATACTGGCGGAACGCAGAATTTTCCCAGTCAATGGAATTCTTCAGCCGGCTGCCGAAGGAATCTCTTCTTTTCCTGTATTTTTTTAAAGATGTCTCATCGATCATAATCTGCCAGCCGGCGCAGCACGTATCCGGACATTGACCCGCCACGCACTGAAACCGGCTGTAATAATGCGGTACTGTAATTTTCATATATCTTATCTCCTGTCACCTGGTATTCTGAAACTCTGCCAGGTGTTCATAGTATAACTCATGAGAGGCTTTTTGTCACGGCCAGAATCATAAACAGCACGCCGCTGATCCAGGACAGATCGCATTTGCAGCGGGCCGCCAGCTTTCTGCCTAAAAAAAGACCTGCAGCCATCACCAAGATCCCCATGATAAACGCCGTCCCCATCGTCAGTCCCACCGGTATTTCCAGAAATGCGGAGAGGGCTCCCGCAATCAGGCTGTCGATCGACATGGCGAAGGACAGAAACAGAACTTCTTTCCACGACAGCGACTGGGAATGATCCCAGTCTGCCGCCATGGGATCTCCATAGATATTGACAATCACCCGGAGACCTGAAAAAGAAAACGTGATTCCCTTGTGCAGGCTTACGTGCCTGTTAATGTATTTCTTGATGAAATAATCGAGAAGCTTCACGATGCCCAGAAGGAAAAGGCTGATAAAACACACCGTCCGGGTCATCGTCTCCGGAACGAGATCATCCAGTATACTGCCCGCCGCCAGCGCAATGCCCAGACAGCCGCTGCAGACGGCATTCATGGCAACGATTTTTTCCCATGTAATATGCACTTTATTTGCGCCATAAGCCATGCTGGCCACAAACGTGTCCATGCAGAGGGCCAGGACTAAAACCAGGATATGAAACATAGTCATCTGTCTTTGCTTTTTCTAGTAATATATTCCCCTTAAGCGCTTTTGGAAACCCTTCTCTCGTTTCTCTCCTTCCAAAAGCCGCAGATTACGTAAATAAGGGTATAGCAGGCCATAAATCCGGACACCATGGGCGCAATGGTTCCGATCCGGAACAGATTATCCGGCCAGCGGGTATAAACCAGCCAGATCAGCGGCATGCGCAAAGCCAGTGCTCCGAAGCAGCAGCTGATCATGGTAAAAATGGTCTTTGCGCGGCCGTTTAAGTAACCATTTAGACAGAATACGAAACTGACCGCCAGATAATCATAGCTGCACGATGTAAAGAACGGAATTCCCGCCGCTATGATGTCCTGATTATCTGAAAAGATTCCGATCATGGTCTGCGGAGACACCTGGGCCCACAGCCAGAACACGGAGGAGGCTGCCACAGCGAAGGCAAGTCCGGCTGCCAGGGAACGTCTCGCCCGCTCCGGCTTTCCTGCCCCGTAATTCTGGGCTGTAATCGCAGCCAGTGCATTGGCGATGGAGGTGGCCGGCAGCATGGCAAACACATCATACTTGCTGGCTACTCCCACTGCCGCCGCCGCATAGACGCCGAGGCGGTTGGTCACACTGGTAAGATAGAGGAAGGAAAGCCGCACCATACATTCCTGCAGGGAGATGGGGATCCCCACCTTTGCCAGCTCCAGCGCCTTATCCCGGTCAATTTTTAAATTAGAGAATCGGAACGTAAAAATAAAACGGTTTCGGTTCAGATACCAGATCGCGCAGATCATGCTGACCGCCTGTGATCCGATGGTGGCAATGGCAACGCCTGCCACTCCCAGGCCCAGAATGCCCGTGAGCACCACATCACCGATGATATTCAGTACACAGGCCAGGGCGATAAACATCATGGGCCGTTTGGAGTCCCCGTATCCGCGCAGAATGGCGCTGATCGCGTTGTAACCGCAGATAAAGATGATTCCGCAGCTGCACAGGATCACGTACTGCTTTGCCAGTTCAAACGACTCCTCCGGCGTCTTTAACAGTCTTAAGACTGCCGGCGAAAAGATGATCATCAGAACCGTTAGTACCAGGGCGGCTGCTCCAAATATAGACAGTGTGGTTCCAATGGTCTTCTTCACCTCCTCCTTCGCGTTCATCCCCGTATATTTTCCCACCATGATGGTTCCTCCGAGCGTAAGACCCGTAATCATGCTGGTGATGATCTGTGTAACCTGCGTTCCCGTGGAAACCGCAGCGACACTTTCCGGCGTACAGTATTTGCCGATTACAAGCAGATCCACAGCGCCATACAGCGCCTGAATCACATTGGCAATTACAAATGGTATGGAAAATTCCAGCAGAACCCGAAACACATTTCCTTCCGTCAGATTGTTTTCCTGTTGCATCCTCCCGTTCCTCCCTGTCTGTGCAGCTGTGATACACTGCTCTTTCTACTGATTTTTATATTATGGAAGTAATCTTCTATCCTATAAAATAGACCTTCCAGTAACCGGAAGGTCAAGAAGTTTCTTTCGTCTATTCAATTTTTCCAATTCTGGGATAATATCGGAAGAGAACCTTTGCCAGTATCTTTTTCTCCGGCACATAAGGGTCTGGCCAGTATCTGGCGTCTGCAGAGTAATTGCGGTTGTCGCCGAGCATCAGATAGCAGCCATCCGGCACTTCAAAATGATAGTTCTCAGAGTCCATCGCCTCTCTCAAATACGGCTCGTCCAGCAGGACTCCGTCGACATATAACTGATTGTCCCTGATCTCCACCGTCTCTCCGGGAAGTCCGATAATTCGCTTTACCAGACGAGTCTCCTTATCGCCGGGGCCTGTCTTATGATCGAAAATGACGATATCTCCCCGCTCAGGGTCTCCGCCGAACTTATAGGCCAGCCTGGAACCGATGATTCTGTCTCCTGTCATGATCGTCGTTTCCATAGAACCGGAGGGCACCGTGCTGTTGGCTATGATAAAGGTGTTGAGGCAGAACGCGATAGCCGCTGCCGCAATAATAATCTTCACCCATTCAAATATCTCTTTTTTCAGATCAAACGGCTCTTCCTGTTCCTGTAATGTTTCTTTTTTTTCTCTCATATCTGCATATTTTCCTTTGCTGTTCTGTGTTCTTTTCCTATTCTACCACAAAAATCTCCTTTCGTTCATCCTTTTCACATAAATTTAACATTTATTTTCCCGCTCCGGCATAGCTGAACCAATAAAACCGATTGACTGATCCCGCTTTGGATACAGTAAAACAGCCGGAACGGTCACCCGCCCGGCTGTCTCCATGTCAGATTACTGACATAATTTCTTAAATTCATCTGCTACAAACTGTACCTGGGTACCAACAATAACCTGTACGCTGGTCTTTCCTGGTCTGATTACGCCTGCAACGCCTGCAGATTTGATCTTCTTTTCGTTAACCAGTGTGTAATCGTTGATTTCCAGTCTCAGTCTTGTGATACAGTTGTCAACACTCTTGATATTGCCTTTTCCACCGAGTCCTTCCAGGATAATGGAAGCAACCTGAGTATAGTCGTTGTTCGCTAATGTTACCTGATTCTCATCAATGTCATCGTCATCCTCACGTCCCGGTGTCTTGAAGTTGAACTTCACGATTGCGAAACGGAATACGACGTAGTAGATCACGCCATAGATCAGGCCGATCGGAATGATGAACAGAGGATTCACTGCCATCGGAGCCTTGAAGCTTAAGAACCAGTCAACAAAACCGGCGCTGAAGTTGAAGCCTGCGCGGACAGGAAGCAGCGCACAGATCGCTAAGGAAATACCTGTTAATAATGCATGGATTAAGTATAAGCCTGGTGCTAAGAACATGAATGCGAATTCCAGAGGTTCTGTAACGCCTGTAAAGAAGGAACATACTGCTGCAGCCAGTAATAAACCGTATGCAACTTTCTTCTTGCCAGGTTTTGCTGTGTGATACATTGCCAGAGCTGCTGCCGGAAGACCAAACATCATAACCGGGAAGAAACCTGTCATGTACTGTCCGGTTACGCCCAATGTACCTGTGCCTGCCCAGAAGTTTCCAAGGTCATTCACACCTGCAACGTCGAACCAGAATACAGAGTTCAGTGCATGGTGAAGGCCGACAGGAATCAGCAGACGGTTGAAGAAACCGTAAATACCTGCACCTACTGCGCCAAGACCAAGAATTGCCTCACCAAATGCTACCAGTGCGGAGTAAACTACCGGCCATACAAAGAATAATACAAGGCAGGCAACGAGAGAAGCCAGAGCCGTTACGATCGCAACAGAACGCTTGCCGCTGAAGAATGCCAGCGCGTCCGGAAGCTTCGTGTTTTTAAACCGGTTATAGCAGGTGGAACCGATGATACCGGATAAGATACCGATAAACTGGTTGTTGATCTTACCAAAAGCTGCATTTACTTCCCCAGCGTCGATGCCCTTTAACATGGCAACTACACCTGTGGAAAGGATGGTCTGAATCATCAGCCAGGAAACCAGACCGGCAAGACCGGCTGTACCCTCGTGATCATCCGCCATACCAACAGCAACACCAATGGCAAACAGAATTGCCATATTGTCAATAATTGCACCGCCCGCCTTGATAAGGAATGCTGCGATGGCGCTGTTGGCGCCCCAGCCTGTCGGGTCAATCCAGTAACCGATACCCATGAGGATACCTGCTGCCGGGAGAACCGCTACCGGGAGCATCAATGACTTACCCAATTTCTGCAAATACTTCATCATAATAAAGAAACCCCTTTCTTTTGTCCTAGCGGACATTTATTTATCTGATCCTGTGCCCATCACAGGTTCAAATCATATCTGGTCCAGCACCTCTAAAAGTGCCTTCTCCGCCTCTGCCTCATCGGTTCCCTCGAACCGGAACCGAAGCAGCTCCCCTTCTCTGATCTCGAGACCCATCAGAGCCAGAAGATTCTTTCCATCCACCGTTTCCCCTTCCGCGGCAATGTCAATCCGGCAGTCAAATTCTCTTGCCTTCATAAACAGCCGTGAAGCCGGTCTTGCGTGAAAGCCCATGGGGTCTTTCACTTCATATAAAAACTCCCTCATTGATCGCCCAGTCCTATAATTCGATAATCGGATCCAGTTCCTTTACTTCCATGCCGGTATGGCATACCATATCCGGATAATTCGGCGTATTGCATACGATGATTGGTGTAATCACATCGTAGCCCGCTTCCTTGATCGCATCGATGTCAAACTCCAGAAGGAGTTCTCCCGCTTTGACATGCTCTCCCTGCTTCTTATAGGAGGTGTAATGCTCTCCCTTTAAATTTACGGTATCAAGGCCCACATGGACGATGATCTCAGCGCCTCCGTCAGTCGTTACGCTGACGGCGTGCTTTGTCTCAAACATAACGGTCAGAACACCGCTGGCCGGCGCCACGATTCTCCCCTTTGCAGGAATAACAGCGACTCCTTTTCCAAGAATCTCCTGGCTGAAGGTCGGATCGCTGACCTCGCTTAACGGTACCACCTTTCCCTCTACGGGAGCAAGGATCTTCTCTCTCTCCTTCTCACTTCCTGAAAACATCTTTTTTAATGAATTAAACATGTTTCCTCAATCTCCTTTCTTCTCCTTACATTCTTATTCTCTTTATATGGACAGCCAGATATGCCGTTTCTTCTTCGGTCACATCATGGTGATAGGTCACCTGGATATAATCCTTTAACTTCAGGCTGCATGCGTATTCCTCCGGATACATCTGGCTGATCAGCTGATTAAATTCCGGATTCTCGCTGTTTAACATCTCTCCTCCGATAATCCGCTGGGCCAGGAAACGCAGATGAGTAACAAAGCGCTGGTAATTCAGCGAAGTTTCATCTAAATCCATGGAAAAATATTCTTTCACGATTTTTACAACATTCTGAATTAAGTTTGTAATATCAATCGTATCCCGCATGACTGTATTATATTCTGCATTTACGATATGAAGCGCAATAAATCCCGCCTCGTCCACCGGAAGCTTAATTCCAATCCTTCGTTCAATCAGGGCTACGGCGTATTCGCCGACCAGGTATTCTTCCTTGTAGAACGTCTTGATCTCGTTTAACAGCGGATTGGTAAACACCATTCTTTCTTTAAATCGTTCAATGGCAAAATTAATATGATCTGTCAGTGTGATATAGATGCTCTGGTTCAATCGCCGGTTCAACACGCTTTTCGCATAATTGATGATCTCCGTGGAGGCCTGAATGTGCTCCAGAGGCAGATTCGCCAGCAGCTCTTTAAACTTATCCGTGCTGTTCTGGCTGTCTAACCGGAAAACCTTCTCGATCTTTCCCTCCGGAATCTCCTTCCCGGGCTTCATTCCAAATCCCAGTCCCCGGCCCATGATAACAACTTCTTTTCCATCCGCTTCTATGGCACTGACAATGTTATTGTTGATAATCTTGTCAATTTTCATACTTCACCTACAAATAAAAAAACCAATTCTGCCAGCGAAAATAAAGTTATATTTTCATTGATCAAAATTGGTTTTGCCTGCTTACCAGTAACAATCCATCTCGTATTAACTTAATTCATACTATACCAGAACTCTAGGAAAAAGTCAACAAATTATTTAGACATTTTTTATACTTATTTAATAATTCCTGATTTCTTATTGTTTTTCTCGAATTCCATGCGTAATTTCTCAATGGATTTCTTCTCGATCCGGCTGACATAGGACCTGGATATTCCCAGCATATCGGCGATCTCCCGCTGGGTGTGCTCCTTTCCGCCGTACAGTCCGTACCGCATACCGATAACCTTTTTCTCCGTGTCTCTGAGACAGTGGTCAAATGCATCGTACAGTTCCCTGATGTCCTGACTCAAAATGATGGTCTCCAGAGCCTCCTTGTTCTCCATCTCTATGACATCCACCAGACTGACGGTTTCACCATCCTTGTCTACTCCGATGGGCTCAAATAAAGACACCTCTTTTGAATATTTTTTATTGGCACGAAGGAGCATGAGGATTTCATTTTCCACACACTTTGCGGCGTAGGTGGCGAGTCTTGACCCCCTGTCCGTGTGAAACGTATTGACGGCCTTGATGAGACCGATGGTTCCTACAGACAGGAGGTCCTCCATATCATAATCTGTATTCTGATACTTCTTGGCCACATGCGCCACCAGACGCATATTCCGCTCGATGAGTGTGGCTCTCGCCTCCTGATCCCCTTCCTGGTATCGTTCCAGACACTCTCGTTCCTCTCGCGCAGTTAAAGGTTTGGGAAAAGTTTTCAAAGAAAGCCGCCTTAAAACTTACTTACTCTCATTTTATGCCGTCTTTCCTTTTAAAGTGCTTTTACAAAAAATATAGGCTTATACTTCTTTTATTTTAATGGTGGAACAGGCGGATTCCCGTAAACGCCATTGCCATGCCGTATTTGTCACAGGTCTCGATTACCTGATCGTCACGGACCGATCCGCCCGGCTGTGCCACATACTTCACGCCGCTTTTGTAAGCTCTGTCAATATTATCGCCGAAGGGGAAGAACGCATCGGAACCGAGGGCCACGTCTGTCATCTGGTCCAGCCATGCTCTCTTCTCCTCTTTTGTAAACACCTCCGGTTTCTCCCTGAAAATATTCTCCCATCTGCCGTCTGCCAGCACGTCCATATAGTCCTCACCGATGTAGACGTCAATGGCGTTGTCGCGGTCCGCGCGGCGGATCTTGTCGGCAAAGGGCAGATTTAACACCTTCGGGCACTGGCGTAAGAACCAGTTATCCGCCTTATTGCCCGCCAGCCGCGTACAGTGAACGCGGGACTGCTGCCCTGCGCCGATGCCGATGGCCTGGCCTCCCTTTGCGAAGCACACGGAGTTGGACTGGGTATATTTCAGAGTGATCAGAGAGATAATCAGATCGATCTTTGCAGAATCCGGAATCTCCTTATTGGCAGTCACGACTTCCTTAAGCAGCTCCTCATCGATCTTCAGTTCATTTCTTCCCTGCTCAAATACAATGCCGTATACCTGCTTGCGCTCGATCGGCTCCGGTCTGTACTCCGGATCGATGACGATCACATTGTAACTGCCGTTCTTCTTGGACTTTAAAATCTCCAGAGCCTCCGGCTCATATCCGGGAGCAATGACGCCGTCGGAGACTTCCCGCTTGATAATCCTGGCCGTATCCACATCGCAGACGTCGGACAGAGAGATGAAATCGCCAAAGGAAGACATGCGGTCAGCGCCTCTCGCTCTGGCATAGGCTGATGCCAGCGGGGAGAGTTCCCCCATATCATCCACCCAGTAAATCTTTCTCAACGTCTCATCTAACGGAAGGCCAACTGCCGCTCCCGCCGGAGACACGTGCTTAAAGGAAGCCGCTGCCGGAAGTCCTGTCGCTTCCTTCAGTTCCTTTACCAGCTGCCAGCCATTGAAGGCATCCATGAAATTAATATAGCCCGGACGGCCGCTCAGCACCTCGATCGGCAGTTCTCCGTTCTTGACAAAGATTCTGGACGGTTTCTGATTCGGGTTGCAGCCATACTTCAGTTCTAATTCTTTCATCGCTCTTTCTCCTTTTCGTAAAAAAATCACTGGTTTTTATTCACAATGCGCGTTTCATACTCGCCTGTGGCAATCGTAATATACCGTACAAACAGGGACACCTTATTGTCCTCGTTTAAATTCTCCCACAGCAGGCTGGTAAACACATCGATGTCATCCATGGTCTCCACCAGTTTGGGCTCTCCTTCAAAGCTTGGAAGCGGATTGCCGTCATGCATGTAGGTATGGATAAAATGGCCCTCGCCGGCAGCAGGATTCTCATAAGCAAATGTATAGCGGCAGCAGGACTCAGGATTTCCATTGCTGCTTTTTAAGATGGACATGGCATAATTATAGCCGCCTGCTTCCGAAGCATCACCGTCAGAGTTTCCCCGTACATGCATAATTCCGGAGATCCGGGGGGTATAGTTGGGGCTGTCCGGTTCAAACTCACGGCTTCTCAAAGACTGTTCAAAGGTCATCTGCCTGTCCATGCCCTCGTAGATCGTATCCGTCTGGTCACCATTGGTCACTATCGTCTTGTTTCCCAAAACCCGGACCGGTGCATAAATGATCAGGCTGGGGTCCGTAAGCTTTGACGGATCAAACGCCTGAGTACGGATTCCTTCTCCGTCCTCCACAAATACGCGGTTGCGGCTGTTCTCGCTTCTTCCCATAATAAAATAAGCGGTAACCGCCTTTTTCCCATCTGGCGTTTTTCCGATGATAATCCCTCTTCCCGGATAGGAATTGCCTCTCAAGTCGTCCTTCAGTGAAATCATGTTCATCTTCTTTCCTCCTCAATCGTGGTGACGTCCGAAATCAGGACGCAAAAAACCGCCTGGATACCCCAAAGCGGTGCCCAGGCGGTCGGCTTTAACTGTAACGTGCTCCCCGTGGTGTTTCTCCACTTATCCGCCAGTCGCACGTACCTCTCCAAACATCATATAATATTCCTGTTTGAATTGCAAGTATTTTTTCCTGTACCTGTGCTCTCCCGGCAGCAGGCATTTCCATAACGGTCTGGCCGCGGTCCGGCGGTGATGACGACGATCCACCCACTTTCTATTCGTTGCGGATCGCTGCCAGAGGACTTAGCTTCATGGCGCGCAGCGCCGGGAAGAAGCCGGCTGCCATACCCACGAAGATGGCAAATCCAATCGCCGCTAATGAAAGCCACGGCGGAATTCTCGATAAATCGCCTTCTATTCCAACCAGAAACTGCCCCGATAAAAACTTGTTGGCAATAAAGGAGATTCCGTAACTCAGCAAGATTCCGATCACACCTCCCATGAAACCGATAAATCCTGATTCCAGAAGGAACATGTTCTTAATATTTCTCATATCACAGCCCAGTACCTTGATAATACCGATCTCCTTCGTTCTTTCATAGATGGACATCATCATGGTATTGGCGATTCCGATGGCAGCTACGAACAGGGAAACGGCGCCGATGCCGCCAAGTACTCCCTGTACCATGTTGGACTGCTTCTGTGACTGCTCCAGCCAGTCCATCTGGCTGGAGGCCTGAAATCCCATATCATTGATTATTTTCTGGACCTCACTTACATTTTTCATGTCGTCCACTTCCACAACCGCCTGGTCATAGATAAAATAGTTATAGGGCTTTCCCTTCTTATTCGTCGGCTGATCCGGAATCGGATTCTTTTTAAACACCTGTTTTAACTGTGCTTTCAGCATATCAATATCCACATAGACGCTGAAGCTGTAGTTATTATAATCTTCGCCGCCTACCATCGCCGCAGTTTTCAGCATATATTTTTTAGGAGCCCTCACAGGGTTTTCATCGTCCGCAGAGGATCCGTTCTGGCTCTGGTAATATGCATTCGTATCGAAAATCACAAACATGGGCCGGTTCATAAAATCAACATCCGGTGCGTCTGCCGGGTCGTTAGAGAACATGTATACATTCCCTCTCGACTTTGGATTCTGAAAACGCATGGGAATCTGGTTTCCCACCACCATCTCCAGTTCCTGACTGTCTGCCGCCGGAAGACTTCCTTCCTTTAAGGGTATATTTTTCATATACTCTCTCGTAACACCCGTTAAGTTGACGTTCGCCTGATAGACGCCCTGTTTCATAATGACATAAAAATTCAGGATGGGTGACACCGATGATACGTGGTTAAGCTTTCGAAACTTTTCAATTACTTCATCCGTCATGTAATTGGGCTCTTTGCCGTCCTGTGTATTCCCTCCCCACATTGCATCCGAGTAGATTGATATCTCTGTCAGGCTCCCGTATGAGGCAATCTGTTCCATCGTGAGTTCATTCAGGCCGATACCCAGGGACACCATAACCACGATGGAAGCCGTACCAATTACAACTCCCAGAACGGTCAGGAATGTCCTCAACTTTCTTCGTCTTAAATTATTCACGCTCATGGAAAGCAAATCGCTAAATTTCATCGTCTATGTCCTCTTCTTCTGCTTCCTTCTTCTTTTTACGCTTCTTCAGGACCACTACCGCCGCTGCCGTTGCAATTACAAGTACCGCAATGATACCGGGGATTAAAAACTTCTGATATTTTTTAATGCCGGCTGGCTCTGTATCTGCCGGAAACGCTCCCATATCGTCGAGCATTCCATCCTCCGGCTCCATCTCCTCCGTGACCATCAGCGTCATCTCCTTCTCGATCGGATCGCTGACGACGCCGTTCTCATCCTCGTAGGTAATCAGAATTTTGACCTTGCCGTCATCTGTAGTAGGCGTCACGCCGCTCACCATGGCATCCACGGTCTTAGACTCTCCCGGCTTAATATTTCCCACATAGGAATCTGTCTGCTGAATGGAATCTCCCACAAATGTGACCATAACATTATACAGAAGCACCTTGCCCGTATTATTAATCGGGAACATGACATTGCTTTCCGCGCCCACCGACATCGTGTCAGGCATCACCTCAATCGTTCCTGTATTTAATCTGGCCATCTGCTTCACCGGAATATCAACGGTAACCTTTTCCTCCGCATTCTTATACTCCGGGCTGTCATACTTCTCGTTGATGGTTATGGCATATGTTCTCTGGTCTACCCACGCGCCTGCCCTCATGCGGATCTTAAGCTCCGTGCTCTGGCCCGCGGCCAGAGAATTCACCACAATGGAGGAAGAACCGGAATCCGTGGTAAATACAGCACTGTCCGTAACCTTTTCCGATTCCAGAGTGAACAGGATATTGCTGGCCGCCACGTTCTCGGAAGCGTTCTTCATTCGGAGTATCAGGTCGAATTCATCGCCTGCATAAACCACCTCCGGATTCGTCTGGAATCCGTCGACGATCAGTCTGGCTCTCGTTCTGTCATTGGCATTGAACTCTTTCGTCTCCTCTTCCTTGTCCTTGTTCTGGACGTGAACGTAGAAAATGGATTCCGCTTTCTGAATGTCGCCCTCGGTACTGTCCCTGTATTCGATTGTAAAGGTAATGGGATAGTATCCGGTGTACGCTTCCTTGCGGATGGCCATGCTGTAGGAGACCTCCTGGGTCTCTCCGCCGCCGACCCGGTCAAAATGTCTCACATAGTTACCGTCGTTGATGTTAAAGGGGAATTTTGTGCTGTCCTCGCTTAACCCCATACGCACGTTGACATCAAATGCCGTAATATTCGACGCGTTGCGTAAGTTTACGGTGAAATTCATCACATCCGGATACTGGCCGGACGGAGTGGACTGGTTTTCCCCCAGTTCGAACCGGATCGATCCCTCATCGTCTCCCGATTCCGTGGTTCCGCTGGATTTGGTGATCCAGACATTGATATGGTCCGTCGTGGCATCGCTGCCGTTTGCTTTCACGATAATCGGTACGGAATAATAGCCCTCGGCTATATCTCTTCTGACTCTCGCAGATAAGGAAACGGTCTTGGTCGCTCCCGCTTTTACAGAACCGATTACTTTGGCATCAAAGATGCTGGAGGTAATCTCGAACGGGAAGATGGAACCGTTATACCGGGTCTCTTCATCCGGGTCTTCCGCCGCGTCGTATTCGCTGTCCACCGCACTGTCGTCAAACCGGACGGATACGCCCTGTAAATCCTCGCTCCCCTTGCTGTTGTCAAATATCATGCTAATGGTCATATTCTGGCCGGTCTTTCCGGTTGGAGTCTTCTTGACGTCGAGATACTTATTCTTCTGTATCCCGTACTGCGCTCCCATCGTCTGAACCGGCACGGCCCCCAGCACTACCAGTACGGCAAGCAGCCCCGCCAGTACTCTGTTACCTCTCTTCTTCATTCTCTGTCTCCTCCTCGGTATCATCATGGTGTTGTTCTTCGATCTTGAAGATCTTGCCGTCTACAATATGTAACTGCCGGTCGGCAAACCCGGCAATATAATTATCATGAGTTACCATGACAAGCGTCTGATTCTGCTCCCGCACAATCTTCCTCATCAGCCCCAGGATCTCCTTCGTCGTCTTCGAATCCAGATTACCGGTAGGCTCATCTGCAAAAATGATCTGCGGGTCCACCGCCAGTGCTCTGGCAATACCCACACGCTGCTGCTGGCCGCCGGACATCTCGTTGGCCATATGCTTCATCTGCTTCTCCAGACCGACCAGCTTAATGTACTTTACCGCCTTCTCGTTCCGTTTCTTCTTGGGGACACCGCGGAACGAAAGCGGCAGCGCCACATTCTCTACGGCATTCATCGTCTGAAGCAGATTGTAGGACTGAAAGATAAAGCCCACATGCTTCCGCCGGAAAGCGACCAGCTGGTTCTCAGTCAGCTTCTCAATATGTTTCCCGGCAATGACAATCTCCCCCTTCGAGGGCTTCTCCAGACCGGCCATCATATTAAGAAGTGTGGACTTTCCAGAGCCGGAAGGACCGACAATCGCACAAAATTCTCCCTTATATACCGTAAAGTCGACCCCTCCCAAAGCATAGACCTTGGTATCGCCGACTTTATATACTTTGTAGAGATTTTTCACCTGAATCATAGGTATCTTCTTACTCTTCTCTTCCCTGTTTTCTTCCGCCAAAGCAGATACCTCCTCGCTATGAGCACGTAACGCAGCTCCTTTTCTCATACTGCCATTATACAACAGGTTTGCCATCCGGTCTTCCTTATTTTTCTTAAAGTTCCTTAAATATTCCTTACAGGCACTTTTTTTGTAAAAAAGTATGGAAATATTTTAAGAGATACTATATAATGGTGAAAGAATTCAGCAGCCCTGCTGCCATACCATTTTGGATTCACTTCCAGAATGCGGATTGAAAAACAGACAAAGGAGATTCTTATGAGACATTTATTAAACCCATTAGACTTTAGTGTGGAAGAAACCGGTCAGCTGCTCGATCTGGCAGACGATATTGAACATCACCTTTCGGAATATTCCCACGTATGTGACGGTAAAAAATTAGCGACGTTATTTTATGAGCCAAGTACAAGAACTCGTTTGAGTTTTGAAGCAGCCATGTTAAATTTAGGTGGCAGCGTACTCGGCTTTTCTTCTGCCGATTCCAGTTCGGCAGCCAAAGGCGAGAGCGTGGCCGATACGATCCGCGTGATTTCCTGTTACGCTGATATCTGTGCCATGAGACATCCCAAGGAAGGCGCTCCGTTAGTAGCAGCCACACACTCCGGCATTCCGGTGATCAACGCCGGTGACGGCGGCCATCAGCACCCGACCCAGACGCTCACGGACTTACTGTCCATCCGCTCTTTAAAAGGCCGGCTGCACGACTTAACCATCGGCCTCTGCGGCGATTTGAAGTTCGGCCGTACCGTCCACTCCCTGATCAACGCTCTGGTCCGCTATGAGAACATTAAGTTCGTCCTCATCTCCCCACCGGAGCTGCGCGTTCCCGAATACATCAGAGAAGACGTATTAAAAGCGAACAACATCGAGTTCGTGGAAATGGACAGCCTCGACGAAGCCATGCCGTCTCTCGACATTCTCTATATGACCCGCGTACAGAAGGAACGTTTCTTCAACGAGGAAGATTACATTCGTTTAAAAGACTGCTACATTCTCGATAAGGACAAAATGAAGCTGGCCAAGGAAGACATGTACGTTCTTCACCCGCTTCCCAGAGTCAACGAAATCTCCGTCGAAGTAGACAACGACCCGAGAGCCGCCTACTTTAAACAGGCCCAGTACGGCGTATACGTGCGCATGGCCCTTATCATGACATTACTGGAGGTAGAAAAACCATGTTAAATATCAGCGGATTAAACGAAGGCATCGTATTAGACCACATTCAGGCCGGCAAGAGCCTGGACATCTACTATAACCTGGGACTGGACAAGTTAGACTGCCAGGTTGCCATTATCAAGAACGCAAAGAGCAGCAAGATGGGACGCAAGGATATCATTAAGATTGAGGGTGGCCTGGACCACATCGATCTCGACATTCTCGGCTATATCGATCACAATATTACGGTTAACATTATCCGCGACAATCAGATTGCGGAAAAGAGAACCTTAAAGCTTCCGAAAAAGATTACCAATGTCATCCACTGCAGGAACCCGCGCTGCATCACCTCCATCGAGCAGGAACTGCCGCATATCTTCTATCTGGCCGATTCTGAGACGGAGACTTACCGCTGCATGTACTGTGAGGAAAAGTATTCCAAATAACCAGTGGAAATAAAAAAAGAATCATGACAGTGCTCATATCAGTCTGTCATGATTCTTTTTTCCTTTATTCCGGTTCTTTCAGCTTTTTATTCAGTTCCTTCGTCTCAGCCAGGCGTACGAGAAATATGGCCACATAAATAATCACATAAATGATGATAAATGCAGGAAGCATCACCCTTGCGCTGGAGATCCAGTCCGAGGAGTAGTGAAGAAATGTCCCAACCGTAGCAGCCAGAGTAAAACAGAGACAGAAATGGATTACGGTGCGGATCAGAAGATTGCCAAAATCCATGCACATAATCTGAGAAATAACGGCAAACAGCGCAGACGCCGCCACCCAGACCAGCACCTGTTTTAGCGTCGCGTCCATTCCACCCATGGCAGCCATGGTTACCGTACACACGACAGCCCCGATCCCAATTCCAGTAAATATACTGATTAAAAACTCTTCGAAGCGTTTCATATTATCGTCCCTCCATAATATATTTTCTAAAATCCTTCATGTAGTTTCTGGAAATAAGCAGCTTTGTCTTTCCATCCTTTAAAAATGCGGTATAGTTGCCGCTGAACTCCACCTCCACAAAAGCAACCATGGCAGTGTTGATGACTGTGCTTTTGCTGATCTGAATAAATCCTCTGTGGCGAAGCTGCCTGGCCAGCTCATAGAGCCTTCCTTTTGCCTCATAGACTCCGGATTCCAGATAGGCATTGACCTTTCCGCCCTCCGTGAGAAAGTAGCAGATCTCCTCCGGCTTAAAAAAGTATTCCTTTTCTTCCGCATACAGCGGGATCTGGGATATGCCTCCCGCTCCGCCTAAAAGCTCCAGCAGCTGCCTGACCTCCTCGCTTCCGCTCCGTCCCCGTATGATGACCTCCGGTTCTTCCATATCTCCCGGTTCGATGATAATTTTCATACTCTGCCTCCCTTCTGATGTCATTGTATACCAGCCTCTCTGATTTGTCTCTGAAAATGCAGTGAGTGGTAATTTTTTGCCAGTAAGATGCCAAAAATCCTTCTTCAACCTTTCTTCACGACAGAAAAATGCAGCTGGCCGGAGAAGATATGACCAACTGCATGGAACCTGTTCTCTTTATTATCACATCTGAACCTCTGTTTTGCGGTGCTTTCCGGCATTCCAGAACTGAAGAACCAGAGTCGCCGCACCGCTGACGGCCAGAAAGCCATAGAAGCTGATTCCTCTGCTCAGCATCATCATGGGAAACAAATGATCTGCAGCAACCATTCCGCTGTATAAGATCATAAAGCTGCCCTCCGACGCACCGACCGACCCCGGCAGCGGTACCGCGGTTACAGCCAGACTCAGTATGGCCTGGACCGCCAGGAATTCAAGCGGCTCCACACCTCCGATCCCAAGAGCCAGACAGGCAAAATACGGGATCAGAAACAGCGCCGTCAGCCTAAACGCAGTTAAAATCATCACTTTGACAAAAACCTGCGGATATTTGCGGAAGCATTCACCGCCCCGGCTGTACTCATCGATCAGATGCTCCGCTTTCCGCTCCAGCTTCCTTCTGTCCTTTATGATTCTCAGTTTCACGGCTATCGAGATTCCTGTCATGGCAATGCGCTCTACCAGAGCCCTTTTTAAGATCACCAGAAGAATTCCCAGAGAGCAGAGGCCGTTTACGGCTATCCCGAACACGAGCAGCCACTTGATCAGCCGTCCCTGGCTCTGCACATAAGGATACTTGAGAATTACCATGACCACGCCATACACCAGAACCATCAGCTGGTATACCGCGGCCAGAGTCAGAAGGGAAAAGGAACTCTGCGCAAAACCGAATCCATCCCGCGTCATATAGTAAAGCTGCATGGGCTGGCCCCCGGTCGCAGACGGGGTGATCGCGCTGAAATAAAAATCGGCAAACGAATACCCTGCCGACCTAAGAAACGGAACCTTCGTCTGAAAAGCTCCCATCAGGGTTCTGATACTCTCCGCCTCACAGATCAGATAAACGGCCATACAGGCAGCGCCAAGCCCCACAAATCTCCAGTCTGCCCCGGAAAAAACTTCATACAGCGATTCCGGCGAATGGTCCTTAAACAGAATATGAAACGTCATAAAGGACAGTACCGCCAGAACAGCCAGACAGATCATCATCTGCCTCTTATGCATTCTCTTTTGTTTCAATATCGTCACACCCTTCCAGGATTCACTGAATACCATTATAGTCCTTAAATATTAAAATCCTGTGAGGATTTTCTAAATATTTCTTCAAATTTACTGTTTCCCGGTCAAACAGAAAAAGCCTTCTGCCGCATGAACCTGCTGACATATCATGCAGGCCCGCATGGCAAAGGGCTTTTTCATTTATATTTTGAGTAAGACGATAAGCCGGGTTATGTCGTTGAATGGCCATCTATCTAGGCCTGCCGTCGCCGGCAGGCTCAAGCAACCTACCCGAGAGCAGACGGGCCGCCTTATGCTCTCTGTTCGGTCTTGCTTCGAATGGGGTTTACATGGACCCCTCCTGTTGCCAGGAGAGCGGTGGTCTCTTACACCACCTTTCCACCCTTACACTTACGCGCCGGTGAGACGCGCAGATGCGGTATATTTCTGTTGCACTTTCCCTGGAGTCGCCTCCGCCAGACGTTATCTGGCATCCTGCCCTGTGAAGCCCGGACTTTCCTCATCTGCAGCCTTTCGGCATCACAGCTGCGGCCATTTGTCTTACTCAAAACGTTGTTAGTTTACCATAGATTTGCCTTTTTGTAAAGGAAAGCCGGCAGAAATCTTTTCGCAGTTCAATTCCGGCTGCAGCTCAGGCCCTATCCGTTTATCAGCCCGCACAACAGCATCATCAGCGGAATCGTCACGATGGAACTGGCCGTGGCAAGGCCGAATATCTCCGAGGCGTAACCGGAATTCCGGTGGAATTTCAGGGCAAACAGCGTGCCTGTGGTTGCCGTAGGGCAGGCTGTTGCCAGTACGACCACCGTAGTGACCATGTCATCGAGACGGAAAGCCTTCAGCACCAGAAGGACGACTGTTGGGATAATGAGCAGACGTATGGCACAGATATAATAGATCTGTACCTTCATAAGCAGGGCCTTAATGTCGCTGCCTGCAATGGACACACCGGCCACCAGCATGGCTAACGGCGTATTCATATCGGCAATGGCCGTAAGCGGCTCCAGAATAACGGCGGGAAAACGGATTCGCGCCAGGTAGCAGAACAGCCCCAGCACCACCGCAATGATACAGGGGGATCGAAGAGCCGTCAGGAATGACTTAAAATCCTGCTTTCCAGTCATCAGGATCACTCCGTGCGTCCATACCAGAATATTAAATACAGTGATGTAGGCGGTCGCATAGAAAACTCCGTCGGCGCCAAACAGTGCGCTCACCAACGGAATCCCCATAAAACCGCAGTTGGAATAGATCGCGGATATCCGTTCAACCTCCCAGTCCGTTCTTCCCTTTTTCACCAGAAAAGATGCGAGCGTAATGGCCACTGCGTGGCTGACCGCCGCCATGAAGAATGCAGTCAGAAGCCCGTAAAGCTTCTCCGGATCAAAGGCCTGCTGGTAGGAGGTAAAAATAAGCAGCGGAGACACCAGAAGAAGCAGAATATCCGAAAGCTTCTCATTGGTGTGTCCGCTAATCAGACCAATCCGGCAGCAAATCATCCCGATAAGCGCCATGACAAACATGACGCTTATTTTCTCCGCAGTAATAACAGCCAGTTCCACGTTTCCATCCTCACATTCCCATCAATTTTTCTTTTGTACTGCGTTCCTGCCGTCACACCCGGAAGCAGCTTCCTCCGATAAATTCCCGTATGATTGAGTTATTGGGAATCGTCTCGCTGTTTACCCCCAGGAAGTAATCCAGGAACTTAAGCAGGCGCTTGGCCTCCATATATTCTTCCGACTCCCTTGGAATCCCAAACAGAAGCGGTTCCGCATACTGCTTTAAAACCGCCAGTTCATATACCGTGGCAGAGTTAAACATCATATCGGCGGATTCCTGGAACGGAAAAATATACTGCTCTTCCCCGTGTCTCACCGTCGGCCACATACGGATCGTATCCTGGGCGGAGGCGCCTCTCGTCCTGGCATCCCGGACCATGCGGCGCAGCAGGCGGCAGTCCGTGGTGGGAATCCGGTTGTGTTCGTCAACGTTGAGCTGGGTCAGCGCGCTGACGTAGATGCGGAATTTGCTTTCCGCCGGAAGGGAATAGGAAAGCCGGTCATTCAAGCAGTGGATTCCCTCAATTACCAGGATATCGTCTCTTCCCAGCTTTAACATGTCTCCGTGGTATTCCCGCATTCCCGTCTTAAAATTATAGCGCGGCATCTCTACGGTATCACCGGCCAGCAGGGCCGTCATATCCTTGTTAAACTGTTCTACGTCCAGGCACTCCAGCACCTCGTAGTTATAGCTTCCATCGGGATTTTTCGGACTGTCCACCCGGTTGACAAAGTAATCATCCACGCCGATCGGATGGGGAATCATCCCCTGTGCCTTTAGCTGGATCGACAGCCGGTGGGAAAATGACGTCTTGCCGGAGGACGACGGACCAGCGATCATCACGAATTTTTTATCCCGCTCTTTCGTGACCTTTTCGGCAATCTCAGCGATCTTTTTTTCCTGAAGGGCCTCCTGAATCAGGATCAGTCTGCTGATGTCTCCCTTCGCGATCACCTCGTTCAGCTCCCCAACATGGGAGACATTCAGGCGTTCGCCCCACTTTACGCTTTCCTTCAGCACCTGGAAAAGCTTCTGTTTCTTCTCCGCGTCAAATACCGGGACCTCTTTGGGATTATCCTTCTGGGGCAGCATCAGCATGAAGCCGTCATCGTACAGAAACAGGTCAAAATACTTGATATATCCCGTATTCTGTACCATATAGCCATAGTAGTAATCTTCAAAACCGCCGATGCTGTAGATGTTGACGCGCGATACCCGGCGGTAGCGGAACAGACGTTCCTTGTCATACATGCGGTGTCTGTGAAACAGCTCAATGGCGTCATCCGTATTCTCGCTCCGCTTCATGATGGGGATCTTCTCTTCCACATACTCGTGCATCCGGGCCTTCACGCGGCCGATCAGTTCCTCTGTCAGCGTAAAGCTGCCGTGGGGTTCAATATAATAGCCTTTTCCGAGGGAAAAATCCACGGTAACCTTCTCGATCTTTTCCACTCCCACCACATCGTAAAATGCCTTCAGCATCAGGAAGGTAGCGCTCCTGTGGTACGTCTGGATTCCCGGCTGATCCCTGCCTGTGTAGAACTCCAGCCTGCAGTCAAATTTCACTTTCTTATGAAGCTCCCGGAGCTTTCCGTTTATCCGCACCAGCAGAATGTCGTCCTCGTACTGCGGCTGATATTCCTCCGCGATCTCCAGGTACGTCGTCCCGTTGGGATATTCCTTTGTTACATCACCGATTGTTACGAATGCCATCTGTTACCTCCTTGTTGGTTCCCCGTTGCCTGCGGCGGGGGCTTTGAATGTACCAGGCTGTTAAAGCACGGCCGCCGGAAACGCCGCTGCCGCTTTATGGATCTCCAGGCGCGCTCCGAATTCACGCTCCAGATAATCAGCCATAAATCCGATAAACAGGTGCTCAAGACCGTAATGCCCCGCATCCAGAACAGTCAGATGATTGGCTGCGGCATCGATCCCCTCATGATGCCCGATATCGCCGGTGACGAGCACTTCGGCTCCGGCCTTCTCCGCAAATGCGATAGAGCTCTTTCCCGATCCGGGGGCAATCGCCACACGCGTTACCGTCTCTCCTGCCGCATGTTCTCCGTAAACGGTAATAAACGGCAGATGAAACCGCTCTTTGACCAGCAGCGCCAGTTCCTTTACCGTCATTGCGGAAGGAAGAAGCCCCACTTTACCGATCCCGTATTCGACAGGCCTTCCGTCTGTCTCCATGGTTCCGGCAACCTCCAGGACACGCGTCTCCGTCAGTCCCAGCCGCTCTGCCGCCAGATCGGCCATACAGCCGGGAGCAGCGTCAAAATTCGTATGCATAGCGTAATAATTCACATTGTACTGAATTAATTCCATCACCCTGCGGGCTATGAAATCATCGTCATTGACCTTTTTAAGCGGTTTAAAAATAAGCGGATGGTGTGTGAGTAAAAGATCCGCCCGCATCCGGACGGCTTCCTCCACCACCTCGTCTGTGGCATCCAGTGCGATTAAGATCCTGTGAATCTCCCGTTCCCGCCAGCCGACCAGCAGACCGACATTATCCCACTCACAGGCGCAGTCCGCCGGCGCCAGTGTCTCAAGCTTCTGTATCAGTTCCAAGCATTTCATCCTGTGCCTCCTTGTTCCAGGCCAGCTTTTCCATCATTTCCACGCGGCGTTTTAAGGCTGCGGGCGTATCGCTGTCCTTTAGTGTATCCAGAATCTGTTCCAGCTGTTCCTGTTCTTTCTTCAGAAATTCTGCGAGAACAGGATTTTTCTGCCGGATCAGCCGGCTTCCATACAGGTAATGCGGTTCAGAGTCGTTTTCCCCGGATAAACCGCCCCGGGTCACCCCCATCACCGTATAGTATTTTCCATCTTCCTTCATCATAGTCTCCCGAACAATGGAAAATGACTCTTTTTCCAGGAAACGGCGCACTTTATCCAGTTCCGACTGCGGGGAAAGGACCCAGTATCCGATGGTCTCCCACAGGCTGCGTCCCGCCTCCAGAATATGTATGACCAGTTCACCCCCCATACCCGCGATCACGACACAGTCCGCTTCTCCCGGTTTCAGCCCTGTCAGTCCGTCGCTTAAGCGGACATCGATTCTGTTTTCGAGTCCGGCTTCCGCCACGTGTGCCTTAGCGCGCTCCAGCGGGCCTTTTCTCACATCCATGGCTACCGCGCGCTCCGCCAGGCCTTCTCTTACCAGGTAAATGGGAACGTAACCGTGGTCCGTCCCTATATCAGCAATGTTGCTTCCTTTGGGAACAAAGGAAGCAACCGTTTCTAACCGTTTTGACAGTTTCATATATACAGCTCCAATATCAATCGTCTAAATAGTCTTTCAGCTTTTTGCTCCGGCTCGGATGGCGGAGCTTCCGCAGAGCTTTGGCCTCGATCTGGCGGATACGCTCTCTCGTCACGTTAAACTCCCGGCCGACCTCTTCCAGCGTCCTCGGCCGGCCGTCGTCGAGACCGAACCGCAGGCGGAGCACCTTCTGCTCTCTCTCCGTCAGGGTATCAAGAACCTCCATAAGCTGCTCGTGAAGCATCGTAAAGGTAGCCGCGTCCGCCGGGACTGCCACCTGATCATCCTGGATGAAGTCACCCAGATGACTGTCTTCCTCTTCGCCGATGGGAGTCTCTAAAGAAACCGGCTCCTGGGATACCTTCATGATCTCCCTCACCCGCTCCACCGGCATGTCCACCCTCGATGCGACCTCCTCCGGCGACGGTTCTCTGCCCAGCTCCTGTAAAAGCTGCCTCGAAACCCGCACGAGACGGTTAATGGTCTCCACCATATGAACGGGAATCCGGATGGTACGGGCCTGGTCCGCAATCGCGCGCGTGATGGCCTGGCGAATCCACCAGGTCGCATAGGTGCTGAATTTATAGCCCTTCCTGTAATCGAACTTTTCCACGGCCTTGATAAGTCCCAAATTGCCTTCCTGGATCAGATCGAGAAACTGCATGCCGCGTCCCACATAACGCTTGGCGATGCTGACTACCAGTCTTAAGTTTGCTTCGGTCAGCTTCTCCTTGGCCAGTTCATCTCCCAGCTCAATCTTCTTGGCCAGTTCAATCTCATCGTCACTGGATAAGAGAGGAACCTTGCCGATCTCCTTTAAATACATGCGGACAGGGTCCTCGACACTGATGCCCTCAGGAACGGAGAGATCGATATGCTCCATATCGATTTCTTCCTCTTCCTCCAGTTCCTCCTCGATAAATAAGTCGGGATCCAGTTCCAAGTCTTCATCTTCATTGATCTGAAGAACGTCCACTTTATTCGTCTCCAGGAAATCATAGATCCGGTCCAGCCGGTCTGCATCCAGCACAGTGCCTGTAAAGAAGTCAAGCACTTCCTGGTTTTCCAGAACATTTTTTTTCTTTTTCGCCAGCAGAAGCAGCTGATTCAACTGTTCCTCAAATGCAGCCTGTTCTTCTGCGGCCCTCAGTTCTGCTTCCCTGGCCTCGTCCACCTTCTTTGATGATGACAGCTTCTCTGCCGTTCTCTTAACATTCTCGCCCATGTTCTTCCATCCTTCCACAGCTTGCCTATAGTGTTCACCCTAATCCAGTGAAATATGCAGATCCTTTAACGCCGCCTGTTCCCTGATGATTCTCTGCAGCTCCTCGATCCCGGCTGCATTGCGGCTGGCATAATCAAGGCTGTTCTTTTTCACCTTCATGATCGTTTCTGAAAATGCCTTCTTCTGTTCTTCATTATCCAGGGATTCTTTCAGGCTTGCATTAAAAAGTCCCGCAACCACCCGGTACTGTTCTTCATCGTTAATAAAATGATTCAGGATTTCTGCCGGGTTCAAATTCCCGGCGGCGTGTCCGTCAAATACCATCCTGGCAACCTGATGGTACAGATCTTCAATAAAATCATCGGGAGTGATAATTCCCTCTATCTTGTCAAACAGGAACGGATTCTCGATCAGCCATGTGAGGAGAAGCCTTTGGGACTGATTTTTCCCGTCTTCCCTGTCCTTTTTCTTCTTGACAGACGTGCTTTCTTCCTCCTCACGGGGAGACACCGGCCCCAGTCTCGCCCCCATGCGGTTTACCAGGCGCTTTAAGTCCTCGTAATTGATAAAAAATTCCCGCGACACAGCTTCTAAATAGTTGTCCCGCTCCAGGGCTTCCGGAAATTCACAGAGCTTCTTTGCCACCTGATTATAGAATTCGGTCTTCTGCTCCGGATCTTCCATCTCGTAGTTTCTTTTCAGCACATCAATTTCGAATAAAAAGCTGTTTCTCGCCTGTTCGATCCGCTCACGGAACGCTTCGGCCCCCATGTTCTTGATAAATTCATCAGGGTCTTTGTACGGCTGCATGTTCAGCACCCGGATGGACATGCCGACATCGCGCAGAATCGGGATCGCCCTCAGAGCGGCCTTCGTCCCCGCTCCGTCGCTGTCGTACGTCAGAACCACCTTATCCGTGTAGCGCTTTAAGAGCGCCGCATGCTGCGTCGTAAATGCCGTTCCCAGTGACGCCACCGCATTGGTGAAGCCGGCCTGGTGCATGGCGATGACATCCATATAGCCTTCGCAGATCAGTATGTATTTTTCCCTGGAAAGTCTTGCATAGTTCAGACCGTAAAGATTCCGGCTTTTATCGAACAGCTTCGTCTCCGGAGAGTTTAAGTATTTCGGTTCCCCGGCTCCCATCACACGGCCGCCGAAACCAATGACGCGGTTGTTCACATCCATGATGGGGAACATGACGCGGTTCCAGAACTTGTCATGGGCTCCCCGTTCCTCGATGGTGACCAGACCTGTCTCCTTTAAGATCCTGTCGTCGTATCCTTTTGCCCTTAAATACCGGTATAAATCGTCACTGGTCTTATTGGCAAAACCAAGTCCGAAATGGCGGATGGTATCGTCGGACAGCTGCCTGTCCCTCAAATACCGGTAGCCCGCCTCACCCTGCGGATTGGTGAGCTGGTAATAGTAATAATTCGCCGCCATGCGGTTAATCTCCAGCAGGGCCGTCCGCAGATCGGCAGCCTCCTTCGCTTCTTTGCTGTACTCCTGCTTCGGAAGCGCCACACCGGCCCTGTCGGCCAGCATCTGAAGCGCTTCCATAAAGGAATAATTCTCATATTCCATCACAAACGTAATCACATTGCCTCCGGCGCCGCAGCCAAAACAGTAATACATCTGTTTGGAGGGCGACACGGAAAAGGAAGGTGATTTCTCATTGTGAAACGGGCAGAGTCCGAAGTAGTTGCTCCCCTTCTTCTGCAGCTTCACGTATCCTGAAATCACATCCACGATATCGTTTTTCATCCTGACTTCTTCTACTACTTCTTCCGGATATCGCATGAAATTTCACACCTCCCTGATTCCCTTAACTGTCAGATATCCTTCCAGGCCTTTGGGACGAACAGCTCTTCGAACTTGTCGATGGCGTAGCTGTCACTCATCCCCGCTATGTAATCGCATACCACGCGTTCACGGTTTTCATGGCGTACATCCATCAGATAATGGTATTCCGCCGGGAGCTTATCCGTATGCTCCATATAATAGTTAAACAGCATCACAATGAGATGCTGGGCCTTTCCTTCTTCCGCCTTGGGTACGTCGCTCCGGTATACGTTCTCGAACATCCAGGTGCGGAGCCCCTGCATGGCTTCCTCCATATGGGGCGACATGATAATCTCCGGCTTCCCGATGCTTCCCAGGATAATATCATGTATCAGATTATTCAGACGCTCCCGTACGCTGTGTCCCAGGACATCCGTAAAACACGCAGGCAGATCTTCCTCCACAAACATCCTGGCGCGGATCGCATCGTCGATATCGTGATTGATGTAGGCGATCTTATCGGACAGCCGTACAATCTTTCCCTCCAGCGTAGACGGTCTTCCGCTCGTTCTGTGGTGTAAGATGCCGTCGCGGACTTCCCAGGTTAAATTAAGGCCTCTCCCGTTTTTTTCCAGAACCTCCACCACCCGGACGCTCTGCCGGTAGTGGGCAAATCCTTCCGAGCAGATCTTGCCCAGAACCGCCTCCCCGGAATGGCCGAAGGGCGTATGCCCCAGATCGTGCCCCAGTGCTATGGCCTCTGTCAGATCCTCGTTCATACGCAGCGCCCTGGCAATGGTCCTTGCAATCTGCGCTACCTCCAGAGTATGGGTAAGCCGCGTCCGGTAGTGGTCGCCTTCCGGCGCCAGAAAGACCTGTGTCTTGTGCTTCAGCCTGCGAAATGCTTTACAGTGAATAATCCGGTCACGGTCACGCTGATAAACGGGCCGTATGTCACACGGTTCTTCCTCTCTGTCCCTTCCTTTCGAATTCCTGCTGAGTGAGGCGTAAGGACTTAACGTTTCTGCTTCCCAGGATTCCGTAGATTCCCTGATATTCATGAGTCACCTCCATCCTGTCTCAATCATCCGGCCCTCCGCCTTAAGCGGCGGAAGGATCCTCGCTTATTCCATTAAATAAAAACCCAAAGTTATGTTACATTATATCATATTTTCAGTAACTTTAATACCCTATATTTAATGTTTTTGATTTTTTGCGATGGATGCCGCGCCATGTTCTTCCTCATGCGATTCAGCATTTTTAACGAAAAAAAGGAAGAAGCTCCCACGGAAAACCAGGTGCCGCTAAAAGCCCTGAATTCCATGGGAGTTTCCTGTTTTATTTATTCTTCTTTTCCATACATAATGATTCTGCGGCCTCTCCGATTCCTTCGCAGAATGTCGGATGCGGCATGATCACCGCTGCCAGATCCTCGGCCGTCAGTCCCTTTGAAACAGCCAGTTCCAGTTCGCCGATCATATCGGTTGCTCTGGCGCACATGAGCCCGGCGCCCAGGATGCGGCCGGTATCCTTTTCCGCGACTATTTTTAAGAAGCCGCGGTCCTGCATGGACAACACGGACTTTCCGTTTACGGACATAATATATTTTCCCGTAACAGCCTCTATGCCGGCGGCTTTTGCCTCGTCGGCGGTGAGGCCGGCACAGGCAATCTCCGGATCGGTGTAAACGCAGGATGGGATTACCGCCATGTCTTTTCCCTTCAGTTCCGGGAACATGGCTGAAACTGCCCGGTAGCCCTCGGCAGAGGCCACATGGGCAAGGCAGACGCCGCCGATGACATCTCCCGCCGCGTAAATTCCGGGGACAGAGGTCTCACCGCGCTCGTCGACCAGGATGCGGCCACGTTCCATTTTGATGCGTTCCTGCATTTCCCCGGAGAATAAACCGCTGCCGCAGGGACGGCGGCCGACTGCCGATAAGATCAGCGGAGCGGAGCACTCACAGGCCTTCTCTTTTTCCGTATAACGGCAGAGATACGTTCCGTCCCCCATATTTTCAATCGAAGAAACCATGGCTCCGGTATGAATCTCGACGCCGCGTTTCTTCATAATCATCTTTAAGTTCTGGGAAATCTCTTTGTCCATTCCCGGCAGAATCTTGTCCATGGCTTCCAGTACCGTCACCTGACAGCCCAGATCATTATAGACGGTTGCAAACTCCATGCCGATTACTCCGCCTCCTATGATTATGAGACGGTCCGGAACTGTCTCCTCCTCCAGAATCCCGGTGCTGTTTTTTACACCAGGCAGATCCATGCCGGGAATGGGAAGGGACGATGGCTCAGAACCGGCTGCCAGCAGGATATACTCTGCGGTAAGCTCCTCTCCTTCCGGCATAACCTTTACCAGATGATCTCCGCAGACCACTCCGTTCCCCCTGTATAAGTCGATCTTCGCGGCTGCCAGCTGCTTCTCGATGCCGGCGCGTAATTCTTCCACCACGGCGTCCTTCCGCTTCTTCAGTTCGGCCATGGAAACGTGCATGCCCTCCGTATGAAGGCCCGCCGCCTCTGTCTTCTTAACCTCCCGGAAAAGGCCGGTGGTGTGAAGATACGTTTTCGTAGGAATGCAGCCACAGTTTAAACACGTGCCTCCCACGTGGGACCGCTCGATCACGGCCGTTCTTTTTCCCGCCTTCGACGCATAAAGAGCCGCCATATAGCCTCCCGGCCCCGCACCGATTACGATGAGATCGTAGTGTTTTTCCATCCAATCCTCCTGTATGGCTTTCTGCCAGTTATCTTTCTATCATATTGCAGATCACGTCCTGTAAGTCCCGCCGCATCGTCTCCTGAAGGAGCGTTACACAGGATAGGGCACTGAAACGGGCCGCTGCCGCATTTCTGCTCCAGACCATGCCGCCCAGAGCCTCCTCCGCGGCCTTTATAAAGTCTGTGTCCAGCGCATCGGACCAGATCTTTGCTTCCCGGACGCGGCCCTGTTCCACAAGAACCAGTACCTGGACTTCCCCCCACGAAAAACGGGCAGCGGACTCGTCACTGAACGGAATCTTCCTGCCGTATTTCCAGTCCCAGGAGGCAAAGCGCGCGGTCCGCTCTGCTGCTTCACTTTCGTCCATGCGTTCCGGCGGAAACGGTCTGACGGGAAGGCCATAGACCTCACCAAAGTTTTCCTCCAGACATTGGCCCATGCGGCGGACCGTCAGATCCGGAACGAACTCGCATAAATTGGTTACACGGCTTCTGACGGAATCCACGCTTTTGGATTTCAGTTTTTCCCTGGAGACGTTTAAATAGCGGGCCATCTCTTCTTTGTCCACAGAGAGCAGAATGGTCCCGTGGTGACAGCAGAAGTCCCCGGTCTCATAGTATGCGTTGCCGGAAAACTTGCGGCCTTCTGCGGTAATATCGTTGCGGCCGGTCCGTTCCGCATGGATGCCCAGCTTTTTCACTGCCCGTAAGATGACCTCCGTCTGTTTTGTGACATCGTAGTTTTCTTTTCTTGTGATAAACGTAAAGTTTAAATTCCCCAGATCGTGGAACACGGCGCCGCCGCCTGACAGACGTCTTACCAGATGGCCGCCCGCCGCTTCCAGTTCTTCTCTGCGGCATTCTTTCCATGCATTCTGGTTCCTGCCTATGACTACGGTTTTCTCGTTCTGCCACAGGTAGAGAATGCACTCCTCTTCCTCCACATGGTACAGCAGATACTCCTCCATGCCGAAGTTGGGATAGGGGTACGTCCCCGGCCCATGAGCCAGGGTCAGAAGGCGGATCACGCCTCGTCCCTTTCTGAAGCTTCCTCTCCGAATGCGTAATGCAGTTTCGGATTTCTGGCCGCATTTACCTCATCCAGACGCTTCACCAGGGTGACATGAGGAGAATTCCGGATATATTCCGGATCGCGCTTCGCCGTCTCGTAAATCTCATGGAACACGGAGATCAGTTCATCCAAGTTCTCCTTTGATTCTGTCTCAGTCGGTTCTACCATCAGAGCCTCGTGGACAATCAGCGGGAAGTACATGGTCGGCGGATGGATTCCGTGGTCCAGAAGGGCCTTGGCGATGTCCATGGCCGTCACCTCCATCTCTTCCTTTTCCTGCTCCAGACTCATGACAAATTCATGCATGCACGTCTGTTTAAACGGCATGTGGTAATCGTCCGAAAGCTTGACTCTGACGTAATTTGCATTTAATACCGCGTTTCTGCAGGCGTCAGCAATGCCGTCGGGTCCCAGCGTCAGAACATAGGAAAGTGCTTTCACCACCACAAGGAAATTGCCGCAGAACTCTTTTACCATTCCGATGGACTGCCCGTAAGGCGCCGTACAGAGCACTCCATCCCGTTCCACCACCTTCCGTCCCGGCAGGAACGGTTCCAGGAATTTCTTGCAGCCCACCGGGCCGCTTCCCGGGCCGCCGCCGCCGTGAGGCGTGGAAAAGGTCTTGTGCAGATTTAAATGAACCACGTCGAAGCCCATGTCTCCGGGCCTTGTAATTCCCATGACCGCGTTAAGGTTTGCTCCGTCATAATAGCAGAGGCCGCCTGCGTCATGGACAATCTTCGTGATCTCTAAGATATTCGGGTCAAAGAGCCCTACTGTGTTGGGATTGGTCAGCATAAGGCCTGCGGTATCTTCTCCGACAGCCTCCCGAAGCTTCTCCAAATCCACAAGACCGTCGGCTGTGGATGGAATATTGATTACCTTGTAGCCGGCCATGGCCGCGCTGGCCGGATTCGTTCCATGGGCGGAGTCCGGAACGATGATTTTCGTCCGTTTCTCATCTCCACGGCTCTCGTGCCAGGCACGGATCAGCAGCAGTCCTGTAAATTCGCCGTGAGCGCCTGCCGCCGGCTGGAACGTCATGCTGTCCATTCCGGTTATCTCGCTGAAAATCTCCTCCGCCGTTTTAAGGACCTCCAAGGCACCCTGAACAGTGGATTCCGGCTGCAGCGGATGAATTCCGGTAAATCCCGGGAGGCCGGCTATCTCCTCATTGATCTTGGGATTGTATTTCATGGTGCAGGAACCGAGGGGATAGCAGCCGTCATTGACACCATGGGTTGCTTTTGCCAGTTCCGTATAATGGCGGCTTATGTCATTTTCCGATACCTCGGGAAGGCGCAGCGGAAGCTCCCTTCCGTGTTCCGGCATCACATACGGCACATCGGATGACGGAAGAATCTGGCAGTGACGCCCATGTACGCTTCGTTCAAATATCAGTTTCATGCGCAGCACACCTCCTTTACGAGACAGGCCAGACGGTCCATCTCCTCCTTCGTATTCATCTCTGTCGCACACCAGAGTATGCGTCCGCCCGGTAAAGGCAGACCGCCTAAGAACCCTTCTTCCTCCAGCCTGGCAGACAACTGCTCTGTATCTACAGGGCACTCTGTCACAAACTCGTGGAAAAATGGCTTGTCATAGACCGGCTTCAATCCGGCTTCTTTCAGTTTTTCTCTCAGATAATGGGCTTTTGAGGTGCACTGGAGCGCCGCCTCCCTAAGCCCCTGCGGTCCCATCGCTGACAGATAGACGGAGGCCGTCAGTGCGCACAGCGCCTGATTGGAGCAGATATTGCTGCCTGCTTTTTCCCGGCGGATATGCTGTTCTCTCGCCTGCAGAGTCAGAACAAAGCCCCTTTTTCCATCGGAATCCACCGTCTCACCCACAATACGGCCGGGGAGTTTCCTCATCATATCCCGCGTCGTCGCCATAAATCCCAGGTAAGGACCGCCGAAAGCCATAGGAAGTCCCAGCGGCTGTCCTTCTCCCACTGCGATATCGGCGCCGCATTCGGCCGGCGTCTTAAGAACCGCCAAAGAGATGGGATTACAGCCTGCAATCACCTTGCCGCCGGCTTCGTGAACCAGTTCCGATATGGCGGTTACATCTTCCAGAATACCGTAGTAATTGGGCTGCTGTACATAGAAACAGGCCACTGTCTCATCAAGCATCCCCTTCAGCGCCTCAAAATCCACGCTCCCGTCCTTTGACGGAACCAGTTCCACGAAAGCACCTCTGCCGTGGCAGTACGTCTCCATCGCTGCCAGTACATCCGGATGTGCCGTGTCTGCCGCCAGGACTCTGACCCTCTTGCGCTCACGGCACATGAAGACACTCTCTGCAGCCGCAGATGCGCCGTCATAGACCGACGCATTGGCTGCATCCATCCCTGTCAGTTCACAGATCATGGTCTGGTATTCAAAAATAGCCTGTAGATTCCCCTGGCTGATCTCCGCCTGATACGGGGTATAGGCGGTGACGAACTCCTCTTTGGAGACCACCTCTTTTACAATAGCCGGTATGTAATGGCGGTACGCTCCCGCCCCGCGGAACACATGGTCGAACACGCGGTTTCTGCCCGCCATGGACGCCATATGCCGGTACAGTTCAAGCTCTGATCTGCCCTCCGGAACAGAGAGCCGTCTCTTTAGCTTCACGGAATCCGGCACACAGCCGAACAAATCATCGTAATCTTTATAACCGATTTCATCGAGCATTGCCTTCTGCTGATCATCGGTGCTGGATAGGTAAGACCCCATATGCATTCTCCTTCTGCTGTTCAAAGTTCTTATTCTTTGACGAACTCCTCATATTCCTGTGCACTCATCAGTTCTTCTTTATCCTCAATGTCGGAAACGCGGATCATCCAGGCTCCGTACGGGTCGGAATTGATGCTCTCCGGACTGTCCAGCAGGTCCTCATTGATCTCCGCAACCACGCCGGTAACCGGAGAGTAAACATCGGAAACGGCCTTTACCGACTCCACATCGCCGAACGCCTCGCCTGCCGTCACCTCATCCTCCGGCTCCGGAAGGTTTACAAATACGAGATCCCCCATCTGGTCCTGGGCATAATCTGTCATACCGATCCTGGCTGAACCGTCTTCTAAGAACTCCACCCACTCGTGTGATTTTGCATACTTTAAATTTTCTGGATATGTCATTGTTTTTTCCTCCATTTTTGATTTTATTTGGTATGGTTATTTCACTCTTTTATAAAACGGCAGCGGGACGACCTCCGCTTCAATCCGGCGCCCTCTCACATCCGCCTCCACCTTTGTGCCTGGAACGGCATATTCTTTTTTTACAAGGGCCATGGCAACCGGGCATTTTAAATAGGGGACGTGGGTCCCGGATGTGGTCACGCCGATCTCCCCGCCATCCGCATAGACGGTCTCATGTTCCCGGATAATGCCCCGGCCTGTCACCTTCAAACCGACCCTGGCCCGCGCCGGTTCTCCCTTCGCCTCGATAGCCGCTTTTCCGATAAAGTCTTCCTTTTTCATCTTCACGGCAAAGGAAAGTCCTGTCTCTATCGGTGTAATGGTATCATCCATCTCATGACCGTACAGAGGCATGGCGGCTTCCAGTCTTAAAGTATCCCGCGCTCCCAGACCGCATGGAATTAACCCTTCCTCTTTTCCGGCCTCCATCAGCGCTTCAAAAAGTTCCGGAGCCTTCCCGGCAGCCATGTAGAGCTCGTAACCGTCCTCCCCGGTATACCCGGTTTTGGAAATGATACAGCGGATTCCGGCCACCGGACGGTCTGCAAGGCAGGTATAGTATTTTACCGGCAGATTCGTTTCCTCCGTCAGTTTCAGAAGAATCTCCTTTGCCTTCGGCCCCTGGAGGGCCAGCTGTCCTATCTCCGCCGAGATGTCTTTTAACTCGGCGCCCGGAAGACTGTGGGTCGTCATCCATGCAAAATCCTTATCCTTGTTGGCTGCATTTACCACGATAAAATAGTGATTGTCTCTGATCTTGTACACAATCAGGTCATCCACCACGCCGCCCTCCTCGTTGCACATCGGGCTGTATCTGGCCTGGCCATCCGCCATCCCCGTAAAGTCATTGGTCAGCAGATGGTTTAAATTGTCGAGAGCGCCTTCTCCCTCACACAGAATCTCTCCCATATGGGATACGTCGAACAGGCCGCAGGCCGTCCGTACAGCCATGTGTTCCGCAATGACTCCGGTTCCGTACTGCACCGGCAGGAGATATCCGGCAAACGGCACCATCTTCCCCCCATACTTTACATGAGTATCATATAAAGTCGTTTTACATTCCATGATTTCCTTCCTCCAATCAAGATTGTTAAATTTTGAACACAAAAAAGGCATACAACGCAATTCGTTATATGCCCCGTCTTCGTACCTGAAAGATTACCTTCCTCTGTTACGGTTCCCTTCTCTGATCCAGTCTGTAAATGCACTGCGACCGGTCCGGGAAAACGCACAGCCGGAAAGCTGCCTCGTCGGTGGTGTCTGTCACCTTTCCAGAGTTTCGTCCAAATCCGGTCCTTTTGCCTGAGAGTTTTTCTCACCTTCGGCGCCGCCGCTGATCTGCGGTCTCTCCCGGATTCTTCAACCGAGTATTCAATTTACGAGTAAAGTATAACATGTTTATCCGGGAGCCGCAAGCGATTATTGTGCATATTTTCTAATATTTTCTAATTATTAAATTTTTTCCGGTGAACCCGTTTTATATCGGAATGCTGTCCGACAGGCATAGGGTTCCAAACCCCAGCTCCGGATTCGGCCACTGGGAATATCCGGGCAGATGCCTGGCGCCCCGCCTTAAATAAGCCTTTATTTTCTCGCCGTACAGAAACGGATCTCTTCCGTCCACAATCCCCCACTGCATCAGCAGCGCCGCGCTTCCCGTCACAAATGGCGTGGCAAAGGAGGTTCCTGTCACGGTCTCATAACCGCCGCCCGATCTGGCGGTAATAATTCCGACGCCGGGGGCGACCAGATCCGGTTTCACCTGACGCGTCATTCTCGTAAAACCGCGGCCGGAAAAATCGGCAAAAGACTGGTAGGCGTCATCGTAGGCTCCGACAGATATGACGCCCGCCGCCGTTGACGGAATGGTCAGTGTCGTCTCCGGCGACGGCCTTAAAAAACGGGTGGAACGGCTCAGTACACTGGCGGAAGGAAGCCAGAAATCAAAATTTCCCTCCACAATCTCCCGGGGAGTCAGACGAATCCTCCAGAGCCCCTCCTCCAGGTAATTTTCTTTGGGAATGAAATCCAGATAGATCTCCTGCGCCACGCTGTAGGGTCCCGGTTTTCCGTAATAGAGGAGGATCGTCTGGTTCACAAACGGGATTGTCTGCGGTCCCAGACGGCTGCTGACCGGGCCGATGGTCTCGCCGGATGGCGTGATTAAGCTGATATCAAAGATATCCGTATAGGACTTCCAGAGCTGAACACTGAAGCTGGTCTGATAGGCCCCGACCGTCAGTTCCACCTCCTGCGGCTGGTTCATCACCAGCTGCCCGGCACTGTGACCGTCTCCCGCGCCTTCATTTCCCGTTCCCACCACAAACACCGTTTTTCCGTAATTGGATATATCGTTGAGAAATGTTTCCAGAAGACTGGTGCCGTCATGGGAACCGTACGTGTTGCCGAAGCTTAAATTGACCGCCACCGGCTGTCTCCTGCGCACGGCCTCTCTCACCACGAAATTGACTGCCCGCATCAGCTCCGTCGTTCGCGGAAAGCCGTCGCTCTTCGGCACACCCAGCTTAACCACCAGAAGCTCGCTCTCATAGGCGATTCCGCGGTACTGCCCGTTATTTTCCCTTCCGTTGCCCGCCGCGATTCCGGCCACAGCCGTGCCATGGCCGCTCGTATCCACAGAAGGTACAAGCGCTCGTGCGGCCGCCCGGCTCCCTGCTGCCAGCGCTTCGTTAATCTCCTCCTCCGTAAACACCCGGTTAAGCGTCTGGTCCCAGAGCATGACAATGCGGGTGTCTCCGTTCTCCTTCCGGAAATCGTCGTGGTAATAATCGATCCCAGAATCGATGATCGCCGTCAGAACGCCTCTGCCTGACAGGCTCCTGTCCCCCTGCTGCGCAATATTAATGCAGGAGGCTGCCTTTGCCTGGTTGATGGCAAAGAACAGCCTCTTTGGTTTTTCCACGTATTCGATTTGAGGCAGACTGCTGATATAGTCGATCTCCGATTCCGGCACCGTGAGAATCGCGTACTCATTGATCATCTCCTCCACGGTGACCCCGTGTTCTGCTGCCTCGTCAAGGCTTCCGGAATATTTGACGATCAGTTCCCATGTATTCTGGTCAGAATTATAGCCTACATTTAATGACTCTGATTTTTCCCGTTCCTCTTCCGTGGCGCTGAGCGCCAGGTTTAACAGATTTTCCAGCTTTTGGTTCTGCATATGCTTCCCGATTACTCTTTTAGTCTATCATACGCGTGACAGCATGGTCGTATTCGGGTTCTTTCCCGTCACTGGTCCCCTTCCTTTTCTGCTTCTCTGACTTCTACGCCCTGATAAAAGAACTGAAGAATCTCCTCATAGCTCTTTCCCTCCGACGCCATAGCCTGGGCCCCGTTCTGGCTCATGCCGACGCCGTGGCCATAGCCGCCGCCGTAGATATGGAAGGTGGTGATATTGTTATCATCCACGCCCTCATTCTCAATGGCTATATAGGCGCTGGGCAGAGATTCGATATCCTTCATGACAGTTCCGTCATTCTTCGTGATCTTCATATAAGGATTGCCAAGCTTTGCTCTCACCTGTCCCTCCCCGTTGATCGTCATAATTCCATCGGAGCCTTCCACACGCACCTTTTTCACTATGCCGCCCACTCCACGCTCGGTGACGGAAATATTCAAAATAGTTCCCACCGCAGTTATCTCCTCCTCCAGCTGCCGGTTGGTTACCGTAGTCTCCCACCGGTACATCGGAAAGGACGAATCATAGGATGGATACTCCTTATCTTTGATGAATGCTTCAAACGCCGCATTGGTGGACAGATTCAAAACACTTCGTCCGCCATCCAGAAGACAGCCATCCAGATACGGATACTTGGCCGGATCGCTCCCCCAGATGCTGCCGTCTGTCGTGTGGCCGCAGGAGGTGGAGAAATAAAACGCTTCAATGGGCACATCCTGATAGAACAGAAGCTTTCCGTATGTCTCCCGCACAGCCTGCTCCGTCTTATCCGAAGTCTTTAAGTTATTATACACCTGAAATCTGGTACTGTCGTCCACATGGGCGCCGTACTGGCTGTAGGCGTTGCTCTGAATCTGACGGTAGGCGTACGTCCTCGCACAGACCGCCTGGGCCTTTAGCGCCTCCATCTCATAGCTGTCAGGCATCTCACTGGGCACTACCCTGGTCAAATAGTCTTCCAGATACAACTCGTTAATCAGGGTAATCCCTTCGTTCTCCTTCCTGATCTCGATACTGCCGCTGTACGTTGGCGTTCCCAGGGAACGGCGGATGGAATTGACGGTTATGGTGTCGCCGGCCTCCACAGGGGTGACGACAATCCGGCCGTCCTTCAGCCTCTCATCCGACGGATCGATAATCACTTCGGCCTTCGCCGGTATCTGAACGCTCTCTTCCCCGCTTGCAAGGTTTAAGCCACTCTCCGCCGATAAGGTGACCGACGGATGGAATACAGACTGGAAATTCGTATTCATGATCATGACCCGGATGGTCTTCGCATCGAACTCCCGCATGGTCAGCGCCGCGCACAGCTTTCCATGCGCCACGACGAATTCCTGGATGTCGTAGCCGACGAGAATGTCCGAGACAGACTGCTCCTCGAACTGACCGTACAGCTTATACACCTTGAAATCCTTATCCAGTTTAATCTTTCCGTAGCCTTCTATCTCAATGGAATCGTCCTTTACCGCCAGAACCTTTCCGGTAATTCTCTTTTTCTTCAGGGTTACCTTCTGAAGCTTCCCGTTCTTTAAAGACAAGTCCGCCAGATTATCCGCAAATTCCTCCGGCTGCCCCAAAGAGGCCTCCATGGGAAACGACCGATCGACAGTTCCCAGACGGACCGAAAACGTGTCTCCCTCACCGTGGGTAAGCCAGACATTCTTATAGGTGACGGAATCGCTCACCGGTTCCCTGACCGCGATCATCTCGCCGTCTTTTACCAGGACCTTCAGCTCCCAGTCTATGTAGCTGTCGAGGCTGATTCCCTCAAAGCGGAATTTGCCTTCGCTCGTATATGCGGTCCAGGCCGGAGCGCTCCTTATATTCATGGGTGTACCGTAAAGGAGGATATTCCGTTCCTTTATGCTGCCATCGTGATCCAGTTCTTTTCTGAGGCTGTCGTAAATAAACCACCAGTTATCCGATGGAAACGGTTTGCCCTGCTTCTTTTTTCCCACGCGGGCCGCTTCCCCCTGTCCCGGGGACAGCGCCTCTGCCAGTTCCTCCGCCTCCCGGTACGTCAGGTATCCCTGTACGTACTCCGGATCGGATGGGGTCGTGTCCGGAGATACATATCCGTTCACATAAAGATAGTTCAAATATTTCGCATACCAGTGATTCCTGTCTTTCTCCGTAAAATAGTTCTGCCCCTGCTCCTTAAGCAGCTGCTCACAGCTTTCGGCATCTGTCAAAAGAAGGGCGGCCGACTTATAGGCCGCCGCTCTCGATATCCCACCCGGCTTCGGTTCACTGACCAGGATGATGATAATTAAAATGAGAACCAGAAGAGGAATTCCGGCTGCAAATGCAATAAATTTCCTTTTATTCATGCGCTCCTCTTATCTCATATAAGTTTTCTTCTCTTCATCGATGTGTTTTAAATCCATGTAGTCGTTAGTATTAAGGGAGAGCTCTTTTTTCCTGAGAGCCCGGTTTACCAGCCCGGTAAGCATACTGTAGCCCACGGCAAAGGTGGGAACTGCAATGATCATACCGACAAATCCGAACAGACCGCCGAACAGCAGGATGGAAAACAGCACCCAGAAGCTTGGAAGCCCGGTAGACTGTCCTAAAATCTTCGGGCCTAAAATGTTGCCGTCAAACTGCTGAAGAAGTACGATGAAAATCAGGAAATACAGACACTTCATCGGGCTCACCAGAAGTATTAAAAAGGCGCTCGGGACAGCTCCGATAAACGGGCCGAAAAACGGAATCACATTCGTCACGCCCACGATCACGCTGACCAGCAGTACGTACGGCATCTTCATCCAGTTTAAGCAGACAAAGCAGATAATGCCGATAATCAGGGAATCCAGCAGCTTACCCGTAATGAAACCGCCAAACACCCGATGGACAAAACGGAGTTCCTCAATAAACTGGTTCGCCATCCGCAGCGGAAGTACACTGTAAATGATCTTCTTTCCCTGTGCGGAAAGAGTCTCTTTTATGTTTAACAGGTATACCATAACGATAACGCCGATCAGAATGTTCTTAAGCGCCAGCACAACACTTAAAAGACCGCTGGAAAGACCGCTGATCACCGTCGACACGTTCGGTACCAGGGAGGTGGTCAGCCAGTTTTCCAGCTGATTGGTCACCTCGTCGTACATCGGGATTACCTTCTGTTCCAGAGACGGATTATCCTCCAGAAGCTTCTGAAGCCACAGCGCCAGGTTGTTAATATTCTCCCCCAGCCCTTCCTGCAGCGTCATAATACTCGTATAAATCTGCGGAATCACCATCCAGAACAGTCCCGCGACAATCACAAAAAGAACGATCAGGCTGACGGCTGTCGCTCCGGCCTTCGATAATCCCCTGATTGTCTTTTCCTTTTTTATGCCCTTCGCAATCCATCCTTCAAGAAGGCTTCTCGTCCTGTTATAAATCGGAAGAAGCAGATATGCCAGGACCGCACCATAGATCACCGGCATCAGGATGCCGATAAATGCTTTAAGTCCCGCCTTCATCACCTGAAATCGTGTAAGAAAAAAAGCAAACGCGATACTCAGCGCGATCACCGCCAGCGCGGTTACTCCCCAGCATATATAATTCCTGAATTTCGTTTCCTTCATATTATTCTCCTGTATTTTTAAGATAAGGGCACTGCCCTATGTATACATTATCATACTTTTGTAAAAAGTTAAAGCAGCGATTTCTCGCTGCTTTTTTCTTTTGTAACCCCAAAATGCCGGTTCTTACTGTTTGACGCCTAGCCTTGCTAGGTGGGCGACCTCACTTAAGCTTCTGCCTTCCACTCAATAAAGGAGGCCTGACATCCGCTTAAAAATATTGGAATCCCGAATGTCAAAATGTAGGTTCAAAGTAGGTAAGAGTATCGAACATTCCAGGAATTACAATTCATCTTATTTTTATAGCATTAGTATACACCACTTTACTCAATTTTTCAAGTTCCTTTTCCTGTCAGTTTTCTTTCTGAAGGCTGCCGGCCCTGCAGAGCTGCATTCCGGCGGCTTCCGTTCTGTTGTCAGGCACTCAAATGATGGGCCCTGTCCAACAGACTGCCATGCTCGATATAAGGGTCCAGCCGCTCCAGCAGACGGTCGCAGCTCTCCTCATGAATCACCAGTTCCACTGCCTGGGCTGCCTTAACGGACAGCACGGACAGAAGTGATTTGGCATCCACTACCGTACTGCCGCAGACCAGTTCCATCTTATGACGGCTGCTGCCGGTTATTTTTACAAATTCCAGGATTGAATCAATCCCCCAGAATCCGACTTTTACTCTTTTCATCGCTCGTATTCCTCCAAATGTCCGGTTACGCCATTAAAAGGCCGCTCTCCATATCATGGAGCTGATACACTTTGTATTCTCTGTCAAAAATATAGCCCAGTTTTTCAGCCAGTCCGACGGACTGCAGGCTGATCGCATCCCAGCTCGGGTAGATTCCCTGTTCCAGACACGTGAGTATGAAACGGGCGCTGCACGCCAGTGCCAGGCCCTTCCGCTGATACTCTCTCCGGGTCTCCACCTGGATCTCAAACATTCCCTCGCTGATTCCATAGGCAGAACAGCCGGAAACAATCTTTCTGCCATCCATGGCGACAAATCCGAGGCCGTTCTGTTCATATTCTTCCGGAGTTTCAAAATTGGAGCAGAAATCGCGGCTCCATTCCTCCTTAAGCGCCGTCTGGTACAGTCTCTTATCAATTCTTTTTAATCGAATTCCGGCAGGCAGATTCCTGCAGTAGGATTCCAGTGCCTCCTCCGAAAAATGGTTCCTGTCCCTTCTCATCGAATACCGGGATAAAACCCTGTATTCTCCCGGAAAGGATTCTTCCAGCCATTCGGCCCATCTTTCATCGGCTGGGGTGATGTAGTCCTGGCCGCATTCCCTGTAAAGCTGTGCTCTCAGTTCCATGGCCTGCTCACCCTTTGGGCATATGCCAAACAGGTATGCGAAATCACCCAGATGAATCAGGCAGTACGATGGATTCGTCAGCTCCGGCACCCACACACGGCCCATATATCCCTGAACCGCTCCGTGCACCAGTACATTATCCGCCTGTCCGCAAAGCGTTCTGATTATCTGTCTCTTTTCTTTTCCCAGTTCAATCATAATGCGTCTCCTCCTTAAGGCGTTCCTCTTCGCCGTCAGCCAAAACTATTCCTTAAGCGCCATAATACTGTGTATCATACCACACTATAAAAGATTCTGCAAATCAAAAACTGTTTCCGCCAGAAAGTCCGCTCCCGCGGCTTCCAGTTCCTCCCGGTCTCCATAACCATAGAGGACGCCGACGCTGTCGACTCCGACTTCCTTCGCCCCTAAAATATCGTGTTTCCGGTCTCCGATCATGATCACTTTCTCCAGATCGGTAATTCCGTTTTCCTCAAGGACGTAGCGGATCACATCCGCTTTCTTCACTCTGGTCTCGCCTAAATCCGCGCCTCCCATAAAGGTAAAATACGGATCCAGCTTAAAATACTCCATAATTTTCCTGACAAAAACCTCGGGCTTCGACGAAGCCACGAACAGCTTTTTCCCTGAGGCCTTCAGTGCCTTCAGCACCTCCTCGATGCCCTCATAAACTTCGTTTTCAAAGATCCCACGGTCGGAAAAATATTCCCGGTAAACGCCAATTGCATTGGACGCGTTCTCCTCGCTGAAGCCGTAGTACTCGATGAAGCTGTCCTTCAGCGGCGGGCCGATAAAACAGCAGAGGGAATCTAAATCCTCCACCTCGATGTCATAGGCCTTAAGGGCATGGCGCACGGATTTCGTGATGCCTTCTTTTGGATCGGTCAGTGTTCCGTCCAGATCAAACAGCAGGTATTCCTTCTCCATTCTCTCCTCCATGGATAAGAATGCAACGGAGACGGAAGGCAAGCCCCCGTCCCCATATGCATTTTTATTTCCATCCACATTTTGAATTAATTCCATTCACAGTTTAAGACATTATCTCACTTTGTGAATTAGAAGTCAATCATTTCTATTGCAAATTTGTCGTAAAATGTATATATTTTGTACGAATCATAAAATATTCACTCCCCGCCGTGCTCGGGTCTTTGACACCCTAATCATAGAAAATTAGCCACTAAGCCGCTACTGGCTTATATTTTTTTGTCAAATATTTCGTTTTAATATATAGCCTTTTTTAGCTTTTTGTGGTAAAATAGGGATGGGGTGATTATTATGAAGGTTGATACAACGAAGTCCAAAAATGCGGAATCCTTTTACATCAGACAATCCTATATAAATTCA